>WJMF01000222.1 GCA_014728085.1 Candidatus Zhuqueibacterota bacterium
AACAATGAGCAAATCCAGCGTCTCTTTTTCTGAGGAGGAATATCTTCTGGCTGGTGAAAAAACCATTGTCGAATCTTTGGGTGGATTTGAATTTGAAATATCAGCCAACTCTTTTTTTCAAACAAACAGTAAACAGGCAAAAAATCTATATGATACTGTCGTCGATTATGCGGAATTAAGTGGTAACGAAACGGTTTATGATTTATATTGCGGTGCGGGTACCATCTCACTCTATCTCAGCCCTCATGCGAAAAAGGTCGTTGGATTTGAATCGGTGGCGGATGCAATCCGGGATGCGGAGAGAAATCAAACCAGGAATAACGTTTCCAGCTGCAGATTTGTAGAAATGGATCTTAAAAATTTAAAACATTCGTATGGGCAAATGACAAAAAATCATGGCCGGCCGCATGTGATGGTCATCGACCCTCCCCGCGCGGGGATGCATCCGGATACGCTGGAAACCGTCCTCGAACTTGATCCTGACCGAGTCGTGTATGTATCCTGTAATCCGGCATCGCTGGCCAGGGATGCGGCAATAATGTGCCAGGGAAAATATCATCTGCAAAAAATAAAACCCCTTGATATGTTTCCCCATACAGCTCATGTTGAAGTGGTTGCTCAACTGGTCAAAACGTAAATCATAAAATCCCTTCTTTACAAAGAGGAAGACCGGTACACAATTTCACCATCGAAAACCGTTAATTCCACTCTGGTTGTTAGAATATCAGCCGGTGGAACGGAAAGAATGTTTTTCGATAACAAAATCAGATCTGCCAGCTTGTTCTGCTCTATGCTGCCTTTTATATGCTCCTGAAATTCGGCAAAAGCCGACCCCAAAGTATACAATTCTATCGCCTTTTCAATGCGTAACCGCTCATCCGGATACCAGCCACCGATTGGTAAGTTCGTGTCAATATGTTTACGCGTCACCGCTGAATACAGTCCACGCATGGGATCAAGCGGCTCTACAGGCCAATCCGTACCAAATGCAATCTTGCCTTCGTTTTGCAAAATCTGCTTCCAGGCATAGGCCCCTTCGCAGCGTCGCCCAAGCCGTTCGTATGCCCATCTCAGGTCAGAGGTACAGTGTGTGGGTTGCATGGATGCCACCACGTTCAACTCACCAATCCGTTTAATATCTTCAGGCAACAGAATTTGGGCATGTTCAAGACGATGCCGGCTGTCGCGCAAACCATATTGTTCTTTGGCAAGAGAAAAACCATTGAGCGCCATCCAGCAGGCCCGGGTTCCAATGGCATGCAATCCCACCTGATATTTCAAACTCTCAGCAAGGCAGATCATTTTGGTGAGCTCTTCTTCGCTGTATTGTGGCAATCCGGTGGTAGAGCGATCGTCGCTATAGGGTTCAAAGAGCAATGCGGTACGAGATCCCAGCGTTCCATCCACAAATCCTTTTAACAACCCCAGGCGCAGTATATTATTTTTGCTATAGGGCTCGTAATGCTGTATCGTTTTCAGCAGTGAATCCGGTTTTCGCAGCAAATCAAAATCCATCCACTCGGATATTCTGAGTGTCAGCTCGTTCATTTCATCCAATTTGTTATATAATTTGATGCTATAAATTCCGGAATTGTCCTGTACAGAGGTTATGCCGAGCTTACGCGCATGTTCCAGGGCTTTATGAATAGCAAGCAATTTCTGTGATTCATCCGGGGGTGGGATAACGCGTTCAATCAGGGACATTGCAGATTCCTTAAAAATCCCGGTCGGAACGCCGTTTTCATCTCTGAGAATTTCACCTCCCTCCGGGGATATCGTTTTGTCATCGATTCCGGCGGCTTTGATTGCAGATGTATTTGCCCATCCAACATGACCATCCACTCTTCTGATGAAAACAGGATTATCTAATGAAACACTGTCGATCATTACTCTGTGAGGCCAAATTCCCTTATTAAAGACCGTATGATCCCAGCCTCTGCCGGTAATCCATTTGTTCTTGCCGGGTTCTGCAACCTTTTCAGCTATTCTGCGCTGTATTTCGGCAAGGGTTTTACAGGAAATCAAATTTATATTCATCATTTGCATTCCACCGCTGAGGAAATGCAAGTGCGCATCATTAAAACCCGGTAGCATCAGGCGGTGTCCGGCATCCAAAATCCGGCTGTTGCCATTTTTAAAAGTCAGAGCACTATCTGAAGATCCGACATATTCAATGCGGTTGCCTTGAACAACAACGGCCTCAGCCACAGGATTTTTCTGGTCAACAGTCCACACCTTTGCGTTAAAAATAATCAGCCTCGCCGGCTCAGAGTTGCAGCCGAGCAACAACAATATGGAGAATATAAATCGCTTTACGTTCATTGATCACCTGCTCAAAGTATTAGGATAATTTTGAATACAAAGTACAAGATTGCATATTTAAAGACAACGACTTTTTCAACATCCTCAGGAAAAGCGCTTGATTTTCTCTTTCCGTCCAATTATATTCTAGACTATTTCAAATCAACCAACAATGAGGATAGACCGTGGAACCACATGAAATCGTTGAACAGATCGCTGCAGAACTCAACCTGGCTAAACATCAGATAAAAAACACTATCGATCTATTGGACAAGGATAACACTGTCCCCTTTATTGCCAGGTATCGAAAAGAAGTTACCGGTTCATTGAATGAGGAGCAGATACGGGCTATATGGGATCGGATCCGATACATTCGTCATATGGAAGAGCGCAAAGCGACCGTTTTGAAGAGTATTGCCGAACAAGGTAAACTCACCCCGAAGCTTGAATCGCAAATTAAGGCGGTAACCAAGTTACAGGAGGTTGAAGATCTCTACTTGCCCTATAAGCCAAAACGGCGTACCCGGGGAATTATCGCCCGGGAAAAAGGCTTGGAGCCCCTCGCGGATCTCATATTGAAAGAAGAAATTACAAAAGGAGATCCCATCGAATATGCTAAAACTTTTATAAACGCCGAAAAAGGAGTTGAATCCGCCGAACAGGCCCTGACCGGAGCTAGTGACATCGTTGCAGAAATTATTTCCGAGGATGCACAGATCAGAAAAATCATCCGCAAAGCAACCCTTGCAGGGGGATTTTTATCTTCAAAAGCAAAAGAACCGGCGAACTGTCAGGATTATGAAATATATAAAGAATTTTCCGAACCGGTGAAAACCGTTCCACCGCATCGTATACTGGCGATTAACCGTGGAGAACGCGAACATTTTTTACAGGTCAGCATCGATGTATCGGAAAAAGAAATGAACCAACACATCCGCAAGCTTTATATTACCAATAATGAAAGTATTTTTACCGACCTGCTCACTGCCGCCATTGCTGATGCCTATCGTCGTTTAATTGCGCCCGCCATTGAACGCGAAATTCGCAAATTGCTGACAGAACGCGCAGACAATCACGCCATCCAGGTCTTTGCAAAAAATCTGTACGCCCTTTTAATGACACCCCCGATGCACAACAATTACATAATGGGGATTGATCCCGGATATCGTACCGGCTGTAAAGTTGCGGTTATCGACCCCACCGGAAAATATCTTCAGGGAGATACGATATTTCCTCATCCTCCCCAGAGTCGCTGGCAGGAAGCAAAAGAGACAATAACCGAATTTATTCAAGCTTTTAATATAAAAATTGTCGCCATTGGTAACGGAACCGCCAGCCGCGAAACAGAAAAACTTGTGGCTGAAATCCTCGCGGAACTGGAAATCGAGTGTCATTATACCATCGTCAACGAGGCTGGAGCATCGGTTTACTCCGCCTCCCCTGTCGCCAAAAAAGAATTTCCACAACTGGACGCCTCGATGAGAGGAAATATTTCAATTGCGAGGCGTTTGCTCGATCCGCTTTCTGAACTGGTCAAAATTGACCCCAAATCCATTGGGGTGGGCTTGTATCAACACGATGTAGATCAAAATAAACTTGCAGAAACCCTCGATCACGTTGTGGAATCCTCTGTGAATCAGGTAGGCGTGGACGTAAATACCGCCTCTGCGTCCTTGCTGAAATATATTGCAGGAATCAACAAACAAGTGGCTGATCGCATTGTTGAATATCGTGAACAAAACGGTCCCTTTATCAACCGCCAGCAATTGCAAAGTATAAAAGGATTGGGAGCAAACGCCTTTACCCAGTCGGCAGGCTTTATGAGAATCCCTAACAGCGACATTTTTTTCGACTCCACTGCCGTACACCCGGAATCGTACGTTGTAACCGAGAGATTGCTCCGTCATTTAGGGCTCGAAATTAAAGCTGTCAGAGCCCGGGGCTCCATTGTCAGGGAAAAAGTCGAAAGCAAAAAGATTTCCATGCAAACATTGACGGAAATTTGTGGCTGTGGCATTGAGACTCTGATGGATATCATCGACAGTCTGGAAAAACCCAACAGAGATCCCCGCGACGAAATGCCCAAGCCCATCTTAAGAAACGATGTCCTGAGCATGGATGATCTCGCTCCTGACATGATTTTAAAGGGAACTGTACGCAATGTCATCGACTTTGGCATATTCGTCGATATAGGTGTCAAGCAGGACGGCCTTGTTCATATCAGTCAACTGTCAAAGAAATATATTAAACATCCGCTGGATATTGTTTCAGTGGGCGATATCGTTACGGTGAGGATCATCAATGTTGACAAGGAAAGAGGCAGAATTGGTCTCAGCATGCTTTTCGAATCATAAAAGATTCTATTTCCGGATTGGCCGGGTAGCCCCAAATGCATAAAAAGATATGTATATTTACAACCGCCCATCCCCCCTTTGATGTCAGAATATATCACCGGCAGGCACGATCTCTCTTCGAAGCGGATTACAATGTCGTACTGCTGGTGGCCGGTAAAATCCATAAAAAGTTTCGTGATGAAATCAAGATAAAAGAAATAAAAAGAGGAAAACACCGGCTCTGGCGATTTTTAAGCATATTTAAAATGTTATCCCATTGCATTCGCGAAAAAGCAGATCTTTATCACTTTCATGATCCGGAGCTGTTACCGGTTGGATGTGCCTTGAAACACATTATGAGAAAACCGGTGATCTACGATTGCCACGAAAACTATCCCGAAGTGGCCTATGAACGGACCTGGTACCCGCAATGGTTCAAACCCGTTCTGTCAAAATCAATTGCTTTTTTTGAACCCTTGCTGGCAAAATGCCTCGATGCGGTGGTGTGCGTGGTCCCGGATCAACAGCCCCGTTTTGAACGCAAAAAGTGCCTCACGGTTTTGGTACAAAACTTTCCCCGGCTGGAGATATTTCAAAATGAAAATTATAAAGCAATTGCCAGAGAGGACAAGATAATCTATCTGGGCAATTTGTCACAGGCACGTGGCATCCAAACATTGATACAGATGATGACCAGACTTGTGCAAAGTCATCCTCATATCAAACTCGTATGTCTGGGAACCTTTAGCGAACAACATGTCAAGATCAACACTTTGAAATGGATGCAAGAATACAACCTTTCGACACAGATAGAGTTTTTACCTCCGGTTCCACACCAGCAAGTCCCAAAACATCTTTTCTCATCGCGGATCGGATTGGCCCCCTTTCTGCCGCAGAAACATACGATGAAAATGTTCGCCCCCAATAAAATTTTTGAGTATATGGCTTGCAAGCTTCCGGTGGTGGCGAGTCGATTGCCGAGTCTTGAAAGGATAATCAGTGACTCTGGTGCAGGAATGCTGTTCGACCCAACAGATCCAGATGATTTGTATCAAAAAGTGGTCATTCTTCTGGATGACGAAAATTTGAGTTCCACTCTCGGAAACAATGGACACGATTTTGTTTTCCGCAATTTTAATTGGAAGCATGAAGAAAAAAAATTGCTCACTCTGTATCAACGCTTGCTATGAAACTCACAGTCGTTGAACCAGCCTACTTTCCAACCCTTAAAATATGCAGCAAAATAGCCGCAGCAGATAAAGTCATTTTTGCTGATACGTTTAAATTCAAAAAGCACTCGTTAATCAATCGAACACCGGTAAAGAGCGATTGCGGCAAACTCTGGTTAACCATTCCTGTCTATACAAAAGGACAAAAAAATACTTTGGTTCATCGCGTTAAAATTGTCAAAAATGATCGCTGGAAAAATTCGCATCTGAAAACATTGTACAACCATTATCACAATGCACCGTATTTTTATTTTTATATTGAACAAATACAAGACCTCTTATCACAATCGCTTTCTCTCGATCAATTGTTGTTGCAAACGTGTTTATTTTCGATGCGTTCTTTGCATTTATCTTCCCTAATGATAAAATCAAGCGATCTTGTATCTGTCCAGGATCGTACTGAGCGGGTGATCCGCTGGTTGGAAGCAACCGGTTGTACAATTTATCTCCTGGAATCATTCGAAAAGAATCTGATCGATATAAAAATGGTAACCGACAAAGGATTTGATATTTACATCCAGGAACCGTATTTTAAATCATACCATCAGCAATATAAAGGTTTTATAGAAAATCTCTCTATTCTCGATCTTGTTTTCAATGAAGGTGAATTATCACAATTTCTGGTTCCACCGGCAAGGCTGTCGAACATTTCAAAACAGTAAAAGGAAAAACAGATGACGCTAAATGATCTTCTCGCTTTAATAGATGCTGAAAAAGAGACCGTAATCGATATTCAGAAAAAGCTGGTCTCCATCCAAGCAATCGGACCGGATTATGGCGGCACGGGGGAGAAAGAAAAAGCAGATTATGTCAAATCCCTCTTAAACAAATGGAATATTCCCGACATCAAAGAATACAATGCTCCCGATAATAGAGTCCCGGGTGGTCACCGGCCAAATTTTATTGTCACAATACCCGGAAAGGTGAACACCAAAACGATTTGGATCATGGTCCATCTTGATGTTGTGCCTGCCGGTGACAGGCAAATGTGGAATACGGATCCATTCAAATTACATGTTGAAAATGATAAAATCATTGGTCGCGGAGTAGAAGATAATCATCAGGGACTGGTTTCAGCATTATTGGCCATTAAAGCATTACAGAAAAACCGCGTACAACCCCAATATAATATTGGATTGGCAATTGTCTCTGACGAGGAGACCGGTAATAAATTCGGTCTTGATTACATTCTCAAAAATCACAACGATATTTTTAAGGCGGGCGATCTGATTCTTGTGCCGGACGCTGGTGACGAGAAAGGCAAGTATATCGAGGTGGCGGAGAAGAGTATTCTGTGGGTAAAATTTGAGCTCGAGGGCATGCAGTGCCATGCCTCCACACCGGAACTGGGTATCAATGCCCATCGTGCTGCCGCCCGCCTCATCGTTGAACTGGACAAACTTCACCAACTATTCGGCAAAAAAGATCCTGTCTTTGACCCACCGATCAGTACCTTTGAGCCCACAAAAAGAGAAAGCAATGTCGATAATGTCAATACGATACCCGGCAAAGATGTTTTTTACCTGGATTGTCGCGTTTTGCCTCAATATTCGTTACAAGATGTTGAAAAGAAAATAAAGGAGATGGTTAAAGAGGTTGAACACACAACAGGGGTCAAGTGCAGTATTTCATATCCTCAACGCTCACAAGCTGCGCCGCCTACGCCTGAAGATGCCCCTGTCGTCAAAGCTTTGCAAAAAGCCATTGATGAAATCAAGAAGATAAAAGCGGAAACAATTGGAATCGGCGGCGGAACAGTCGCTGCCTTTTTCAGGCGGGCCGGCTTTCCCACGGCAGTATGGTCAACCATTGCCGATTGTGCACATCAGCCAAATGAATTTGCCTTCATTTCCAATACACTGGATGACGCCAAAGTGTTTTTGCATATCTTTATGCAAAACATTGAGCCCTGATTAAAATCAACATCCGTTCCGGGTCTGTTTAGATGGGTGAATAATTGAAAGCGTCGTTAATTGTTCAATTTGTCCAGAATCTTGGAACGCTTTTTGATCGGAAGCTCAAGAACAAGGCTTGGATTGGTAAAAAAGAACAGGTCACCGGCAATAATATTAATTTGTTTTCGCAGGGGCTTCCAGTTCTCACGATAAGCTTCGGTATCGACCTTGGTACCGTTTTTATCCTTAAGAACCAGTAAAACGCGTTCGGGGTGCTCGCGATTAATCATAAATGGTGAGTGTGTTGTAAAAATCAATTGGTTTTTTATTGCCAATTCTTCCAGTACTTTATTCAAATCTTTTTGACCTCCGGGATGAAGGTGAATTCCAGGTTCGTCGATCAAAAATATATATTCATGGGCCTTGCTCTGAAAAGTTTGGGCGGCAAAATTAACATAAAAAGAAAGATACCAGCGAAAGCCCAAACTGCGAGATTCCGGTGTATCCAAAACGGTTGTGTCGTCGGAAAAGTCAATATAAAGGACCTTTCCATTTACATTCAATTTAATCTCGATTGAGGACTCTTGAGACCAAACTCTCCGAAGCTGTTCCGTAATTATGCGTCCGGCTTCATCCATCGTTCGACGGCCCCGGGTACTGTCTTCAAATAAAATGTTATAATCCTCAATAGCCCCGATCTTGAGCAAATTCCTCTCCGTGGAAAACTGCGGATCGGTTGAAATCAAATTTTCCAGACTGACCTGGTTTTTCAGCAGAGGAATATCGCGAAAGTATAACAATTTTGGTAAAAACGTAAAGAATTTCTTGAAATTTATCGATGGCACCTCTTCATTTTCAATGAGGAGATGATAATCGGTAAGCTCGGGGCCTTCTTTTCGAATACTGAAAGATTCAGTTTGTTTGAATTTTTCAGAAATCTGAACGAGATTGCGTCGATCTTCCTTACTAATATCTGCAAATGTTAATGCAATTTCGGGACATTTACCAAGTGCATATCTTTCAGAATACTGACAAGTTAAAGAGGTATCAAATATTTTATCGAAACTAAAAGATTCAATGGCTTGCAAAATATTGGTTTTTCCGCTTTCATTCGCCCCTATAAGGACATTCATTTTGCGATTCAATTCCAGATCCAGGTCATAAATGGACTTGAATGCCTTTACCACTATCCGATTAATAATCATAGTTCCCCATCCCTCAGTAAAGTAACAATTAATCCCTTGATTTAAATGATTTTATCAGTCCATAAACAGAAAAAACGAATAAAGAGTACAAAACATACGCTATATCAAAAACCTTCGGCAAGCCATGATCGAGCAACCCGAACCAAAAAATTATGGCGAGCACCAGCCAGAACAAATGCATAAACGACTTTGTAACATTGGCAGCAAAACCCCGTTTGATAAGAAAACGACGATACCATTGACTGAAAAAATCTGCACCCAACATGATAAAAAGAGCAAAAAGTGTGGCAATAAATAAAAAAGTTCCCAAAATATTCACCTCGCTTTATATTGCAGATTTTTGAATACTCGTATCCTTTAAAAATTTATCATCATTTGGTTTTTGATAATCGGTGGTAAAATGCAATCCCCTGCTTTCTTTACGAAGCAATGCACAGGAAATGATCAACTGTGCAATCGTTGCCAGATTTCTCAATTCAACCAGCTCTTCCGTCACTTTGGTACGTTTGTAAAAATTTTCTATTTCCTGCCCAATCAGTCGCATCCGGCTCAGGGCCCGCTCCAGCCGAAGATTAGATCTGACAATACCGACATAGTCAGACATGAGGGTTTGAATTTCCTTCTTGTCGTGTGAAATAAGCACCCATTCTTCGCTGTTAAAGGTTCCTGTATCATCCCATGGCGGAATATTGGGAATTTGCACATTTGTTCGCAACAACTCAACCGCCTTTGTGGCTGCTTCCCGGGCAAAAACAACGGCTTCGAGCAAGGAGTTAGATGCCAGGCGGTTGGCCCCATGGACCCCGGTACAAGCAACTTCACCACACGCCAGCAACCCGGATATGGATGTCGCGCTATCAAGACCGGTTCTGACACCACCGCAGGAATAGTGCGCCGCTGGTACAACCGGTATAGGTTCTTTGGTAATATCAATTTTATATTTTAAACAATTTTCATAAATGTTTGGAAATCTGCTTCGAACCGACTCGGGATCCTTAAAAGAGATATCAAGATAAACACACGAGTCACCGCGTTTCTTAAGCTCATTATCGATGGCCCGTGCGACAACATCCCTCGGAGCCAGTGAAGCCATGGGGTGATAACCCTGCATGAATTCTTCTCCGCTCCTGGTAAGCAATCGGGCTCCGTATCCGCGGACGGCCTCACTGATAAGAAAAGAGTTGGCATCAGGATGATACAGCGTTGTCGGATGAAACTGCATAAATTCCATGTTGGCAATCCGGGCACCGGCTCGGTAACTCATCGCGATGCCATCTCCGGAGGCAATGTCCGGATTGGTGGTATGCAAATAGACCTGGCCGCAACCACCGGTTGACAAAATTGTCGCCTTTGCCAAAAACCGAACAACCACTTCTGCTTTTGAGTCCAGAACATAAGCGCCCCAGCAGTGCAAAGACGCCTGATCTCTGGGCTGGGGTTCAAAGATGTGATGTTCGGTAATTAAATCTATAGCAATATGATTTTCATATACTTTAATACGGGATTCTGCCTTGACCGCGTTTAACAGCGCTTTTTCAAGGTCTCTGCCCGTATGATCCTTAACATGTACAATCCGATATGCCTTGTGACCCCCTTCCCTGGCGAGGTCATAAACGCCGGTCTTCTTTTTGGTAAAATTTACCCCGATTTCTTCCAGATGGTGGATATGTTGCGGTCCTTCTCTGACAATCTTTTCAACCGCATCGCGATGACACAGCCCGGCACCGGCTTCAAGTGTATCTTTGATGTGTTGTTCAAAAGTATCCGTTTCGGACAAGACAGCAGCAATCCCACCCTGGGCATAATTGGTATTGGAATCAGCCTTTTCCTTCTTGGTTACAAGCGATACATTACCCTGTTTAGCCAAGTGAAGAGCGCAACTCAAGCCACCTATACCGCTTCCAATAACGAGAAAATCGCTTTCAATCTTCATATCCAAACTTAGGCCAAAATTACAAAAAATGCAACAGGAATTCAACGGCGATGATTAAATTCAAACGAATCCCTCTATCCGTATGCAATATGCCGTTCTATTCTTGAACGAATTTCAACAATTCTTCAGAATTTATCGGGCGCGTGATAAAGCCATAAAAATGGCCCTCCCAATCACGGCCTCTTTTCTCCTGCTCGTCGCATACACCTATGAGGCGCAAATTGGGTTGCATTTTACTAATTTGCCGCATCAAATCACTGGTGCATTTTGACTGCATCGAGTAGGCACTGTTGGTGCCGAAATCAAGAAAGGTTAAATCGTATTTTTCATTCTTTAAAAGCTTTAACAACTCCTCCACCTCAGTCGCTACCTGTACCGAATGTTTATCACATAGAAGCAAATACATCTGCATTCCGGAGGATAATTCACCGCTTAGAATCGCAATCTTCATCTTGGGGGTCACGCTCACTGTCCACTGTTTAGAATTTAAACCGTTCAAAAAGACATAGTAACATTTACGGGGTTTTGCGGACAGCTGAAATCAGAGTATGACTCTATGAGTAAAGCTTTTTCAGGCTGCTTTCTTTATAATAATGCGACAAGATCTCTTTATAGTTGTATCCCAGCTGAGCCATAACGGTAGCACCAACCTGACACAAACCGACACCGTGTCCCCAGCCCGCCCCGTGAAGATGAAACGTTTCAATTTTCCCTGTCTGGTTCAAATCTCTTGTAATATAAAAACAAGCGCTGTATAGATGGCTTTTGGAGAGCGCTCGCCGGATTGCGAGCTCCTTACCGATGCGTACATTCTTCTTGCTGCCAACAATATCCAAATAGACCAGTCTTCCGGAAGCGCCTCGTTCCCCGGGGATCAAATCGATTAATTCACCAATATCATCGCGTAGTTTTTCCCTTATGATATTTTCCAGCTCTTTTTTATCATAGCTCACTTTCCAGCGAAATAATTCAGTTGTATTATAGGGTAAAGAAGAAGTGATTTTGTACTTTTCCGTATTACAAAAAACATCGGGATGACTATCGATGTATTCTTTGACTTTTTCTCCATTATCCAGTGGATAATCCAGCTCTTCCTTCCCATCCGTTCCGGGCACGAGATAAGGAATTTCTCTATCATCCCATACATAATTAAATCCCTCCATTACACCGCCGCATATCTTTGCATATCTCGCATCACAGACCCTGTCATGATAAAGTAAATTCTCTCCACATGTTAAGCGCGCGGCTTCTACAGAGGCATCTGAAATATTTTCCACTCCATGATAGCACTGGCAATGATCGTCTGAACAGAGGTGGAATTTTTCCTCATAGTGGTGTTTACCCATGGTCGCCAATATGGTACTGCGGGCAGCTATGGTCTGGGCCTTGAGCAACTCGATGGGGTTTTCAAACGTCATTTCGGATGAATTGACGCTAACCAGATAGGTTTCAATATCAAGCTCATTGATGGCTGCCAGCTTTCCCTGATGATTGATGTCGATTTCAAGAACACCAGGTAACTTTTGCGTGCGTTTATGCTGCCAATGAAATTCAATCCCGACAGTGACATCTTTTAAAAAAAGAAAGGCCTCATCCTGTTGCGGTTCAATCCGCAATGCTTCAGTAATCTTGTTGCCTTCCAGAGCTATCTCCCCCTGTGCCTCCTCGACTATTTCCTTGACAACCAGAGTCTGACCAATGTGTTGATAATCCTGAGCAAATTTTTCTGCTTCATTTTTACTCGCATAGCCTTTACTGACAACCCAATATTCGCGATTATCAATAGTCGTATCTCCCAGCTCTAAAACGATACCCGGATGCCATAAAACGGAGTCGATATTTTTAGATTGTAACTCTCTTTGTAATTTTTCTGCCTCGTCTTTTTCCGCCACGATAGCCATTCGTACACAATAATCGATTTGGGCCGGCGCGGAATTCGCGACTGTTGCTTTATATTCACGATCCTTTTCGCCGACGAAGAGAGTCTCACCATCTAACGTTTTTGCCTTAAAGTCGGATGTACATTTGAAGGTAATCTGTTCAGCCTCCTGAATCATCCCTATTCGAACAGCAGGCAAATCACCAGTCTTCATTTCTAAATCCTCCATTATGATAGAATCTTTCACTTTCTCGATTAAATCCCCACAGTGAAAACAGTAGGACAAAAATGGCCAGCAGAACCCAATAATATTTTACATGTATTCTCCCGGCATAAATACTCAAATCGGCACTGTCAAGATTGAGAACCACGATAGAGACCAAATTATTGAGCGCATGCAATAAAACTGCCGGATAAATACTTTTGCTTTTCCAACTCAAATAGCCAAGAACGAGGCCGAGAAACGTAATCTGCAATGCGGTCCAGGGATTAAAATGTACAAGCGCAAAAAAAACGGCAGATAAAACAACTGCTAAAAAAGGATCGCGCTCGTATTCAAGCGAACGCTGCAATAAACCGCGGAATATCATCTCTTCAGCAACTCCTGCCAACAAGACTGCCGCCAAGATAATAATAATGCCATCCCCAATGGTTTGAATTTCTACCACAGCCTTCATGGCATCCTGCCACCATGACGGTATTGGGAAAAACGATCTGAGAGTTCGATCCATCTCGTCGGTTATTACGATTGTGGATACAGCGATGAAAAAAGATAAAATCCCCATCCGCAAACTGATCGCGTTCAAGCGAAACACTCTCTTTACAGAAAAATGCTTATAGCGCACATAGACGTATGCCGGAATGACAATAAAAACCTCAGCCAATAAAACAAACTTTTGATCCAAAAAACGCATCAACATGACGCCGATCAGCATGACCATAAAAAAAGTGACCAAAAAAATGATGGCAATGTGCCGGGTGGGAATGATATCTCTGCGAAAATTATTCATATCGATTCATCTCATATAAAATAATTCCACATGCTATTGCAGCATTTAAAGAATCTCCCGAGCCCCTGGATAATATAGTGATTTTTTCATCACAAAGTCTTAATAAATTTGGATCTATTCCCTGGCTCTCATTCCCGATCAGAACTGCGGCTTTTTCAGGTTTTTTAACAGTGGCGATGCTCCTGCCATTCTCTCGTACTGAGGCAAATATTTTATATTTTTTATGTCTCAACTCCTCAATAACCAATCTGAGATCGTTATCCTCGAAAAATGGCATATAAAAAATAGCACCCATGGTGGCCCGCACTACCTTGGAATTAAAACATTCTACAGAATTTTTACCGAGAAAAATCGCATCAATACCAAACCATCTGGCGGTACGAATGATCGTACCGACATTACCCGGGTCTTGCAAATCATCCAAAAGCAATATATTGGATCGTGCCTTTTTCAATACCTCATCGGAATCATAATGCGGTTTTTTTACGATCATGGCGATACCCTGCGGAGAGGTGGTATCGGATATTTTTTTCAAGTCGTTATCCGGAATCGTAAAGGTGGGTATATTCCTTTGCTCGATGGATTCAAAAAACGAATTTGAACGCAAATCGGTCAGATAAGATTTGCTGATGATGCATTTTTCAATCTGATTTTTGGCTTCCAGAGCTTCCTGACATAGATAGAGCCCCTCAATCAAAAAAAAAGGATTACTCACTCTCCCCTTTTTCGTTTGCAAGGAGCGAATCTGTTTTATCTGATTTTTGCCGAGTTCACGCAAAAAATATCCCGTTTTACCTAAAAAAACGTTACCAGCTCATTACCAGCAACGGATTTTTGCTCTCCGGTACGCAGGTTTTTAACCGTTAAAATGTTATTTTTGACCTCATCCTCACCGATAAGAACAGCAAAATCGGCATCCTGGCGATTGGCGTCACGCAGCTGGGATTTGAAGCTACGATCACCAAATCCCAAAATGGCAGCAATTTTTTCCTCCCGAAGATCAAAGACAATATTCAATGCCAGATGTCGAGCTTCCAGCCCGTTATGCACAATATATACTTTAGGAGCAGGCAAAGGCTCCGGTGTAATGTTCTGTTCCTTCATGCTCAAGATAATGCGTTCAATACCGGAACCGAATCCTATTCCCGGCGTTGGCGGTCCTCCCAATTGTTCAACCAATCCATCATATCTCCCGCCGCCGCACATTGCGGATTGAGATCCGATACCCCTGGCCCAGACCTCAAAAACCGTTTTTGTATAGTAATCCAATCCACGCACCAGCTTGTGATTGATTTTATAAGGACGTTGCAGGATGTCCAGGTAGGTTTTTAAAGCGGTGAAATGCTTTTGACATTCTTCACACAAATGTTCGCCGATAATGGGCGCGTTTTCAATAAATGGTTGACAGGTTTCTACTTTACAATCCAGCAGCCGTAAAGGATTTTGATCAAGCCGTCGCTGACAATCCTTGCAGATCTCATCAAAATGATCCCGATAATAATCAGTGAGTTTGGATATATAGGCGGGACGGCATTGGGGACAGCCCGTACTGTTTAACTGAAACTCTATACCGGAAAACCCCAACTCTTTATATAGCTGCCAGGCAATCGACATAACTTCAACGTCGACGAGGGGATCGAGTTCACCAAGTGCTTCGACATTAAATTGGGTGTGTTGACGAAAACGCCCGGCTTGAGGACGTTCATATCGAAAAATAGGACCGACTGAAAACAACTTTACCGGTTTAGGACGCGTATGAAATCCATTTTCAATATAAAGCCGCATGATACCGGCGGTAAATTCCGGTCTGAGGGTTAGGGAATTGCCTCCTTTATCTTGAAAGGTATACATCTCCTTTTCAACAATATCCGTGGTTTCCCCAACACCGCGCAAAAAAAGACCGGTTTCTTCAAATATAGGGGGATCAACGCGCATATAGTTATAGAGCGTGGTAATGTCATAGAGTTTTTTTTCGATAAAACGCCAATATGGCTGCTCTTCCGGCAAAATATCTCTGGTCCCGGTAATAGATTTAAATTTCATTTGTTTTCCATGTTTTTATACATAAAAAAGGTCTCATCCCGAGACCCCATGAATATACAATTTATGTAAACGGTATCGCTCAGATGGCAAAGTATTTTTTTTCTTCCGCTTCTATTGCCTCAATAACCTGAACACTTGTCTGAGAAACCGCTAATTTTTGACGAAAATCTTCCCGATGCATTAATCGCGAAATACGACTGAGTGCTTTGAGATGGGGACCGGTTTGATCAGTCGGTCCAACCAACAAGAAAATCATCCGCACGGGTTTTCCATCGATAGATTCAAAATCAACCGGCTCACGGGTAATCCCAAAAGCAGCGACCAACTCATCAACCGAATCGGATTTCGCGTGAGGGATGGCCACGCCATCTCCCATACCGGTGCTCATAACCGCCTCGCGATCCAAAACCGCTTTTAAAACAGACTCTTTATCACTGATGCGATTGGATTCATAAAGTATATCGACGAGTTCTTCAATAATCTTGCTTTTTTCCCGGTTTTCCAGCGGTATACGAATGATATCCTTGGATAATAAATCTTTGAGTTTCATAACTTTCTCCTGCCCTACATTCCTATAATATATCAATATTATTATAAATTTCAACTATTTTTAGACAGGAATCCCGGCCGATCTTTGAATTATTGCCGATAAGATATTTTAAACTTGTATTTTAAACATGAAACTTTAAATTAAAAATAGATCGATAACGTCTTATCGGATTTTACATCTCTGTGGAATATAGGAGTAAACCGAAAAAGATGCAAGTTTTCCCGATTTATAAATTTGGCTTTATCTTATGCGGAGACTCGACTTATGAATAGCATAACAGATCTTATCTATAACCGCCGAACGGTTCGGCGATTCCAGCCCAGACGCATAGCTTTTAGCAGTTTAAAATCAATTGTCGATAGCGGCAGACTCGCTCCGTCAGGCGCCAATTTACAACCTCTGGAATTCATCGTCGTCGATGACGATGAGATAATCGGCAACCTCTTTCCACACACCCAGTGGGCCGGTTATTTACCGGAGAAGGATGGCAGACCCCCGCAAGGACAAGAACCCACAGCATATATTGTGGTTTTGCTGAATCGAAATATCCGCGCCCAGGGCGGAGAACGGGATGTCGGTGCCGCTATTGAAAATATGATACTGATCGCACTAGATGAGGATATTGGCTCCTGTTGGCTGGGTAGCATCAATCGTGAAGCCATAGAGAAGCTGTTGAATATCCCCCCTTCTTATGATATTGACAGTGTGTTGGCGTTGGGCTATGCGGCTGAACATCCTATTATGGAACCGAGTTCAGATTCGATCAAATACTATAAAGACGAATCAGGAGTATTACACGTCCCCAAAAGACCCCTGGATAACGTTTTACATCATAATACATTTTAAAGAAAAGAGATAAACAGGCCGGCCCCTACATGGTACATCGCAATAGAATTATTGAATATCTCGATGAAAGATTAGCTGTTGATCAGTTCCAGGATTATGGTCCCAACGGCTTGCAGGTTGAGGGCAAAGAAAAAATCAATACTGCGGTTACAGCCGTGTCCGCAAGTCTGGAGCTCTTTGAAAAGGCAGCAGACCTCAATGCAGATCTCATCATTGTGCATCATGGAATTCTCTGGGATCGCGATGAGAGAGTAATCAAAAACAATTTCAAAAGACGTCTGAAGACGCTTTTCGAGCACGAGATATCACTTCTGGCATATCATTTACCACTGGATAAACATCCCGATATTGGAAATAATGCGATAGCAGCGAAACAGCTAGGTATAACCAACCTTGAAGAGTTGGGAACCGTTGGACTTGCCGGCCATATTGATCTCTCCATTGAAGAATTGACCAAAAAAATCAAGCAGGTCTTCCAGGTAAATCCTTTGATCTTTTCATATGGCCCGGACCAAATTAAAAAAATAGGATTTTGCTCTGGTGGGGCCGCAAAAGATCTGACTCTCGCCATTAAAGCCGGACTGGATGCTTTTATCACCGGTGAAGCATCAGAGCCGGCGATGCATTTGGCCAAAGAGGAGAATATACATTTCATTGCTGCCGGTCATTACGCAACCGAGCGCTTTGGTATACAGGCGCTGGGGAAAGAACTGGAAAGAAAATTTAATATTACAGTGCACTTTATAGATATTCCCAATCCCGTTTAAAAAAGGGGAAACGTTTTATATTCTCTCACATCTAAACAACAAGTTGATATCATTATAAATCTGGAGGATAAAATGCACGAAGTGATTATCATTGGTTCCGGGCCCGCCGGATTAACCGCAGCGATTTACGCCGGTAGAGCAAACCTCAACCCTCTTTTGCTCTCCGGACTCGAAAGAGGCGGACAGGTAACACTAACCAGTGATTTGGAAAATTTTCCGGGCTTTCCGGAAGGATTGGGTGGATTTGAAATGTACCAGCTCTTCGAAAGTCAGGCAAAAAAATTCGGAACCGAAATTGTTTTTGACCTGGCAACAAAAGTGAACCTGAAAGAAGATCCAAAAATTGTAAAAACACAAAATAATGAATATCATACAAAATCGGTTATTATTGCTACCGGTTCTAATCCAAAAAAATTGAACATTCCCGGGGAAAAGGAGTTCATCGGCAAAGGGGTTTCTTATTGCGCAACTTGCGACGGGTTTTTCTTTACTGACAAACATGTTGTCGTGGTTGGCGGCGGAAATAGCGCCCTGGATGAAGGTATTTTTTTAACCAGACACGCAGCCAAAGTAACCATCATTCATCGACGCGACCGGCTCCGGGCCGATGCAATCTTACAGGAACGAGCCCTTGAAAACAAAAAAATCGAATTTATCTGGGATACCGTGGTCGAAGAAATAATGGGAGATCAAGCGGTAGAAAAACTCAAATTGAAAAACACAAAATCCGGTGAAATCAGCCATTTGGACATCGATGGCGTTTTTATCTTTATTGGACATAATCCCAATGTCGATCTATTTCGAGGCCAGATAGAGCTGGATGAAAACGATAATATTATTACGGATCGACGAACCCGGACAAATATACCCGGTGTATATGCATGCGGCGATGTTCAGGATTCCATTTATCGTCAAGCCATTACCGCCGCAGGCTCGGGATGTCAGTCCGGTATGGAGGCAGAGAGATATATAGCTGAAATAGAGGGTAAAGCTTATCCGGGAAAATAAACGGTCTTTTTATTTTTTCGCCATTTCTTCCATAACGTCAATATATATTCTTACATAACGTTATATCTCTGTTTTGGCGAAGAGATATAGTATTTAAAGCATTGACATTTAATCAAAAATCTGCTAAGTTAAGGGTTATAATCAAATTTTCCCGGCACCCTCTGTTTTATCGCACCAAAACAAATCAAAAAGGAGCTGAAATCATGTCCGACCTGGTCGCCCCGCATGGAGGTAAACTAAAACCATTATTGGTTGAAGGCGAAGAAAAAAAATCACTGGCCAATAAAGCGAAAACTCTGAAATCCTTACGTCTGACATCGCGAGAAACATCCGACTTGATCATGCTGGCAATAGGCGCTTTTAGTCCGCTCGAGGGCTTTATGGGCCCGGAAGATTACAAAACCGTTGTTGAACATATGCATTTGCAGGACGGAACGCTGTGGCCCATCCCTATAACTCTGTCAGCCTCTAAAAATGAAACAAGCGGGCTCAAAAAGGGCAACCAACTAGCTCTGATTGATGACGAAACAGATGAAATCATGGGGGTTTTGACCATTCATGATATTTACGCTTACGATAAAGAAAAGGAAGCCAGGTATGTCTTTCGAACCACTGATCAGGATCACCCGGGTGTAGCAAAAATATATGCGCAAAAAGAATATTATATATCAGGCTCTGTACAATGCCTGAGTGAAGGCCCTTATCCGGAAATCTACGGTAACTATTATGCCCGTCCCCAGGAAACCCGTCGCCTTTTCAATGAGCATAACTGGAAAACAGTCGCCGGATTTCAGACAAGAAATCCTATCCATCGCTCGCACGAATATTGTACGAAAATTGCTCTGGAGGTAAGCGATGGACTCCTTATTCATCCCCTGGTTGGAAAACTCAAACCCGGAGATATACCCGCTGATGTCAGGATGAAATGTTACGAAACGCTGTTGGAAAAGTATTACCCTAAAGACCGGGTGGTGCTTAAAGTATATCCGATGGAAATGCGTTACGGCGGCCCCCGGGAAGCGGTTCTGCACGCAATCTTTAGACAAAATTACGGCTGTAGCCATTTGATTATCGGACGGGACCATGCCGGTGTTGGAAAATATTACGGCCCTTTTGACGCCCAGACTATTTTTGATGAAATTCCCTCTGATAAACTCGCCATTAAACCTTTGAAAATCGACTGGACGTTCTGGTGCTACAAGTGCGATGGTATGGCCTCCATGAAATCCTGTCCGCATGATAAAGAAGACAGGGTATTGATCAGTGGAACAAAGTTGCGAGAAATGCTGGCAAATGAAGAATCTGTACCCAAGGAGTTCAGCCGTCCGGAAGTTGTGAAAATACTTGTAGATTATTATCAGTCTAAAAAATAAATAAACAAAATTGACAAAGGATATCCCATGACGGTACAAAAAGCGACCAACATTCACTGGCACGACGGTCAAATTACCAAAGACAACCGACAGCATCTATTACAACAAAATGGAATTGTAATATGGTTTACCGGCCTCTCGGGATCGGGAAAATCGACACTCGCGCGTGCTTTGGAAGAAAAACTCTTTGAAAGAGGACATTTATGCTTTGTTTTGGACGGCGATAATGTTCGACATGGTTTGAATAAAAATTTGGGGTTTTCTCCTGAGGATCGCGAAGAAAACATACGGCGAATAGGCGAAGTGGCTAAATTGTTTGCCGACGCCGGCCTTATCGCCATGACCGCTTTTATCTCCCCCTATAGAAAAGATCGGGATCAAGCCCGCTCATTGTTAAACAAAGATGAGTTCATTGAAATCTACGTCAAGGTCCCTCTGGAGATAGCGGAACAACGGGACCCAAAAGGATTATATAAAAAAGCCCGTGCGGGCGAAATCAAAGAGTTCACCGGAATTTCCGCCCCTTACGAAGAACCCGCGAACGCCGAATTGATTCTCGATACCGGAGATCTATCGCTAAATGAATGTGTCGAAAAAATTCTAGAGTATATGATAGCAAAAAAAATCATAAAATAAGGAGAGGAGACTGATTTTTTTTAATCATCTGTTAAATAAGAACCTCTCTTTCTGTCATACAAGTGTTAAATAAATGCAGCCCCCCTATTACAAATTTTCCCAATATCTTAAAAATCAGTATGGAGAAAAAGTATACAAAGTCTGCGTTGATGCCGGTTTCTCCTGTCCTAACAGGAGAAACAAAACCGGTTATAACGGTTGTATATTTTGCCGCGTTGATAGTTTCTCCAGGATGCAGTCCCTGAAAAAAATTGATATTGATGATCAAATTGAACAGGGAATTCTTCTGGCGCGTGAGCGCCTTCACATCGACAAATATATCGTCTATTTTCAGGCCTCAACGAATACTTATGCACCGATTGACGTCCTTGAAACGATGTTCCGGAAAGCGATAAACCATAAAGGCGTTGTTGGGTTGTCCATCGCTACAAGACCGGATTGCCTGTCTGCAGGTGTGATCGAGCTTTTAAAGACGATCGCAGGGGAAACCGACCTTTGGATCGAGTTGGGTTTGCAGAGCACTCATAATTCTACCCTCGAAAGGATGCAGCGAGGTCATTCATACGAAGATTATCTTTCTGCCGTGGAGCGATTAACGCCCTTACCGATACGTATCTGCACCCATATGATGCTCGGCCTTCCCGGAGAAGGGAAAGAGGAAATCATATCTTCTGCTAAAAAGATTGCAGCCCTCGTTATTCACGAAGTAAAAATTCATCCGCTCCTTATACTGGAAGAAACGCCAATGGCTGAACTCTACCGGGGGAGCAAGGTAAAAGCTTTATCCCTTGCCGATTATACGGAACAGGTTTGTGATTTTATAGAGGAGCTTCCTTCACGGATGGTAATACAGAGATTAACCGCAGAAGCCCCCGACAAAATTCTGATTGCGCCGCGATGGGCCTTGAACAAACATAAAGTCTTCCAAAGTGTGGAAAATGAATTTTGTAAAAGAGGGTCCCGCCAGGGGATAAAATTTGAAGGCTAGAGGGATTCGTATCTTCTCTTAAAATGCAGAATGCCATTGCATATGGCCAGGGCGATGTTTTTCTGGTAATTCTTCTCCTGTAACTTTCTCTCATCCCGATAGTTAGAGATGTATCCGGTTTCTATCAATACATTGGGCATAGAGGCCCCATGGAGCACATAAAATCCCGCCTGGCGAACGCCATGGCTTTTCATATCACAATGCAATGACAATTCACGCTCGATGAGTGCAGCCAGATCCTGGCTTTCTTTATTGTATGCATTCTGGGCATTGGCTCCCAGAATAAAACTCAAATCAGAAATGCTCGCGTAGGGATCTTGTGACTCTTCAAAACGAATTACAGAATTTTCAAACTGCGCCACTTCACGAGCCTGCTCTGTTTTTGCCGGCCCCATAAAATAAACGGTAAATCCATTTACACTTCGGACCCTGTTGGCATCAGCATGAATGCTGACAAACAGTTTGCCGCCCATCTCATTGGCAAACTTTGTTCGCTGCCGAAGCGGAACGAATCTGTCCCTGTCGCGCGTTAAGATAACCTTGGCGTTAAGGTTTCGTTGCAGCTGCTTTTTCAATTCTCTGGCGATCTCGAATACGATATATTTTTCATAAGTGCCGGCACGGCCGATAGCCCCTGGATCTTTACCACCATGACCCGGATCGATAACAATTGTGTCGATTTCCCACTTTTGCCGTTCCTTCTCAAGCTCATCCAGCAGAGAATCCGAAATCTTTTCACGCGTTCGAAGTGAAATGATAACCTGTCTTTGTTTTTCATCTATAGATACCTGCCTCTCTTTAATCCGTCCTCGATATTGAAAGGAGAGGCGGCAGGTTTCTTCGGACAACTGAATAGGGATTACATTATAAATAAAATTGCTCTTGTTTACGATATCGAAGGTTCCGCTGGTATCGACTTTACCCCCATAAAAATCAATATAAAACCAATCGTTGGAATCGCTGGTAAAAATATTGGATCGTTTGAATAAAGTCTGACCTTGAATGCGGGCCAGTGTACCATTATCCAAATCAATAATTTCAACGCTAACGAGATTTTCATTTCTGCTGCCAAAATAAATTTCCCGGTGTTCCCGGCTATATTCTACAGGCAGGGACAGATCTGACAACAGCGGTATAAAGAATTCGAGTGGTATATAAAACGTTCCATTGCGATACAACACACTTATGGGAATTTGAACAAGTCTGGAATTAATCTTAATAAACGGGCTAAAAGCGGTCAAACGGACAGTATTATCCAGCAATTGAAGCTCGATCTGTTTTTTCCTCGAATCACTGTGAACTTGAAAAGAAAGCGCCCGAGCCAGTTCTTCCACAGAGACATAATGATAACGCCCTGCCTCAATCGTTTTGATAGTGGCAATGGAAGCACCTTTTCCCTTGTCCACAACAGAAATATAATCCGCAGCCGGAAGGAAATTGGGGAAGAAGAAAAGGAGACTTGTCCATAAAAATGCTGTTGTCACCCTTTTAATATAAAACAACCTAGTCCTCAGATAAATAATCGCTCGCTTTCTTGAGAAATTTTCTTTCTTCCTCAGAGATATTATCCATACCGACATTATTAATTTTATCGAGAATTTGGTCAACCCGTTGACGCACCTGCTCGCGATCTCGTTCTTTTTTGCGCGAGCGATCAAGGCGCCGTTTTTCCTGACGCCATCGCATTTCTCTAATCGTTATTCCCAACAAATGTTGCCAGCGAAGATAAAGAAATCCGATCAACGCTCCCCCGAGGTGAGCAAAATGTGCTGTACCACCAGACACACCGAAAAAATGACCCTCAATTCCAAAAAAGAGAGACAATCCGATAAAGAATGTTACCATATATTTTGCTTTTATCCGAATCGGAATAATGAAAAAAAGCAACAAGGTAATGACCCGATTGGGGTAGAAAACAGCAAAGGCCACCAGAACGCCATAAATGGCTCCGGATGCACCCAGAATGATCACCTGGTCCCCCCAATTGCTTACCATTTGAACGATCCCGGCGCCAATGGCCGTGATGAAATAAAATTTAATAAATTGATCAGATGAAAGAACGCGTTCCACATCACCGCCAAACATCCAGAGGGCAAACAGGTTAAAAAATATATGGAAAAAGGAGCCATGCAAAAAAGCATAGGTTACCAGTTGCCACACTGTAAAATGATGAATAACATCATAGGGAATCAGAGCAAATATTGGCTCAAGCGGATAGGAAGCCGCACGAAAAATGAACTGTATTAGAAATACAGCTACATTAATTATCAGCAATTTTTTTACAATGGGGGTAAGTGTACCCCCAAAGCCAATATTTATACGCCGTTCATACATTTTTCACTGTTCCCAAATTACAAAGGTGAATCAAATCGTTTATATGATCCACCCTTTAAAAAGACACTTCGCAAAGGGCTCCTGGCTATCATCTTATATCGAGGATTACGCCCAAACGAATTCCCAGGCCGGAAAGACTAACCCGTTCCTGGGTGGGTAGACCCCGAGTGCTTTTGTCAACAGACCTGCTGACCTGGGCATTATTGTAAAAAACGTCTGCTGTTAACGTGGAACGATCGCCGACATTGTAATAAAGTCCGGCAGCTCCCTGCCATCCCAAACCCCCATACCGCCTCGTATCAGTGGTTTCAAGTTCATAATTTTGTTCTTTGCTGATTAAAAACTGGTATCCCAAGCCGCCCCTTATCAAATAACCAAAATATCGTCCGGCCCGGATTTTTACATTGATGACGATATGAACCGGTATAATGGTTCGACTATAATCAACCTCGGTCACATATGTCTTGCTGGTCAAACCGGTTGCGTCGGATTGAGCAACCTGACTGACATCTGCATAAGATTTGTGAAAAACATCAAAGCCAATACCCACGTCAACAGCTTCATCAACTTTGGTCCCAAACATCCCCCCGATAAGCATTCCCGCCTTTGCATCCTTTGGATTCATGTAACCTGCATGAATATCAATAATTCCGCTTTGCGCAAAGACCGTATGATAACCCAGCGCAAAAATGAATAAAACCTGCCATACTTTCATTTTTGTCCTCCTGCAAAAATAGATCAATAAAAATAATGTTATAAATAATGTCTTAAAATGCAAGAAAAACAATCTGCGATATAA
Source organism: Candidatus Zhuqueibacterota bacterium (assembly GCA_014728085.1). GTDB lineage: Bacteria > Zhuqueibacterota > Zhuqueibacteria > Residuimicrobiales > Oceaniaggregativiventaceae > Oceaniaggregativivens_A. Next base: position 25,130 of record WJMF01000222.1, read on the forward strand.
TTAGAACGCCAAAAATATCTTTTGGTTTCGAAAAATATGCCTTTCGACCCTGCCGAATTCAATGCAAAACCCCGGTGCCTGAGGCTTTAAAAAAGTAACCAAGTGCTCGTTAATAACAGCAGGGCTGTCGGAAAAGCCACACCCTGAAGGCTTTAACCCGCTTTGCAAGCAGCCGCCTTATGACCTGAAAAAGGAGCTCATGTTTTTATAACTGATCTCAATGGCCTCAAGTGCAGGACGTTTGGTATTGTCTTGCTCTACGATACACCACTTGATACCCGCTTTTCTGCTGGCATTGATGATACCACCGATATCGAGAATTCCGGTTCCGATCGGTACATCGCTCATCTCTTCGTCATCTCCCATGTCCTTCATGTGGATAAGCGAACAACGGTCAGAATATTTGCTGATCATGGCTTTGGGATCCTTCCCACCCCGCCTCAGCCAGTAAACATCAAACTGTATCATAACCAGTTGTGGATCCGTTTTCTGCAGCAACACATCCATTCGCGTGGTTCCATCGATGTTTTCAAATTCATATGCATGATTGTGGTAATGCAGTTGCATTCCGGCATTCTTTACTGTCTCACCAAAGCGGTTTAATTGTTCAGAAAACGCTTTTGCCCCATCCACGCCATCATTCCGGTATTTGCCCGGCATACTGGGACAAACGATATTTTTGTTCCCAATCGATAAATTCGAATCGATGACTTTCTGAAGGTTTATTTCCAGTTTATCAAAACCCTCGTGAACACTGATCGCCGCTATTCCCAGGGCATCCAGTTTTTCTTTGATCTTTTGTGGAGAATGATCGTAAAATCCGGCAAACTCGACCGCCTTGTAACCAATTTCTGCAACAGCATCCAGGGTACCCATGAAATCTTTTTCCATCAGGTCTCGCACTGTATACAGAATCAAAGCAAAATCCATTTCCTCTGATTTTTGACATCCCGCGCCAAAATATAGCGAGCTGCTGAGAAGACCCAATTGTTGCAGGAACAATCTACGGTTCGTTTTCATTTTTCTTTACCTCCAACGTTTGATTGTTGCGCTTGATTTTATGCATGGTAATTCCGGTATAACCGTAAAAAATTGAAATCAGAGGATTAAACAAATTCAAAAAAGCAAAGGGCAAATAAGCAAAAGGATAAACACCCAGGGTTGCATACATATAAGCACCTCCTGAATTCCAGGGAATAAGAGACGACGTCAGCGTTCCACCATCTTCAAGAGCGCGGGATAAATTCTTTGCCTGCAGATGGCGCTTGTGAAACGCGCTTTTGTACATTCTTCCCGGGATAACAATGGAAAGATATTGATCCGCGGCAATAATGTTCATGCTTATGCACGTTAAAACTGTGGAAAGCACCAGACTGCCCGTATTTTTTGCCAACTTCAAGATCGCATTGGCGATAACTTCCAGCATAGCCGTAGCCTCCATTGCGCCGCCGAATGAAAGTGCACAGATAATCAGAGCCACGGTCGACATCATACTTTCCAGCCCGCCTCGCGAAAGCAGTTCATCAACGGAAGCGAGACCGGATTGGGACACATATCCATTCTGCGCCGCCCCCATTACCAAAGCAACAGGGGTATGCTGAAAGATAACAGCAAAAACACCTCCCAGAATAGCACCCCCGACAAGGGCCGGAAGTGCGGGTATGCGGAATATAACCATGAAAATAATCAACAATGGCGGAACCAGGAGTATAATATGAACAAAAAATTGTTTATCCAACACCGTCAATATCTCCTGTATCGATGCCGCCTGAAGCGCCGATGTTTGATAAAAAAGACCTAAAATTGCATACAAAATTAATGAAAAAATCAAACTTGGTCCCGTCGTATAAAGCATATGACGGATATGGGTAAACATATCGGTACCGGCAACTGCAGGGGCCAGGTTCGTTGTGTCGGACAGAGGCGACATTTTGTCTCCAAAATAAGAGCCGGAAATAATGGCGCCCGCCACATGTGGCAGTGGAATACCAAGGCCCTGCCCCACGCCGATCAGGGCAATGCCGATAGTGCCGGCAGTAGACCAGGAACTTCCTGTTGCGAGAGAAACCAAAGAACAAATGAGACAGGTGGTAAACAAAAAGATGGATGGAGAGAGTATTTTAAGGCCATAGTAGATCATCGTCGGTACGATTCCGCTGATGATCCAGGTACCAATCAGCGTACCCACCACCATCAATATTAAACAGGCCTGAATCGCAATGACAATACCGTTAACAATACCCCGCTCCAACTCTTTCCACTTGTAACCCAAATGCAGACCCATAATGCTGGCGAAGACGGTACCAAAAATAAGAGGAATATGAGGGGTAGAATCAAAAACAATTATCTGCACACCCAAAAGAGCGATCATCATTCCCACTGGTAGAAGGGCTTGCCAAAGTTTCGCTGTGCGCGGTTTCTTTTGTTCCATCCTGTTATCCAATATTTTATGTTTGATCATTTTACGAAAATAATCTGATAAAAGCAAAAACGTTTTAGAACAGTATTTTTTTGTTGACTCTGTTGCTTTGGTTGGCTAAAATTAAATGAATAAAAGGAGTGATATAAGATGCAGAATCATAGCAATCAAACAATACGTGCAGGAAGAGCGGTGAAAAATGATGTGCAAGTTGAAATCAGACTTGATGAACCATTTTCCATTGAGATTAACAGTTCGGTCCAATCGCTTTTCGGTCATCAGATCAGGGAATTTATACAAAAGTTCCTATTCGATTTGAACTTTAAAGAGGGCGCCGTATCAGTCAACGATTACGGAGCACTGGATTACGTTCTTCATGCCCGCCTGGAATCGGCGGTCAGGAAAACGGGTAAAAAGCACTCTTCTATCGAACCACCAAAACAACATATCCATTTACCGAATCCGCAACGTCAGCAACTGCGGCGCAGCCGCCTCTATATTCCGGGCAACACACCAGAGTATATCATTAATGCAGGCCTTTTCGGTGCGGATTCGATCATTCTTGATCTCGAGGATTCGGTTATGCCGGATCACAAATTTGAAGCGAGAATTCTGGTCCGCAATGCGTTGCTCAATATCGATTTCAACTGCGAACGGATAGTTCGAATCAATCCACTTCGGGGAGACTATGGAAAGCAAGACCTGGAATACATTATTCCTGCAAAACCGGATGTACTTCTTGTTCCGAAATGCGAATCCAGGCAAGATGTGCTTGCCGTTGAAACAGAAATTCAGAGGCTGCAACATCACTATAATATCGATCGTCCTATCCTTTTAATGCCGCTCATCGAAACTGCAAAAGGCATTCTTCATGCAGAAGAAATAGCAGCGGCAAGCGCCAATACCATAGCGCTTTGTTTTGGAGCAGAAGATTTTACGGCGAGCATCGGCGTTGAACGGACAAAAGAAGAAAAGGAAAGTCTTTTTGCTAAAAGTATGATTATACTGGCTGCCAAAGCGGCAAACATACAAGCATTGGATACAGTTTTCTCAGATGTAGAGGATATGGATGGTCTATTCAAGAGTACGTGTAACTCTGTAGCCCTGGGATTTGACGGACGTGGTATTATTCATCCGGGTCAAATCAAGACTGTGCACAATGCATTTGCACCCGGCGCAGAACAGATAAATTATGCGGAACAGGTCGTGCAAGCTATCGAGCAGGCCGCAGAGCAAAAAACCGGTGTCGCTGCTTTGGGCAGTAAAATGATTGATGCGCCGGTTGTCAGGCGGGCAAGAAAAATTCTCACGTTGGCCGAAATCATGGGATTGAAAAAATGAAATTCATAAAAAATGCGGTAGGCAGAAAAATTCCTGTAGAAATTGACGGCAGGAAACTTGAGCCTTTCGCCGGTGTCGAGTCTGACACGAGTGGCGGACAAAAATATGGCGGGAAAATACCTCTGGCATCGCAACACCAACAAAAACATAAAAGTCTGCAAGCGGCCATTGCAGAATCTAATCTAAAAAATAAAAGTACCATTTCGTTTCACCATCACCTTCGCAATGGCGACGCGGTTATAAAAAGAGTAATGGAACAAATCGCCCGAATGGGACTCAAAGACCTGATCCTGGCTCCCTCTGCCCTTTTCCCGGTACATGAATTTTTAACCGATTATATCGAAAAGGGAATTATCTCTCACGTCGAGGGTTCTATGAATGGCCCTATCGGTAGGCTGTGTTCATTGGGCAGGATGCAAAAACCCGCTGTTCTGCGCTCGCACGGCGGCAGGTATCGGTCGATACAGGATGGCGACTTACATATCGATGTCGCCTTTATCGCCGCACCATGTGCCGATGTTCATGGTAACGCCAATGGACTATACGGCCCTTCCGCCTGTGGACCGCTGGGATTTGCTCTGGCAGATTCTCTCTGGGCCGATAAGGTGATTGTTATCACTGATCATCTGGTGCCCTTTCCGTGTTATCCGTGGAGCATAGAAGGGGGAAATGTAGATTATGTGGTTGAAATCGATTCTTTAGGAGATCCGCAGCAGATTGTATCCGGAACCACCCGCATTACCAAAAGCCCGACCCGTCTTCTCATCGCAGAATATGCAGCACAATTGGTTCGGGACTGCGGCATTTTAGAGGAACCCCATTTCTCTTTTCAAGCCGGAGCCGGTGGCGTTTCGCTTGCCTTTGTTAAATTTATGAGTGAAATGATGGCGGATAAACATGTCGTGGCCGATTTTATAAGAGGCGGATCGACCCGATATATGGTAGAGATGCTCGAAAACGGTTTGACAAAATACATACTTGACGGTCAAAGTTTTGATATGGAAGGTATTCGCTCCCTTCGGGATCACCCTAACCATATCGAAACCAATCCCTTTGTCTCATATAATGTGCATACAAAAGGATGCTTTGCCAGCAGAGTCAAAGTCTCTGTTCTGGGCGCAACCGAGGTCGACCTGGGATTCAATGTCAATGTCAACACGCACTCGGATGGCTGGCTGTTGCACGGTATCGGTGGTTTTACCGACGCAGCCGATGCTCAGATTACCATCATCACCGCTCCACTGGTAAGAAACCGCTTGCCAATCATCGTCGAAAAGGTGACGACCATAACCGCACCCGGAGAAATGATTGACGTCATTGCAACTGAGCATGGTCTGGCAATCAATCCCAGGCGTCAGGATCTGTTGCAACGATTAAAAAAGAGCAACCTGCCAATTAAAACCATTGAGGAATTGCACCAACTTGCCATAAAAATGACCGGCAAACCGGAAAAACCGGAATTTGAGGATCGAATTGTCGCCCTGATCGAGTTTCGGGATGGAACGGTTATAGATGTTGTACATCAACTGATACCCAGATAACGGTTACCACCCCCCCCTTGAATTTTGTTTGACTTTTTAAGATAAATATAGTAAATTCATAGGATTTATTAAAAATACATTAGATTTTGGAGGCTGACTTTATATGCAAAGAAAACAGATCTTTAAGCTTGCGTTTGTATTGATTCTACTGGGATTGGCCGTTTATTCCCTATATCCTACTCTGCAATTCGGTCAATTGCAAAATCGCGAGCAAGAATTATTAACAAAAGTGTCAAATTTAACCGGTATTTCACACGGCGAAATACAGGCAGCAATTAACCAGGGAAAATTGCTGGCACAGATCAGACAGCAAACATCGGGAGAGGACTCGATACAAGCCCTCAAAACGAGCACACACCTGATCCAGCTCAACGACAAACTTACCGTTTTGCAGGAACGCGCCATTCGACGTGGTCTCGATCTGCAGGGCGGGACTTACCTCGTGTATGAGGTGGATCTGCCCAAGTTAATGAGAGACATTTCAAAAAATCCGGACGAACGGCTTGATGACATTATCTCGCAAACCCAGGAGCAATTGGAAAACGAGGGCGGAGATTTTTTTGTCCACTTTCAACAAGTATTTAATCAACGCAATATTCGTTTAAATCGATATTACGGACGTAAAGGTCAGGCTGATGATGACATTATCCAGGAACTAAAAAACGAAGCGCTTGATACTGTTGATAGAACGGTGGAAAGATTGAGAAACCGTATCGATCAATTCGGCGTATCAGAACCCAACATCACCAAACAAGGTTCCCGCCGCATTATCATTGAACTGGCCGGCGTTACCAATATTCAACGTGCCAAGGATATTATCGGTAAAACCGCGGTGCTTGAATTCAAGCTGGTTCGCGACCCCGAAATCGTATGGTCCATTCTTAATGATATCGACCGCGTCGTTCGCGCCGAGATGCGGGGAGAAGAATTTGAAGAAGCGGTCATGGATACCCAAAGCATAGCAGATGGAGAGCAAGCATCTGAAGAAGAGATCGACGTCAGCGAATTATTCGGTGAGGACGAAACACAGGTTGTTCAGGAAGACACATCAGTGCTTGTTGACCAAAAAACATTTAAAGAGAAACCCTTTACAAGTTTATTACGAGGTGTTTCCGGCAGATATTCAGAAATGATTTCTGTTCCTGTTCAGAATGTTCGTGCGGTTCAAAGATGGCTCTCCCATCCCGAGGTACAACAAGCTATACCCTCGGATTCCGAATTCCTCTTTGGAATAGACTCCTATGCTTATGGAGAAAATGAATACGTCAGCCTTTATCTGGTTAAAAGCGAAGCAGAATTAACCGGTAATGTTCTTAAAAATGCTCAGGTCGATATTTCTAGCGGTGCGCAATCTTTTAATGCCGGTGCTGCTGTTGTAAATATGGAACTCAATAGCGAAGGCACCAAAACATTTGCCCGTGTAACCGGTATGAATGTGGGTAAAAAGCTCGCTATCGTACTGGATAACCGGGTTAAAAGTGCTCCCAATATTAAATCAAAAATTCCCAACGGAAATGCCGTTATCGAAAATATCGGTGAAATGGAAGAGGCACAGGATCTGGCGCTGGTTCTGCGCGCCGGCGCCCTGCCCGCACCGGTTCATATCATCACAGAAAATACCGTCGGCCCCTCTCTTGGCCAGGATTCTATCCAGAAAGGCAGTCTGTCAGCTGTGGTCGGATTGCTGGTTGTAATTTTATTTATGGTGATCTATTATCGGGCAGCCGGCCTGGTCGCTGATATAGCCCTGATAATGAACATTATCTTCGTTCTTGCCGTCATGGCGTCATTTCATGCCACCCTGACCCTTCCCGGTATCGCAGGCATTATTCTTACCGTGGGCATGGCTGTCGACGCAAATGTCCTTATCTTTGAAAGAATTCGGGAAGAGCTCAAAATGGGGCGAACTATTCGCTCTTCGATCGATAATGGCTATGACCGCGCATTCAGCACGATTCTCGATGCAAACATTACGACATTGATCACAGCTGTGGTTCTATACCAATTTGGTACCGGACCCATTAAAGGATTCGCCCTGACGCTTTCAATCGGTATTGTCGCCAGTATGTTTACCGCAATCGTTGTTACCAGACTTGTATTTGATATCGTAACATCCAAATATGCCATTAAGAAATTGAGCATATAATTATAAAAACGAACACTCGACGAGGAGAATATTAAAATATGCAATTCTTTGGAGAAACTCATTTTAAGCTATTAGAAATGCGCCGTTATGGTTACATATTTTCAACGATTGCAATCGTCATCGGTCTCGTTTCTCTGCTTTTTCATGGCGGTATCCGCTACAGTATCGACTTTACCGGTGGAACCTCCTTACATTTATCATTTCAGGAAGATATAACCAGTGGCCAACTGCGTGATTCAATCACCAATCTGGGCCTGGGATCAGTAGAGATAAAAAAAATCGGCCTTGAAGATGAAAACGAGTACATTATCCGTGTAGAACAAAGTGAAGAGGGGGCGGAAATGGCAGAAACGCTCGAACAAAAGCTGAGCCAGGACTTTTCGCAAAACCCCTATGAAATTTTGCAGGTCACGGAAATTGGCCCCAAGATCGGCGGCGAATTAAGAAAAGCGGCAATTCTCTCTATTTTTATCGCCCTGCTCGGTATTCTTATTTATGTCAGCTGGCGTTTTGAATTCAAATTCGCTATTGGAGCGGTAGCCGCACTGTTTCACGATGTTTTGATCACACTGGGCATCTTTTCTCTTTTAAACCTGGAAATTTCACTCGCGGTTGTTGCCGCCTTTTTAACCATTGTCGGATACTCTCTTAACGATACCATAGTTGTCTATGATCGCATCAGAGAAAATCTGAAAATACTGCGTCGTGACAGCTATGATAAAGTAATCAATAAAAGTCTGAACCAAACGCTGAGCAGAACAATCATCACCTCGTTGACCACTCTGGTCGTGGTCGTTATATTGTTCATCTTTGGTGGAGAGGTCATCCACAATTTTTCTTTTGCGTTGATCATTGGTGTGTTAATTGGAACCTATTCTTCTATTTTCGTGGCCAGCCCTCTGGTGTTTGAATGGCACAAGAAATTCGAATCTGTAAAACCCACCAGAGCTCGTACTGCAAATTAAATTCAGTAACTGGAGTGGTTTATGAAGTTAAGAGAACGTGAAGAAAACGGAGTTGTCGTTTTACAACTCGAGGGTAAATTGATGGGTGGACCGGACGCGACACTTCTCAATGAAAAACTACATCAACTCCTGGAAAATGATCAGAATAAAGTGGTCGTGGATTTGGCAAAAATAAACTGGATAAACAGTTCCGGCCTGGGGATGCTGATCAGCGCACTAACAACAATTCGAAATGCCGGAGGCGATCTGAAACTGGCAAGCACGACCGAAAAGATTAAATCATTACTGACCATTACAAAGCTCATTTCCGTATTTGATATCTATGGTTCGGTCGACGAAGCGGTCGCCGCTCTCCAGAACTAGCAAACTTTCAGCACAAAGTATATAAACTCCGAACAGGCCGACTGTTCGGAGTTTTTTCTTAGGAGATTATCATGTCTGTTAAAGTCATTGTCGGTGCCCAATGGGGAGATGAAGGCAAAGGCAAAATCGTTGACCTGCTGAGCGATAAGGTCGATATTGTTGCCCGCTTTCAGGGAGGGCCAAACGCCGGCCATACCGTTGTAATCGATCAGGAAGAGATTATTCTTCATCAAATTCCATCAGGAATCCTGAGAGAAAATACCCTGTGCGTGATCGGAAATGGTGTCGTCATCGACCCGGCAGTTCTTATGGAGGAAATCGCCTTTTTGAAACAAAAAGGGGTTCATGTCAACAATCGCCTGTTTATCAGTCATCGCGCCCATTTAATCATGCCCTATCATAAAATTCTGGACACATCACGGGAATTGGCAAAGGGCCGTGAAAAGATCGGTACCACCGGCAGAGGGATTGGCCCTGCATATGTTGATAAATATAATCGTACAGGTATTCGAATTGTCGACCTGCTGGACGCTAAAACGCTTAAAGAAAAGTTACTGGTTAATATCAAGGAAAAAAATAAAATCCTCCAACGCATTTACAATGTTGATAAACTAGACACAAATAAAATTGTAAATGACTATATCGAATTCGACAAACTCATTGATGAATATGTTACCGATACATCGATTTTTCTGAATAATGCAATCCGCGAAAACAAGAATGTTCTCATCGAAGGGGCTCAGGGAACAATGCTCGATGTCGACTTTGGCACATACCCTTTCGTCACTTCCTCCAATCCGATCGCCGGAAACGCATGCACGGGACTGGGAATCGGACCCACTTTAATCGATAACGTCTACGGCATAGCAAAGGCATATACAACCAGAGTAGGGATGGGCCCATTCCCCACAGAGTTTGATGTAGCGTTTGCCAACAAGATCAGAGAACTCGGCGGCGAATACGGCGCCACAACTGGACGGCCACGCCGTTGCGGCTGGCTCGATGCGATCGTACTCGAACACGCCATTAGAATCAACGGAATCTCTGATCTGGTGGTAACAAAACTGGATGTGCTGGATAGCCTTGACGAAATAAAAATCGCTACCGGATATAAACTCGGCGATAAAGTTATACACCACTATCCTGCGGAAACCTGGATACAACCACAACCTGAGCCCATCTACGAAACCCTGCCAGGCTGGAAAACATCTACCCGCTCTATCAGAAAATTCTCTCAGCTGCCGGAAAACGCGAAAAATTATCTCAGGTTCATTGAAAATCAGCTCAATATCAATATCGCTATCGTCTCTGTCGGTTCAAAAAGAGACGATAGCATAATATGTTAAAATTTTTATTGACTTTTTTGTGAAATTTGTTTATTTTTTAGTAGAAATTTACTGTTTTTTCGGAATTATTTTCGATAATGTTAAAAAAATATATACGCTTTTTAAAATCTATTCCGCAAAATATCGTAAAAGATCTTTTACGACCTGTAGAAGAAGAAAATATCACCACCCTGCCTCGCCAAATAATTCAATTTATCTATTTTTTAATCAAATCTTTCCTTGAACAGCGTCTTTTGGTGCGCGCTTCAGCGCTGACTTATGCAACACTCCTCTCCATCGTCCCTCTTTTGGCCTTTATGTTTTCAATGCTTAAAGCGTTCGGGTTTTATAACAAACTGGAAGAATCCCTGGCGACGATTTTGCAGCCACTCGGGCAGCAAGCGATTAATGTCATCATCCCGAATGTCGTTACTTTTGTTGAAAATGTAAACGTCAAAGTCATCGGAACGGCCGGTTTACTTTTCCTTGTATTTTCGATAATATCTGTAATCAATAATATTGAAACCGCATTTAATGATATCTGGAAAGTTAGCAAAACCCGAAGTCTGCATAGAAGATTAAGCGATTATCTAAGTGTGTTGGTGCTTGGTCCGCTGCTGATTTTTATTGTTTTGGGTATAACCGCATCACTTCAAAGCAATACCATCGTTCAAACCGTTACCGCCATTCCCGGTATCTCTTTTCTTTTTCACAAAAGCGCACCGCTGGTCATCAGCTGGGTACTGCTTTTTTTCCTTATCGCCTTTATCCCCAACACAAAAGTAAAATTGGTTTCGGCCGCTCTTGGTGCACTTGTTGCAGGTACGCTCTGGCATCTAACCAATTTTTTCTTCACCAATTTTATCGTAGCCTCTTATCAAACAGGAGCGAAAGGTGCAATATATACCGGCTTTGCCACATTACCAATGCTCTTAATCTGGATCTATCTGGGTTGGGCAATTGTATTGCTCGGTGCTCTTATCGCTTTTTTGCATCAAAACTTTTTTATGCTGATTTGGAGAGATTTGGATGTCAAGCTGAGTCGTAAATCGGTTGATTACCTCTCTTTGGGTACGCTTCTCATGGTTGCAAGATACCATGATCACGGAAAAGCCCCGCCCGATAGTGAAACAATCGCCAAACATTTTTCTTTACCGGTCTTATTGATTAACCAGACCACTAAAAACTTGACCGCTCTAAAATTAATATATTCCACAAATAACGGGGATGGTTATCTTCCGGCTAAAAATATACATAAACTAAAAATTCATGACATTTTAGAAAAATTAAACAATCAGGGGTTTAACCTTCAGGTAAAAAAAGAATCCTCTTTCTACAAAATCATTACAGACCTTCAAAACCGTCTGATCACATCACAACAAAAAGAATTAAACGAATTAACCATAAAAAATCTGTTGGATCAATCAATCGAAAAAAAATAATCTATGCGATTTCTTGTCGTATCTGTGCTGCTGATGTTTACACAGCTCAATGCACAGGTTGTATTGTCGGAAATAATGTTCAATCCGACCGGAGTCGAACGTTATAACGAATTCGTGGAACTTAACAATTCCAGCCCTCACGATAGTATCGATCTCAACGGCTGGCTGATCTCGGATGGTGAAAAATTTAATACAATTCTTCCCTATGAGAAAAATTGCCTTCTGAAACCGTTGCAGTATGCCCTGTTGCTTTCGCCGAATTATTTTACAAATAGTACTTGCTATGATTCCCTTATTCCCGAGAACACTTTATTACTGACTATTGAGCCGTCAACATTTGGCAGTTATGGATTATCAAACAGCCGAGGCGAAGAAATATCTCTGTTCAGGCCCGATACCACACTCGTAGAAAAGTATCAATATACAATTCCGAATCCGAATGGTCACTCTGAGGAAAAAAGGATTCTCAACCTGGGCAATAATCCGGCGAACTGGGCCAATTCCACCAGCTTAAACGGAACCCCGGGTTTTCAAAATTCCATTACTCCTCCCGACTTTGAATTTAAACTCTCCGATATTAAAACAGAACCGGACCGGCCAAATCGGAAGGACAGTATTTTTGTGTTTATTACACTCCGAAACACCGGCATTGTGACACTAAATACCTTTTCAATCCATCTAGGGAAAGATACCGATCAGGATTCAATATTAGACCAGGATGAAATCATTATAACTGAACAAAAGGTAACGGACTTGTACCAGGGGGACAGCCTCAGTCTCGAAATAGTGCTTCCGCCGCAACACATCGGCCTTCATCATTATACAGTACAAATTCAATCCGGAAATGATTCGCTGTTCTTAATACATCAGGACCATGTCAGCATATTTGTCGACTATTCAAAGCATGATCTGATTATCAGCGAAATTTATTATGACGGAACCGGAAATAATTTCATCGAACTTTGCAATACAACTGAAAACAATATTTCACTGCATAATTTTCAGCTCTGCTTTGAGAAATCAAAAAAGAAAATAGAATTTTCAGATACGCTGGTGCTGAAGAGCAGAGACTACCTGTTGTTGGTCGAGGATAAAAACAAATGGAATCGGCGAATATACCTGCAAGAAAGTAAATCTCTTTTTGAAGATATAACACCTGAGAATAATGCAATAATGCTTTGTCCCGAGTGGGGAACCACAATCGATTCTGTATGCTTCACTGTTGAAAAGGATATCTGTTCCTATGAAAGATCAGAAAACTTTGAATTGACAAGATGTCGTCATCCGCAAAGGAAAACACCTGCCGGCATGAACAGCACGTGTGAAAACATAAATGATTTATATGCCGAATTAACACATCTCAGTCAGGATTCACTGTTCATCGTCGATGTTAGAGATTTCAATCTGGAATTCTGCGTTAACAGATTTGGCAGAAACACAAAAACGGATTACACGCTTTCTCTATACAATAACGACCAAATCGTCTCTGTTTGGCATCATTCCGGAACGATGACGATGAAAAAACATTTTCACCATTTTCATAATCTGACCGTTGGCGAGCACAACTGCAGACTCTCTCTAGAGAGTAGCCAGGATACGCATATTTGGAACAATGATATCAAATTTACATTTTTTGTGCCTTGTCCATATAATACAATTGTTATAAACGAAATCATGTACAATACCACGAATAAAATTGAAGAATGGATAGAGCTTTTCAACACAAGCGATATGGATATTGATCTAAAGGACTGGCAGCTTGCCGATGGGAAGAAAAGTATTGTTTTGTCTGAATCAAGCAAAATTATTCAACCGTTTCAATACCTCCTCGTTGTCAATCAGCCGCCGAAAAATCCGGATCAAACCGTGGAAATCATCGTCAATGATAATTTACCGGAACTGAATAACAGTGGTGATGAGGTAAAACTCGGTGACCCCGTCATGACCGTTGTTGATTCCATCGACTATTCTCATTTCGGAACGTCTGAAAAAAATGTCTCCCTCGAACGGATACGTTATGAAGAAAATTCAATAGATCCTGCAAACTGGCAATTTTCAATCGACTCAACCGGCTCCACACCCGGGCGTTTAAATAGTCACAGTCCCAGGAAATATGATGTCGGCATTCAGGACGTCAACTTTTGTATCACGGGCGGATCATTGCCGCATAATAAAGATTGCGAAATTTGTCTGGTAGTCGAAAACAGTGGCAGAAATAGGCTTGAAAACATATCTATAAAAATTTCCGCCGCACCCGTCAATGATTCTTTGCATCAATCTCTAATTGCAGAACAGACAATTGCCAGTCTCTCCCCAAAAGAACAAAAGCAGATCTCGGTTATCTGGCATACTCCTCCTCCCGGGGTTCATTGTCTCATCGCGCAGCTAACTCAGAATATGGATATGAATCCTCTCAACAATTGCAAAAGGATCGATGTAACTGTAGGATATCCGGTTGGTTCTGCGGTCATAAATGAAATAATGGCCTCACCCGCTCCTGACCAGCCGGAATGGTTTGAAATCTACAACCCCGGCGAGGATCCCATTGAACTGTTGCATTGGTCGTTCTGCGACAGCGATACGTCTAGCCGCTACCCCCTGGTCGACCAAAGTACCCTCTTACACGCAAAAAATTTTGCGCTTATTTCCGATGAGCTGTTTACCCCTGTGGATGAGATCGAGACAATCTCTCTTCAGACGGTAACCTTTCCTGCTTTGAACACAAGTGATTGCATCTATTTAATGGATGGCATAGGAACGATTATCGATAAAATAGATTATGGTGCCTTGGGAATTGATATCAGGGGCAAAAGTATAGAACGAATAAATCCAAAAGTTGGTTCGCGCAACAATAATTGGTCGATATGTGTCGATCCTCGCGGACATACCGCCGGGTCGACCAATAGTTTGTTCGTCGAAATCCCGACAAAAAAAACAAAGCTCTCTGTATGTCCCAATCCCTTTTCCCCTAACGGCGACGGAACAGAGGATCTTGTAGCCATAACATGTATGCTTCCGGTGCATACCGCAATGATCAATATTCGCATATTTGACTGCAATGGCAGGATGGTTCGGTTTCTCTCTAACAATCAACCGGCGGCAGCTGAAACCACCCTGTTTTGGAATGGCCGGGACGATTCGGGACGTCCATGCAGAACCGGCATCTACATTGTTGCTGTTGAAGCCTTTGAACGGGACAGCAGAAGGCTTGAAAAAATAATCAAAACGGTTGTGCTGGCATCCTATTAAATGTTTTCATCATCGCTGATACGTACGCGAACATTTATGGGCGGAGGAGGCGGAACATTTTGATCGTTAAAGTGATAGCCGAGCTTTTCCATGCGCAATAAAGAATCATAGGTGACGGCATTTATTTCATTTAGTTTTTCGATGGACACCTCAAGCCGTGCAATTTCTGCTTGCATACCGTTTTCAATATCGATTTCTTTATCTGTTTGACAGCTGGTACAGGAATATATAAGACTATCTTTGAACGCTTTATTCATGACCACGCGCAATCCACTATCCGCCTGGAAGTAAAATACAAAGCGGTTCTCCTGCTTTTCTGTCACCTTTTGAAGCATTTCCTGAAGCTCGCTCATATTTTGAATACGTTCTGCCAGGCGTTTTTGTTCACCTTTGGGCAGAGCCGCCTTCCGGTAGGTCGACGTTCCCTTGGGCGGTGGGGAAAGGACGAACGTTCCCGATTTCCGGCTTGATTCGAATAAACTGGGAGCAGAAGATTCCAATATTTTTATAGCATCTTCACCACTCAGGCAGGTGTCCCGAGAGGTAGTGTTCAAAAGAGACGCCGCAACTCGTTCGATTTCTTTAGAAGGAATTTCTTCGTTGTCAACCTTTTGCAAAAAAGTAGAATACACCCTTTCAGTTTGACTGCGCTCCTCGCGATCCCGGATCGTGGTCAGAAACTTCTGGCCAACTGTGTCCAGGGTATCAACAAGTACTTTTTCCTTGAAAACCTTATCCTTTGAAACGAAAAGAAATATCAAACTGGAAACAGTTAGGACAAAAACAGCGGTAAAAAAAGGTTTTATCAATTTCATAACGTTTTCCTTTATACTCTTTAGACGCATAAAAGGCAAAAGGGTTGCTAAAAATGCCGTGAATTATTCTCTTTGAACAGTCTGCAAGCTCCTTTAAAACAGATTCTCATAGTCGTCAATGCAAAATTTATTGCTGCTTACAGCTCTGTTGACATAAAATGGAATGTTCTGGTTCATGAAGGAACGATAACGCGTAAAGCCTGTTTTTCCACTGATAACTTTATACGCTTGCTGGCATAACCGGGTTCCCCATCGGAATGAAAAGGGCCAGGACTTTCTCTGATAATTTCTAGTTCCCGGGCTTGATATCTTTCATATTTGCGAATTTTATCGATTTTACCCGTAAACAATTTAGGCAGATGGTACAGTCCATAGAGCAGATTTATACGATGTAAAATGCACACATCGAGCAAACCATCGTCAACGGAAGCATATGGAGCGATAATAGCACCATTGCCCCACTGTTTGGTGTTTGCGATTGCAACCAAAAGAGCTGGCGCAATAACCTGCCGGTTATTGAATTTCAGAATAAATACCTCCGGACGATAGTATAAAAATTCTTTAAGACCGATGGTAAAATAGGGTAAAGGCCCCCGTAAACTGGAATCGTCAAATAACTTTCCGATCAGGGCATCAAATCCAACCCCGGCAACAACAAAATAGTATCGATCCTCAATTCTTCCGGCGTCTACCTTTTTAATAGTTCCATTCAGCAACAGCTTCGTCGCTCTGCGGATGGACATGGGAATATTCAATCCGCGTGCGAATCCATTTCCGGATCCCATGGGAATAACCGAAAGCGCTACATCGGAATGTACCAGAGCAGAGGCCACTTCATTAACCGTGCCATCGCCTCCAATCGCGGTAACCGCATCATATTTTTTTTCGATACAATCCTTTGCAAGCTTATGCGCATGTCCCCTGTATTCTGTAACGACAAAATCATAGGAAAAAGGAGCTGTTTCACAAAATTTTTCGATTATTCTCCGTATCAGGGTGCTGCTTTTAATAATACCGGATTTGGGATTATAGATAAATCTTACTTTTTGTAGACCCAGTTGATTCTCCATTGAACGTTTTATCCTCTCGCCGTCGTACGGTCAGATTAGTGCTGTAGAACAGCTTGCATGTGTTCAATAAACTTTTCCGGGCCGATAAAGCCAATTTCCCGCAATTTTTTATTTTCTTTTCCCTGATGATTGATAAACACCAGCGTTGGAAAACCCTCAACCTCAAACTTTTTCATCAGAGCTTCTGTTGCCTTTGACGGCGTCGTACAGTCAACCTTGATCATATTAAAAGAGGAGGAAAGGGCTGCAACCTCGTCATCTTGAAAGGTCTCCCGATCAAGCTGTTTACAGGGCGCACACCAGTCAGCAAAAAAATCTATAAAAATGGGCTTTTCAGGATCAACAATCACATTAATGTCCTGGCCGGAATAATAAATCCAGTCAATCTTGGATTCTTTTACAGCAAATAGTGCAGAATGCGTCCATATCACACCTGCTGTCACGAAAAGGATACCAACCGTTGCCCGAAACCGTTTAAATCCTTTTGTATAGCCTGATTCCTGATCGAGAAAACCGAGATATAATCCGGCAAAGATCGTTAAAAAACCAAGCTGAAATCCCAGTTTGTCTTCCGCGCGCATAAACTGAGGCAACAGAAAATAAATGGCAACGCCAACCAGAATAATCCCAAAAAGTTTCCGTACCCAAATCAGCCAGATTCCGGATTGGGGTAATTTTGTCAGTAATCCCGAAAATGTACCGAGAATCAAGTAGGGGACCCCGAGTCCAAGTCCCATAATAAAGAACAACAAGGCGCCTTTAGCCACCAGGCCAAGTTTAGCAACCAAACCGACCAACCCGATTATGATTCCGGCGGCGCATGGAGCGATGACGACACCGACCGTAAGGCCCATGAGTAAAGCTCCTATCAGTCCCTGCCGCTGCCCCCCCATTTTGGTGAGCAACCAGGATGGAACGGTAATCTCAAATGCACCGAACATACTGGCAGCCATTGATAAAATAATCAAAACAATAACCATAATAAACCAGGGACTGGAAAAGAGAAAGCCCCACTGTTTTCCGGCCAGACCGGAGACAAGTCCCAAAACAGAGAATGACAGGGCTATACCTATCAGATAGAGCAAGGCGTTCAAAAAACTGGAACCAGTTGATCGGGCGCTTTGACCTCCAAAATAACTGACGGTTAAAGGAATAATCGGATATACACAAGGGGTCAGATTAAGGCCGAGACCGATAAGAAAGAAAAAAAACAGAGCATAAACGCCTCTGTCAATAATTTGTTTGGCCCTGTATTCATCTTCCGTCAGGGACACCTGGGAAGAGGGTGTGTCGCCATAATCAGCAAAGAGATCGGCATTTTTAATACCCGCCGAAACAGAGTCTGTCGTTGTGACCATGGAAAACTGCAGGGGCTGGGTTTTCGGCTGAAAGCAAGTTTGGTCATTACAACCTTGATAAGAAAGCGATCCGGAAATATTGATACTATCTTTGGGCAAAGCGTCAGTCGAGCGCAGATTAATATAAATAATCGTGCGATTTTCATACACATTTAACTTTTCATCTGTAAACAAAGCCCGTTTAACCGGATCGGGGTAGGATATTTCTTCAACGATAAGATAGGGCTGAGGTTGAAGGGTCACGACGGTTGGGATCAAAAAATCTTCTGTGGTTTCATGTGCATTAATATGTAACTCTGGATGAATATTGAGAACAATGGCCAATTTAAACTCGGTGTCAGGTGGCAATTTATCCAGGTTCGCGGCGATTTTAAAATCGAGAACCTCCTTTTCCAGGCCAAACTGGGCAAACAGCGAACTGGTTAAAAAGAGAAAAATCAGCAGATAGCTTGTTTTCATAGCATTTCCCTTACGAGACATAAAAAAAGGATTCCAAAAGAATCCAGATCAATAAATTTAGTTGTATTCAGTTGACTTAATTAGAGCTGAGATAGCCTTCTTTTTTGGCATAATTTTCGAGAATTTTTTGCAGTATTTTACGACCTCTGAAGAGCCTGGACATTACCGTACCAATGGGACGATCGATCATTTGTGCGATCTCTTTATACGAAAAATCCTCAACATCAGCCAGCAAAATGACAATGCGAAACTCTTCGGATAATTGAGTCAGAGCGCCGCGAATGTCATCATCGAATAATTCTTTATATTTCTCTTCATCGTAACCGGACCATTCATCCTTGAGATCAGACTTTTGTTCGCTTTTTAGACCATAATCGACTTTCTCAAAATCGACGTGCTGAGGGGTCTTGACCTTTTTACGATATTTATTGATAAATGTATTCATCAAAATTTTAAAAATCCAGGCTTTAAAATTTGTCCCCTCTTCAAATTTTTCAAAAAAACGAAAGGCTCGTAAATAGGTGTCCTGAACGAGGTCTTCCGCTTCCTGTGTATTTCTGGTTAGCCGTAGAGCGGTACTATAGAGCGAATCCATATGATCAAAGGCAATATCTTCAAAAGAATTTTTCTTGTCTTGACTTAAGAGTTCCATAGCCTTTAATAGATAATATTCAATTTACATTATTTAAAATTAAAAAAAAATACCAATAAAACCAAACAGTTTTATTCCGAATCATTAAAAAGACTACATTTCGGATTCATCAAGCCATCGGGTGATACGCCATTTCCCATCATAACTGGATTTTTTAAAATTAAATATAGCACTTCCTGTTAAAACAAACTCGCCAGGATCGCCGAATAGATTTAAACGAAGAGTTTTTGACAATTCTGCTTCGCCGTCCTCGATGATCTGATAAATCGTATTATTCCAGGTGAGACTAATCGTGTCGAAATTACGAAACAATCTCCCTGTGGTTTTTAGATCAACATCCCGGTTCCAGGAGACGAACCGGCCGGAATTGCTCAATGTTGGATCAAAATAGACAAAAACAAAAGAGCTGTCTAACAAATCCGCATAAACAAGAGAGTCTTTGAAAGTATAAGCATAAACGAAATTTTGTAATACTTCGTCAGGGGAGGTTTGATCGGTAAGAATAATCCGCGTAATTTCGCCCTCATCGAGCCTGGGAGCAAAAGGATTTTTACAGGCGATCAGAAAGAGAGTAAGAAGAAATATCTTTTTGACCATCATGTTGCAGCAAATAAAAAAGGCGGTGCTAAAAGCACCGCCGGTATGCAATTACTTTAATTGGAAAACAACAGGTATAGCAACCCACACCTTTACGGGTTTATCGCGTTGTTTTGCGGGTTTCCATTTCACGGATTTAATAGCTGCAACAGCAGCTTCGTCGCATCCGTTATTTCCCAGAGATTTAAGAATTTTTGTTTGTACAACCCGTCCTTGGCGGTCAATCAGACAATGTACGACAACACGTCCTTCCACGCCGGCTTTGCGTGCAATTTCCGGGTATACGAGATTTCTCTGTATAGCACCAAAGCCACCGATAGGGGCGGGGGGTTCATCATATGCTACAAATATTTGTGCGGACTCGTCGAGTTCATCCTGAGGAGGCGGTGGTGGAGGTGGCAGTTCGGTCAGGTCAATATCTGTTGTTTCTATGGTAGCATCTTCAGGAATATCTTCATCTTCGCTCTCTATGGGTATAGAGGGACGAGAAGGAGCAGGTGCTCTTTTTTGTTGCTCGGTTTGTTCTATTTTTTCAACATTTATCTCAAGATCGATTTTTTCCACTTTGCGAACATTCCGGTCGAAACGTTTGAAACCTTGAAATATAATGATCAGTAAAGCCAGAGCAATAATAAGAGCCAGCTCGATTGTCTTTTTGTACCTTAATCTTAAATCAACTTTAGGATTTTTCCTAGAAGCCATTTTTATCACCTCAATCTGCAGCTGTTCTTGTTGAATAATTAATGTTAAGTGCTGTCCCTCCGACTTCGCGGAGTTCCTCCTGAATATCTGTCACATTTCCCATCTTGACCTCTTTATCAATACGCAAAGACACCAGTTTCATGGGATGAAGAGGATCAGCAACTTTATTGTAGACCAAATTACGGATCGAGTTTACCTCAACAAGACGATCATCAATGGAAATATTACCGGAACGATCCGCCCATATAACCGCTATATTCCTTTTGCCTTGTAATTTTTCTATTTTTCTGGCGTCAGGTAAAACCACTGGTAATCCGCTTGATTCTTTAAAAACCGTAGAAACCATAAAAAAGATCAAAAGCATAAAAACAATATCTGGTAATGATGCTGTCGGAATACCAGCAGTGACATCAGCCTTTCTTTTAAATTCCAAGTCCCAACTCCTATAATTTAAAACGCTTCAAATTTACTCGAGTTCCTAAGATTCCGGTTCTGCAATTGAAATACGAGGAGCATTCGCCTGTTTTAATTGATCGATAACATCAACATAAACATCATATCTTGTGTTGCGGTCGGTCTTAACCGAAAGAATGAGCAAGGGATTTTCTTGCAGCATCAGGCGAACTCGATCTTTAATCTGCCGCAGTTCTACAGGCTCTTCATTAAGCATAATCTGCCCTCCTGCATTGATAAGCAGACTGGCAATGTTTTTCTGACGTACCTTCGTTTCTTGGCCCTTTTCCGGAAGCACCAACGACAATCCCTTGTCTACATCCACGGTCGTCGTAACCAGGAAAAAAACCAACAAGAGAAAGGCAATATCAGCAAGCGAACTTGTTGGGATTTCGACCTCTTTTTTTCGTTTTTCTAAAGCCATGTGGAGAGTCTCCCAAAAATTTATTTCTTCTTAAGGGCAATCAACGTATCGACCAGCTCGTTCGAACTCTCTTCCATATCGATGATTAATTTGTCGATCCGTGAAACAAAAAAGTTGTGAAAGGTCTGAATAATAATAGCAACCACCAAACCAAACAATGTGGTTAACAGTGCGACCGAAATACCATCAGCAACAATTGTGGGGGAAATGTCATTCGCTGCAGCGATGGATTCAAACGCTTTAATCATGCCCCAAACGGTTCCGGTAAAACCCAACATCGGGGCAATACTGATCACCGTTGACAACCAAATCAAACCTCGTTCCAAAAAAGCCATTTCAATTGCACCGGCACTTGAGACCGCTTTTTCAACACTTTCAATTCCCTGGTCTGAGCGCATCAAACCAGCATGAAAAATAGAAGCAACTGGTCCACGAGTGTTTTCACAAACTTCTATAGCAGAATCAACACCTCCAGAACCCAGAGCTTCTTTCACCTTGGCGAGAAATTTTCTGGTATTGACCGAAGCCCGGCTGAGTGTCCATAAACGTTCTATACTAATCATGATTCCAATAACCAATAGGGCCAAAATCGGCCACATGAAACCTCCGCCTCTGTTAAACAATTCAACCATTCTGACCATTCCTCCAAATCTTAGTTAAAAAAATTACAATTAATTTGAATTAGTTTAGTATTTTTTAGCCAAAAAGTCAATACTTTTTTCACTTCGATTCCTGCCACGAATTAAGTGACAGTATCTCGGCCGCTTTTGGCAGCAGATCCAGCGCCAGCTGTACTTCTTTATCCGCTGATACCCTGATACGATAATAATGCTCAGAATCCCACACGTGCCGCGCAATTTCCGCCTTGATCATGTTTTGAATAAACGCGCTATCCTTGTTAAAGGTTTCCCGGTCGAATTCGATCTCGTGCTTATGTATCAGGTCAATAAAATCCGTGATCATCGCATCGGTGACCTCAAAAGTGTTCACAAAATCATCAAAATCTCTAAAAGAGTCCTTGAGGTTGGATGCAATTTTTGAACCGAAATCAAAAAAGAGGCGCTTGCTCAACAACTGATTTGTAAGACCTGTTATTTTCTCTCCGACTAACGCAGAATCGGGTGTAATGCCGCCACCTCCGTATACCGTGCGACCGGAAAGTGTATTGAAAACTTTACGGCTTGTATCATCGGCCGCAACTTTTTTGTCATCTTCTTCTTTATAGGCATCAAGATAATAATCCACCAATCCATGATCATAAGGTCTCTGAATCAAGCGGCCGCTCGGTGTATAGTACCGGGCAACAGTCAGTCGAATAGCAGATCCATCTCTTAAGGTGATCTGATTCTGTACCAAACCTTTACCGAAACTCCGCTGTCCGACGACCAAACCACGATCAAGGTCCTGTATGGCGCCGGCAACAATCTCAGAGGCACTCGCTGATCCGTGATTGACCATCACCACAAGGGGATACATCGGATGCGTGCTAAAATTGGACGAGTAAAAATCTTCGTTCATATGTTCGATGCGCCCCCGGGTATAAACAACTTTATAGCCTCCTGGCAAAAACTTGTCGGACACCTGTACAGCTTGTTCCAACAAGCCGCCGGAATTATAGCGCAAATCCAGAATTAATCTCTCCATACCCTTCGAGCTCAATTCCCCAAGCGCTTCTTCGAGCTCTTCCTCGGTCGTTTTTGAAAATCGTCCCAGATAAATATAACCGGTTTTCTTGTCCTGCAATAAAAACGCAGCTATAACACTATAGATCGGTATTTTACCACGCGTAATCACCACGTCAAAAACTTCCGATTCTCCAGGACGGCGAATGGTCACTTTAACTTTACTGTTAGCCGGTCCCCGTAACTTTTTCATAACCTCGGATTCTGTAATGCCATATGTCGACTCTCCTTCGATCCGTATAATCTGATCCCCGGGATGCAAACCAACCGCTTCGGATGGACCACCAACGATCGGGGATACAACCGTAAGAATCTTATTGCTCACAACAAATTCAATACCGATTCCTTCAAAAAATCCCTCGAATTCCTCGGTCACTTTTTCCATGTCTTTTTTGGGAATATAAACCGAATGCGGATCCAGCTCACTCAACATCCCCTCAATAGATCCGGTTATCATCTTTTCACTTTTAACCGGTTCTACATAGTACCGCTTCACATAGGTAAACACTTCGACAAAACGGTCCAGTTGTGCCCGCGCATTATCCTGCGAATATCCATTACGTTGCCCGTAACGAATAAAAGATATTCCTAAAACAGCAACAACAAAGACCGCAAGCAAAACTTTTTTTCTTTTAAAATAATACATACATTATCCCGTTTTGTTAAGTTGAATGTCTATTTTTGTCTTCCATATCTTCTCAGGCTCTATAGCGACCCTCCAGCTCGGAACAACAACAGAGCTCTGATAAATACGCTCAAATCCGCCTTCAGACATGGAAATGGTTTCAATGGGAAATCGCCAAATACGGGTCTTCTCTTCAAATCCAAAACCGATATGCACATCAAGCCAATCATCATGAATTTCAAGAGAATCACCCGTCAGTTCACCTCTGCTAGCCAAATTTTGGTTGTCTTCAGCAATATCGGCATGTTGATAATAGCGATCATGCGCATTTCCTGCCAAAAGCGAAAAGGGAAATTCTGTCGCAAACCACAATTCCAGGTTTTCATCGGACAAATTTTGAATATCATAATAGACGATCAGTTGATCAGACGATGTAATATGAACGTTTTTTCGTAACCGAACCGGTAACGCCTTCTCCTCTAAACGGACAGATCCATTGCGAAAAAGCAAGAGTTCAATTTTATTGCCCCGTTTCGAAAAATCTACCTCGTAGGGTTGGTCGACAAAATCTCCCAGCTCATCATATTGGGCCTTGTAGAAATCTTCCAGGGTTGTTTCAGATGCAAAAAAATGATCGACCAATGCAGAACGCCGATACCAATCATAATGTAGATACTTTTCCAGTCCTTCTTCTTTTGTCATTACGCGGTCATGAATACTGGCAGCCTCTTCTGATGCGTTTGCATTTCGCTTTACAGCTGTATGCAACTTTTGATGATATCCCTCTCTCCTGCGCGTCATGGTGTCGAGCAAATTGATTTCCCGCGCCTTGAAATCCCATTCAAAAAGATGCCCGCCGGCATGAGGACTAAAAAACAGGCTCATTTTGTCACTTTCGATGATGAAATCGTCGTGACCATCACCATCAACATCGGTCTGATGAACCTGAAGCCAGGTCAAAGTCCGGGACTGCAGGTGCTCGATACGATCCATTTCCTTGTCTGCTTTAATAATATGGTGATATATCGCATGTCTGAGATGGGGCAAATACAATCCGCCAAAAATACCGTGCCAATAAGGACAATTACACTGTGCAGCATATAAATCATCACGCGCCTGTTCTAATTTGCTTTCCCCTGCAGAGCGCCCGAGTTTCTCAAGGCGCCGGGAAGCCCAAAGCATTCTTTTGTGCATATTATTAGATTCCGGATATTTGGCCAAAAAATTTCGCCAAAATCCTCCGCGGACAAACACCTTGTCTTCAGCAGCAACACCCTTTTCATCAAGCCACTGTTCAAATCTTTCATATCGCTCATTCGCCGTTGCCGGTAGCGCCCATTCCATCATTTCTCGGTAAGAAGCTGTGGGCAAGTAGATTCTGCCCACCGGATCGAGCTGCTCCAGGGCCTGCTCAAAGGTAATGATGTTTATCCAATCGCTGTTCTCATCGAGCAAAGTAAAAAACCGGTCAAGCCATCCCTTCTCATAACATTGTTCATAGGTGTCCGGCCAGATTCCGAATTTTTCACCATCATCAGCAAAAACCAAAAGACGGTTTGCATCAGCCGTGGCCAGTTCGGATAAATACGCTATGGTTTCTTCAGGGGGGTGGAACGGTATTGTATATCGCAACTTTTCGCTGATCGGAAATATTTTAAGGGTAGAGCCATTGTGCTCAGTAATATAGTATCCATAAAGCTCCTCTTGCTCCAACCCCGCATACTTGAAATGAGAATCGTCTATCACTGTATAATCAACGCCTGCGTTGTGAATCGGTTCCGGTAAATCCGGTTCCCAGACACGCTCGGCAAGCCAAATGCCCCTGGATTGAAATCCAAATTTTGCTTTGATGTACTCACTCTGTTTTCTGATTTGGCCAATCTTATCCCTGTCGGGTATTGTCGTTAGAATGGGCTCGTAATATCCACCGGTCATCAGTTCGAGTCGATGATTTGAAACCATCTGCCTGAGAAGGCGAATAAACTCGGGATGATTTTCTTCAAACCAATCATAGAGTATTCCGGTATAATGCTGCACGATTCTGATGTTAGAATAAGGCTCATAGGTTTTTAAAAAAGGTCGATAAGCATTCTCATAAGCACTTTTAAAAACAAAATCGAAATTACCCACTGGTTGATGATTGTGTAAAGCCAAAATCAGATTGATCTTGTTCACCCGTTTTCCCTCTCCAAAGTATGAATTTCATTCGCAATGGTATGTGCAACCTCCAGCGTCGAAGAGGAACCCCCCATATCATATGTTCTGGCTTTGCCCGCCGCAATAACATTGGCGATGGCGCTTTCCAGCAGATCGGCTTTGACGTTCTCTTCCAGGTAATCCAGCATTAATCGGGTGGTAATCAACATAGCCAGAGGATTAACCTTATACTGACCGGCGTATTTGGGTGCGGAACCATGCGTAGGTTCAAAAAGGGCATAATCTTTTCCAATATTGGCACTGGCGCCGAATCCAAGTCCACCCACCAATTGAGCGCACAGATCGGAAACAATATCTCCAAACATATTGGTGGTTACCAGAACACCGTAATCTTGCGGATTTTTAAGTAACCACATACACATTGCATCAATGTTGGTTTCCCACAATTCAATGTCAGGATACTCTTTTGCAATTTTTCGTGCTTCTCTTACCACCAATCCACTGGTTTCCCGCAATACATTGGGTTTTTCCACAACGGTAACACTTTTATATCCCTTATCTCCGGCATAATCAAAAGCCGCACGAATAATCCGTTGTGTCGCCTGACGGGTAATCAATCTCACGGAAATCGCCATATCATCCGGAGAGATATGAGAAAACCGCTGCATCTTTGGGTGTTCCTTCAGCGTACTTAAAACCCGCTCCGGTACAGGATGATATTCTATACCGGCATACATGTCTTCCGTATTCTCACGAAAAACCACCAAATCAATGTCATCTTTGTAATTCAGGGGATTACCTTTATATGCCTTACACGGACGCAGATTTACAGCAAGGCTAAATTCCTGCCTTAATCTGACGATAGGACTAAAATAAACATATCCCTTTTTCTTTAATTCAGGGGCAAGTTCTTTTTCCGCTTCTTCTTTTGGTTTTGATGTGATTGCCCCAAAAAGACAACAGTCCGTCTTCCTCAACAAATCGACTGTCCGGTCGGGCAATGGATTCCCTTCGCTGCACCAAAATTCCCATCCAACATCACCATGTATAAATTCTGCATCCAATTTGATAGCATCTAAAACAATTTTTACTGCTTCCATTACATCATTTCCAATACCGTCCCCGGGTAACCATGCAATTTTATATTTCGTCATCATTTTTCCCCTGTCATTGAGAGGTGTTTGGTCATAAATTAAAACACTGCAAAATTTTAGTTTACAGTATTCAAACCAGGAAATCAAGAAAAAACAAACAGAAAAATTTTAAAAATTAAACAATATCGTAAATCGCTGCGAATTACCCAGATCCGATTGAAAGGGGACGTATGCATAGTCAAGTCGGGCAACCTGAACATCAAACCCAAAACCTGCGCTAATAGACCTTTCTTCATAATTGCTCTGATAACCACAACGCAAGACCAAGAGGTTCATAAGTTTATACTCGACTCCGCCGTTAATATGGGATTTTTCATCAACAATGTGAACAAAATCCAGATTCAGGCAAAGTTGTTTATCCAAAGTTTCATAACTCGCACCAAATCGCATTATTTTAGGCAGGTCTATGCTTTCGCGTCTCATTTCTGACGTTTTTCCAAAATTTTGGACCACCGCTCCGATCTTTAAGCCAGGTACATTGAGGGCATATATAACGCCCAGATCCACAGCAAAACCATGAGCGGTTTCGACGTCGAGTTTTTCATAGAGATATTTTATATGAACCGCTGCTGAAAAACGCTTTGTAAGCCGATGACTGTATCCGAGGCCGATGGTAAAGTCTTGGGCGGCAATCTCTCCGATTGGCTCTTCGGAGGCGACAATCCTTTTTTCAATACCCTCCACAGTTGTAAGAATGGAGGTTAATCCGATTGCACCTTTCCGGGTTGGCCAGACAGCGCTGGCTGAAGAGTGTTTGATGTCTTGTATCCAGCGATTATACGTAAAGTGTGCCTGAGGATTATCAAGTGCCGTGACACCTGCAGGATTCCAGAACAATCCGCTGGCATCATCGGATCGTCCGACAAATGCTTCACCCATGGCAGAGGCTCTGGCACCGGCTCCAATTTTCAGAAAAGAGAGTCCCGTATTGCCGGCAGCAAAACAAAACTGAATTCCCGCCAGCAATAAAATCCACGAAATGATTAAAAACGATTTTCTCATAATCTTTCCTTACATTTGTTTAAAAGCCAAATGTCCAACTGAGCAAGTGATCGGCTCCGGGTGTCTGACCGCTCGCAATAAATGTATAATCAAACATGCTCTTGCGGCCCAGAACCGGAACATTCAACCCAAATCCAAAAGCGGGCATGTCGTCGTCCAATCCCAGGCGAAGCGCCCCATAATGCAAAATTTTGGCTTCAAGACCAAAATGATAACGGGGATTCTGTTTATCGCTATTTTCAAGCTCAGTACAGAAGAGCAACCAATCCTGCGGAATGCGATAAGAAACAGCGATGCGATAACTCTTGGGAAAGGCATTGGTTGTACTTGTGCCGCGATCCCAAACCTGATCAGTGTTCCAGGTGAACTTTGATAATCGATCGCGCAACACCACGCCCAGCATCAGATTTTGAAAAGGCGTGATAAAGACCCCAAAATCGAGACCAAAGCTCTGAGAAGAGAGGGCGCTGCCGTCATTTTCCAACTGCGGAAAACGATTCCATAAAACTTTGCCACTTACCCCAATTGAAACATATGGATGCGGCGAAAGGGCAAAAGAAAGATAAAATGCATTGTTGGAATGAGAGAATGTTTGGGTGTGTTGTCCGCTTCCATCCCTTCCGTCTATATTATCAACGCCCGCCCCGATCCATGCGAGTGAAAAACCGGCGGCCAAAGCTCCGGCGGCTTCAGGGGAGGGTTGCAACGATTGCGCATAACCGATATAGTGCATGGAGCGATCTAATGGTAAAAAAGAATAGGATAGTGTGACCGATCGCCCCGCAAGATAGGGCAATAATCCGGGATTATAAAACCCCGCCACAGAACCTTCCGGCAAAGCGCTGTGAGCATCTCCAAGCGCGGCCGCTCTTGCATTTACTCCCATTCGCAAAAAGGCACCGGCATAGCCTCCATCTCCCTTTTGAGCTGTGGCGACGGTTGACATAAATAGAATAACTATCAATACAACGTACGTTCTCATAAAATCACCTTAATTAATGACCATCACCTTGCCCCAATAGGTACCATCGGATTCTATTTCCACCGAGTAAAAATAAACACCATTGGCCACCATATCACCATAATCATTACGCCCGTCCCAGGCGACATTATAATCACCGGCCTGGGGATAATATTCATCCTCTGTAATCGTTTTGACAAGATCCATTGCAAAGTCATAAACTCGAACCGTTATCGTTGTCCCTTTGAGCAAATTGAACTGAAACCTTACGTGACCTTCATTTTCAAATTGATTGTGGCGAAACGGGGAAAAGGGGTTGGGATATGCGTAGGTACGCGGGGTACCCGCTTTTCCCGTTTGAGGAAAAGAGCGATAAACCTGCCACGTATAGCCGTTATTTTCCGTTTTAGCCAATCCATCTGCCGTACCGACCCAAACAACGCCATCCCGCGCTGTAACAGAATAGACCTCATTGGTGTAAATCCGTTCACCGGAGACCTCATCATACATTGGCGGAAAAACATACCAATTCTCTCCGTAATCAATAGACTTGAATAATCCGCTGTCGGTTGCGACGTATACCACAGAATCGTCGAAAGCAAAGTTATGTGCTTTTTGACCGTTTAAAAAGGTCTGCCATGACAATCCCTCATCTTCGCTCTTTGAGACCGCATAATATTCATCTTCTCCCTCTGCCTTCCAGGTGGCGGCCCAGATAATATCCTTGTTTGACGATTCTTGGTTCGCCAGTGCTACAACAAAATTTCCTGAAATGGGGTCTTGTTGATTCGTGTGGTTAAAATTTGTCCAGGTCTCGCCATCATCAAGGGATTTATTTATACCGCCAGCCGTTCCAACCCAGATCGCTTCTTCTGTCGCCGCGAGCGAAAAGCCCCGGTGATTCAAATTTCCCAGAGGATCGAAAATAAAACTGTCCGGAGGAGCATCCATCCATGTGACCCCCTGATCCGGAGATTTTTTAATACCACCACCAAAACTGGCAATCCAGATGATACCATGGAAAACAACAATATCATAGGTCAAATTTTGAATCGGTGTTACCCCGGGTTGATCAAAATGTTGCCAGGAGGTGCCACCATCGCAGGATCGACTCAGACCGGTTCCCATATCATTATATGAGCCGGTTGTTTCCGTAAAGGTATCGATAGCAGTGGCAACCCATATCGTATCTCCGGAAATCCATAATGCCGAAATGCTGCCACGTCCAATTCCGTGTTCGAATGTAAAAGTCTCAAATACACCATCGGAGACAAGCAGACGACTGAGTCCCTTGCCGGTGCCAAACCAGAGCCGGTTTTCACTCTGTTGTATATCGGTGATGCCGTTACCCGCCAGCCCCTGCCGCAGCGGAGGATTTTGTAATTTATACGTATGAACATCCGCAGAATAAACGCAAGCGATTAAAGAGAATACAAGACAAAAAGTAAACAATGTTTTCATATAGGCAACCATTATTGTAAATGTATTGTGTGAACCCAGGCACCGCTGGCCTGGCCGACCCGGTCGTAAACAACAAAGGTTAGGGTATATTGACCAAGGGGTTGTCTCTCATCAAAAGCCCCGGTGGTCGTAAATACACCGTCTCCTGCCGTTTCATCGCCTCTGTAACCCTGATTCCATTTGTTGATATCAAATTCCAATCCGTTGTCATACAACTCTGAATATGGGCCGGATTGAGGATAGCTTCCATCCGGCTTTTCCCATTTCATCTGCACCAGCTGGATATCCTGAATTGTCTGGGGGTCATCAACATAGGCCTTGACGGGAAAATAGAAAACCTGGTTGTTTTGCGGACGATTTATGGTATCCGGAGCAGTAACGGTCAGAAAAAAAGGGGCTGAATTTTCAATACGAAGAGGGGTTGTTTTTGGTTCGCTTTGAGCCCCGCTCCTGTTTTCTGCATAAAAAAACAGTTCATAATCACCCGTTTTACCCGCCGCAAATGCTTTATCAAGAGCCATAGAATAAATTTGATCATCTGCACTTTGGTCGCCATTGATGCCGGAATCATTAAGCGTAACGGTAAAATTAACCACCCCCTGACGCAGGCCATCAAACCATACCGTTTTCAAATTTTCAACGCCGGAAGAGTCATAGACTTGAGCTGTTACCACGACTGTTCCCTCGAAACCGCTTTCCAGCAAAGCCGGAACCTGTATATTTAATATTTGCGGCCGAAATTTCTGGACTGAAATAACCCTGGTTTCTACATCTTCCCCTGCTACAGCCTCTTCACTTATCGCCTGAAAAGAAAAAGTATATTCCATTTCCCCGGAAATCGCCGGATCCCATAAAATTCGCTGCGAAAAAAATCCGTCCCTGGCAACAACATCCCCATCTTCAGGGTGTTCAGCACCTCCATCATCATAAAGGGAAAAAAGAAAGGACGGTTCGCTTTGTTCATCTTCATAAACGGATAACTGGACCCAATCTACGGTGTTATGATGAAGAACCTGAACGGAGACAAAAAAATAATTGCCGGGATTAATATACTCGGGAAGCATATGAATTTTTATGGCAGGGTTGCCATGATCTTCAACTTGATGCGGCAAATCCCTTTCAGAACAAGCCAAAAGGAAAAACACAAACAGAAAAAAGAATAGAACGTTAACTCGCATAGAATAATTGTCCTTATGTAAAAAAACCGAGTCCCGGCAACAGAGCACTCGGTTTATAACAAACTGAAATTTATGCCGGGATCAACTTTATATTATTACAACAGTAACAATGATTATACCCGGCGACGCCTCCAGTTTTAAACCAATGTGAAAAGATATTAATTAATAAAAAAAAATGCAAGTTTTTAAAAATCACAAAAGGTCAATATTTCCATGCTTTTCGATAATAAGCTTTATTTGTTTTTGTAGTGACCGGTGATCTTTAAGAATAACGTCAGCATGGTTTAAATGTTCCTTTTCAAGCGTGGTCTGCAGGGCAATACAAAAACAACCAGCTGCCTTTGCCGCCTGAATACCGAGAGGAGCGTTTTCTACAACCAAACAGTTCGCCGGGTCTGTTTCCAGGTTCTCTGCCGCTGTTTGGTATGGATCGGGGAAGGGTTTACCTCTTCTCGTATCTCCTTCCTCGATCACAATCTGAAACTGATCGAGAATGTCACCAGAGAGAACGCGATGAATATTTTCCAAAGTGGTCCCTGTAACCAGCCCTAATTTAAGATCAAGAGATCGGCATTGAGATAGAATATCCGGAATTTCCTGATAAGGACCTGCTCTGGAAATCTTTCTAAAGATTAGATTTTTTTGTTCAGCAAGGGAACGCGCCGCTGCCTCGTCAAGATCCACGCTCTGTGTAGCGACAATCGCCTGAGCGATTTTGTATGCCGGTGATCCTTCATTGATCTGAATCGAATGAGCATCGGGATCAAAATGAAAATATTGATGAATAACGATTTGCCAGGCCTTGAAATGATAGGGAAACGTGTGCGCCAAGACACCATCAAAATCAAAAAGAATTGCCTTGATCAATCAATATCCTCCAATTTTGCCGTAAAGTGGCGCAATATTGGAGCTTCGTAGATCAATCGAAGGCCTTTAATGCTTTTACGCTCTTGATACAAATGAACAATAGATTCTGCAACATACTTCATATGCATTGACGTATAAACTCGACGTGGAATGGCGAGGCGAACCATCTCCAGCTCGGGATAGCGTTCCTCGCCGGTGTCTTTATCTTTTTCTCCGAACATCAGACTGCCAACCTCCACCGCACGAATCCCGGCATGGCGGTATAGAGCAACCGTGAGTGCCTGTGCGGGAAACTGAGATTGGGGAATATGGGGTAAAAATTCCCTGGCATTTAAATAAACCGCATGCCCTCCGGTGGGCTGCAAAAGAGGGACACCGGCTTTTTTGAGTAAATCTGCCAGATAGCGCACCTGACCGATCCGAAAGGCGAGATAATCCTCGTCAACAACTTCCTCTAGTCCCCTGGCGATAGCCTCAAGATCACGTCCGGCGAGACCGCCATAGGTGGGAAAGCCCTCCACAAGAATCAACAAATTAGAAACATCGCCGGCCAGGGATGCATCATTCATGGCCAAAAATCCACCAATATTAACCAATCCGTCTTTTTTAGCGCTCATTGTGCATCCATCAGCATAAGAAAAAAGTTCTTTAGCGATTTCGCGTATTGATTTACTGCCATAGCCCTCTTCACGCTCTTTAATAAAATAGCAATTTTCTGCAAAACGGCAGGCATCCAGAAAAAACCTGATGTTGTGACGACGGGTAATCTCGCTTACCTGGCGAATGTTTTCCATTGAAACCGGTTGTCCTCCCCCGCTGTTATTGGTTACCGTCATCATCACCACAGGAATGCGATCGGGCCCGGCAGAGGTTATCAGATCCTCAAGTTTCTCTAAATCCATATTCCCTTTGAACAAATGACTATGATTGGGATCAAGCCCTTCGTCGATGACGAGATCAACCGGCTTTGCACCCTGATGCAGGACATTTGCCCGGGTGGTATCGAAATGAATATTATTCGGTACAATCTTCTTCTGGTCCAGTAAAATCGAAAATAACAGATGTTCAGCAGAACGTCCCTGGTGTGTAGGAATGATATGCTTAAACCCGAACAACTCTTTGATGGAATTCTCAAAATTTTGATAATTCCGGCTACCGGCATAGGATTCATCCCCCAGCATCAAACCAGCCCATTGATTGTCACTCATCGCCGAGGTTCCGCTATCGGTCAATAAATCGACATAGATACCATCCGCCGGCAGGTTAAAAACATTCAATCCTGCGCGCAAAATCAGGGCTTCGCGCTCGGCTCGGTTTGTCTTTTTAAGCGGTTCAACCACTTTTATACGAAAAGGTTCAGCCGGAAAATCCATACCAAACTCCTTTAAAAAACATCCTTTAGAGGCTCAAAATTCATAAAATCCGCATGATGTACGATGACGGCTTCAGGACAGCGCTTACCATGATCTCCTTCTTTTGCATGGGTGGCGATAATATGCAATACTTTATCCGGCAACCTCCATTTGGAGGCTATGGCGACACCGCTAAAAGGGTGCCGCAGATATCGCCCCGATTCACTTTTCTGATAATTCTGATCTTCTAATTTGTACTCGAGCAATTTACCAATATCGTGTAAAACAGAACCTGCCACAAGTTGATCCATATCGATTGAATAGTGGGCAGCATAAAACACCTGAAGCGTCCGGGCACTGTGAAGCGATACCTGGGTCACGGCTCTGACGTGCTGCAAAAAACTGATTTTACAGTCGGGAATCAAAAGCGTAAAAGGAATTTTATCCAACTCCTCCGCTCGCCAGCCCCCTGTTTGCATGGCCTCTTCAAAGCAGGATATGGTTTTTTGTAAAAGGGTTTGGTCTTTTATCTCATTCAATTCAGG
Source organism: Candidatus Zhuqueibacterota bacterium (assembly GCA_014728085.1). Classification (GTDB taxonomy): domain Bacteria; phylum Zhuqueibacterota; class Zhuqueibacteria; order Residuimicrobiales; family Oceaniaggregativiventaceae; genus Oceaniaggregativivens_A. Next base: position 59,435 of record WJMF01000222.1, read on the forward strand.
TAAAATGTCCAACAGTTTTGAATTCATATATATTCTCGCTATAATTGAAATCCGTGGTTCATTTTTATATGGTTAGTCGTTTGAATTGATGTACAGCCTTTTCCACGCCGACCAAAACGGAGCGCGCTATAATCGCACGTCCAACATTAAACTCTTCAATAAAGGATATATCAACGACCTCCCGAAGATTTTGATAATCCAGCCCGATTCCAGCAGAAACACCAAGTCCCAGTTTGTTGGCCCCCATAGCTATTGCCCGCAAATTTTCGACAAAATCAACCATCGTGCCAAGGTCATCAATCTGATTCATTTTTCGGGTATTCAGTTGAACATAATCCACCCCGGCCTTGGCCGCGGCTCGAATCTGCTGGGTATCCGGGTCGACAAGGACACTCGTTACGACATTATTTGCCCGCAAAGCAGTCACCACATCTTCTATATACTCGAGATTTTCCACCACATGAAGAGAGCCCTGTTCTTTCCCGTCGAGAGTGCCCGGCAGAAGCGTTACCATATCGGGTAAAACCTGAACGACCTCTTTCACCATTTCGTCATGCAGAGGAATAGCAATATTGAGATGACTGTTAACCGTTTGTTTTAGAATCTCAATATCTCTAAGCGTCAAATCAGAACGATCTTCTTTTAAATTGGCCACAATCCCGTCAATGCCGGCAACCTCCGCTGTAATCGCCACGGCAACCGGATCAGGCTCTTTCATCCGGTGGAAATTTCTCAACAAGGCAACCTGATTGACGCATAAACACAATCTGGACATATCGCTTCCTTTCAGCGTTTATTCTAGTCCGTTTTTTTCTTTAGATATTTCTCTTATGGTAATTAAAAGCGCAGCGTACGGAACAATAAGATATGTTTCTCTGTCAAATTTTAATTCGATCGCCGCTTTGCGCAGAAAAATGACGTAATCTCCAACTTTGGCGTCGATTGTCCCCTCCCGGTGACTCGAAGAGAGATCTTTCCATGGTTCTTCCTCAATATCTGTTGGATTTGGCATCGGAATATCAGAGCCCACCTCTACGATACGTCCCCCCTGTACGGATTCTTTTTCCACCGCCCATTTAGGGAGATAGAGGCCGACATTGCTGCGTTCTTCCCCCATGTCGGGAACAACCAACACCCGGTCTCCCACAACAAGGATCTCCTTTTTTCCTTTCTTCATATAACCTCAATTATTCATGGTTTCTCAAAAACACACGGCTCCTGCGACTATATTGGCAATCGAGCTTCGCAACCAGCTTACGCTCCCATCATCTTCGGGATGAACCCGATTGCACAATAAAACGACATAGAGCTCTGTTGACGGATCGATCCAAACCGATGTTCCGGTATATCCGGTGTGACCAAAACCGCCGTCGGGAAACAAGTCTCCTCCTACCCACGAAATTCCCTTTTTGACAACCCAGCCATAACCATATCTCAAATTCGGAATATTACTCAGGGTCTCGCTCATCCTTGCAATACTTAACGGGCTAATAATTCGTATGTCGCTGAGGGTGCCACCGTTCATGAGCATGCGTACAAAGGTGGACAAATCATCGACGGTCGAAAACAATCCTGCATTTCCCGAGATGCCTCCCTGCAGACGCGCCAGAGGATCATGTACGACCCCCCTGAGCGGCTTGCCATCCACCAATTCTGTCGGCACACACAATGATCGCAAAGAATCCGACGGGATAAAAGTCGTGTTCTCCATGTTCAACGGTTCGAAGATATTTTTTTGACTGAACTCCTGCAGGGTTAAACCACTGATCTTCTCGACGATATAGCCCAGAGTAATATAACCCAGGCAGCTGTAACGATACTTGTCTCCGGGAGCAGACAGCTTTGGTAACCGGGCTAAATAATCAACAATCGCTTTTCGACTGGCCGGTGTTCCCAATACTTTTGCCGCTGTTTCTGCATTGGTATAAGCAGGCAACCCGGACGTGTGATTCAGCAAATGATATATTCGCGCTTCTGATGACATACTCGAATCTTTGGCAATATATCGGCTAAATGAATCGACATAATCAGAAACCCTGTCTGTCAACCTCAGATCACCTCGCTCAACCAAAATCATCACAGAAGTGGCCGTTGCAACCGGTTTGGTCACAGATGCCATATCGAAGAGCATATCAAGCTGCATCTTTTGACGATTCGGTACCAGTTGGCAATGACCAAAAGCTTTTCGATAGTAGATATTTTTTGTGTCAGCAACAATTATCGCCGCGCCGGGAATATCTTCTTTTTCTATAGCTCTTTCTATCACGCCGTCAATATAGGTAAGATGGTTCCTGTTCACTATGATAGATTCAATCTGAGCCGGTAGTAATGCTGCAAACCCCAGCACCAAAATATAGCTGTAAAGTGTTTTCAAAGGAATCATCAACACAGTTCCCCTTTTTATGATTATTTTAAAAATTTTAATGATTTATTTGTGAATAATCAAGCAAAATAAAATCTTGTAATTTGCGTATACATTTCATAAAATTACTTCTTAAGAAACCTGGTTTTAATCAGAAAGGGCTCTGATATGAGTCGTCACACTCGCGGTATGATTCAATTCATGCCGGATGGTACTGAAAAACAGATAAATCCTTTCACCGGGACTGAAGTATGGTTTATTCCCGAAAGAAAAAACAGACCCATATATACACACATACCGGTAAAAACCGAAAAGATTGAAAAAAAGGATCCGGAAGACTATTGTAATTTCTGCCCGGCACAATATTTTAATACCCCGCCGGAAAAAGCACGAGTAATTTTTCAGGATGGCCACTACATCTATCACGACCGGGTAAATCCGGAAGATATCTTTTCAGGTCATGCCGAGTTTAGACGGATTCCCAATTTATTTGAAATCGTTACCATCAATTATTGGAAACGTAACTTTACGTACCGCCTGTCAAAGCTAAACAGAAACTGGAAGGAACGTTATCTGTCAACGGATATTGGTCGTAATCATGCTCTCTCGGTCATCAACCTGAAGTTAAAATATTCGGGCTATAAAGAAGACGATATCAAGTCGATAATGCCCTCGGAAAAGTTTGAACTGGCCGATGCCTTTTTCGGTGGCGGTCATGAATTGGTCATTTCAAAACGCCATTATATTGAAAATGCAAAATATACCTCTCAACTCGCTTCTTCCGGGGAATTGTCTACAAAAGAACATTTTCAATATTTTATTTTTACCCTCAAGGCGATCAAAGACATCTATGACAATAACCGCTATGTACGTTATGTCGCGGTTTATCAAAACTGGCTTAAAGAAGCGGGGGCTTCCTTTGATCATCTTCACAAACAATTGGTCGCCCTGGATGAATGGGGTGTCTCTTTGGAGCGCGAGATAGACAAAGCTTACAAACAGCCCAATATTTATAATGAAGCGGCTGCAAATTATGCCAGTTACAATAATTTTGTGGTTTGTGAGAATGACTATGCCATGGCTTTTATCGATATTGGCCATCGCCATCCGACAATTGCCATATATTCCAAAAGCACGAACTGTCGCCCCGACGAACATACCGCCGAAGAGCTTCGAGGCTTTAGCGATGTTGTGCATGCTATACATAAAGCGACGGGATCACAAATCTCCTGTAATGAAGAATGGTATTTCATGCCCCGTGATTGTACCGTCCCTATACCCTGGCATATCATGATCAAATGGCGCATTAATATTGCAGCCGGATTTGAAGGCGGAACCAAAATATATGTCAATTCCATGTCATTAAAAGAATTAAGAGATACGCTTGTACCGCGTTTATTCGAATTACGAACCGAAGGTAAAATTGCCTGGATGAACATAGCGGAAGAATGCCCGGTCAAGCCCAATTCATTAAAATACTATAAAAGAGGAATTTTGTAAGATTTATAAACTCACCAACATAATGGTCCTGTTACTTTTTGTGGCGCTTTGTACTTTCTGCAAGTCGCCCTTTAGTACCCGAGATCCAGAGTCACCGGTTAACCAAAAATCCAGCTGGATACAACCCACACAACCCAACTATGTTGCTATTAATCTGAAAAACGCAATCTCTGAAAAAAATGTCAGCAACTATAACCGCTGCTTTTCTGATTCTGTAAACACGGGCAAGTCTTTTCGCTTTTATGCCAGCACTGCCGTTGCCAACGCCTATCCCAATCTCTTCGCTGTCTGGACAAAGGCTTCGGAATCTATCTATTTTAATCAACTCATGCTCTATCTTCCACAAGACTCTACATCCAATCTCTCTTTATCGTTGCCGGTAAAAGAGAATACCTTTCAGGATTCGGTTATTATCCTTTATGATTATCACCTGTTGCTGAATCATACAGTACCAGTTTTAGAATGCCCTAAAGAAATGCGGGGACAATGTGAATTTGTCATCAGTAAAAGCGCTGATGACTTGTGGTATATTCGAAGATGGATTGATTTTGCTTCCAGTGATGACCCCACCTGGAGTCAACTAAAAGCATATTTCGGCAAATAACATTATGAAACGAAAAAGAAGAAAAACAACGATTCAAACATCGCTAAACAATGTGTGGATACTGAGCTTGACCCTCTCGGCAATTCTGCTGGCAATTCTCAGGTTTGTTGTTTTTGATCGGGAAACATCCGCAAAGAATATGCGGCGCCTTGATGAATATTCTGCCAAAGCCAACACCGTTATCACCTCTGTTTTAAAGGATTATCATATACAGGAGGAATGGATTTCCATACAGGGGGATTATGTCAACGTTCTCATTCCCAATCATTTCAGATTTCATTATTTTTTTACGGACCTGAGTGATAGCCTGCATGAAAACAAGATCAACGTGCTGAATTGCAGCGAAAACATGCAAGCCGGTACGATCCAGGTCGAGCTGGCCAAAAATGACAAGGTGATTAAAAAGATTTTACTCACCAGAAGCAATAATCTTCCAAACATAGCAGGATATGCAGCAATCATCATCGATGATTTCGGCTATGCCTATACCAATACAGTCAAAGACTTTATTTTCTTTCCTTATCCCATCAGCCTTTCCATAATACCAGGTCTCAATGCAACAGACAAGATAAAAAAACAAGCTGAGCTTGCCCAAAAGGAATATCTTATTCACATGCCCATGGAACCGTTGAATGAAAAAATAAATGACCACGGCTATACCATTCTGACCGATCAGACACCGGGAATCGTCCGTCTGCGAATAAGAAGCGCATGTTCTCAATTGGCGAATGCTGTTGGCATGAATAATCATCAGGGCTCAAAAGCAACCGCTGATTCCCATGTCATGAAACTCGTTATGGAAGAGCTTAAATTTCATGGCAAATTTTTTGTCGACAGCAGAACCAACTCGCAAAGCGTTGCACTGCTTGTTGCCAGAGAGCTGAATTTGCCTGCCACGGAAAACGATTTGTTTCTCGATGTGGAAAATGATAAAGACTATGTTCTTTCGCGAATGGAAAAATTGGCGGATATCGCTGTTTCCAGAGGAAAGGCGATCGCAATAGGACACGCGAAACCGAATACTCTGAAAGCCTTAAAGATTGCCATGCCCCGCCTTGAATCCCGGGGAATACGATTCGTGCCAATTTCCACTCTGGTTCTTCCCTATCATTCCGACAGCATTACCCGTTGATCAAGCAATTTTTTTAATATTGCACTGTTCCCCGGAGACCAGCCAAAGGCTTTGTTCCAAACTTCGTCACTCTCCATGCACAAATAAACAAAGACATCTCCGCTATATTGCCGGATATGCCGATAAAGAGCGCGGAACATATCAATTCTAATCTGTCGGAAATAACGGTATTTTTTATCAATCCCCGGCAATAGTTCACCCAAAACTATTTTCGAATCAGGATGATTGCGTCTTATTGCTCTATCCAGTTCAGGAGGATAGCGCAGGGCACCAAGACTAATCCAGGCGATGTTTTGCGGATCGATGGCGGCAAAAAGCGAATCGATAACTTTTTTATAGTCTGTTTCCCAATTTTCATAATAAATGAGAGGATCAAAGTGAAATCCAAGCCAATATCCTGCTTTTTGGACTTTTTTTGCCGCCTCAATTCTTGAGGGGATATCCGGCGTTTCCCGCTCCTCTGTCCGGTGTATGAATTCTGAATTTAAAGACCAGGAAACCACGCTACGGTGCCCGTGCGATAATGAAAGAATCTTATCGACATGAACATTTTTACTCTTCAACTCGATAATCGCATTTTTGTAAGGCGCAAAAAATTTGACCAAATCCACGCCGAGTTCCGTATAATAATCAAATGTTAAACTGTCGCTCAGTTCCCCGCTGCCCACGCGAAAAAACTCATCCGGTCTTTTGGTAAATGCATCATCCAATTCGTTAAACATATCATCTGTATTGCAATAGATGGTGATGTAAGGGGAATGGATATAACATTGCAAAATACAATAACTACAATTAAGATCACATCCTTCCACAACGTCCAAATTCCGATACAAACAACAGATGTGCCTGGGCGTGCCGGGACAAAAACGCATAAAGGGACCACGTTGGCGGGCCAAAAGTATACTTTTCGCCTGAATCGTCTCGATTGGCTGCCCGCTGTTTTTGATAAATGCCTCTGCATCATCGATGATCATTTTTTCCGCGTCTATTCGACTGGTAATACGACGCGTTAGATCGCAATTCAATACGCTTTTTTCTATGATTATTTCTTGTGGTTTGAATAGTGTCGTCATTACACATACCGCTATTTTACCAGCTCAAACAATTGATCGATCTTTTCTTTCTCCGCAAGATGATTCAAACGATCGAGATGCTCAATATATTCTTCCGTGGTTTTGGCGCGAAAATAAAAGTGAAAAATATCATCTGATAGAAACGGACTCGGCTGAATGCGCACGGTGGGTGGCAACTTGAATTTTTTTAAAAGCCCGTCAAGGCGGTCCTGTACCTGGCTGTACTGCGGATAGCGAAGACGGATTAAATGATCTTTTACTTTTGACGCCTTTTGCTGAGGCGTTAATTTAATATGATGCAAAATATTTTGAAAATCAGTTTGTTGAATGATCTCACCGATTCTACACGCTTTGCTGCTCGCAATATCTCGCAGTAGATGCCAAAATTCCTTCTGCAACTTTTTATTCAATCGCAGGATAAAAACCATATCTAAAAACAACGCACGGGATTCTTCCTCTGCCTTCGACATCTTCCAGGCGAGTTCGGGAGAAACAACATCTTCTATCAAAGCTCGCTTCCATGCCAATGGCAATTTCCTTAAAGAAATATAAACCTGATAAAGTTTCTCTCGTCTTCCCAATCCCAATAGAGGCAAATAGTTATCAATTATCGAACGTCGGGGCAGTTTATAAGTTTCAGACAATCTGGCTAAAATATGTGATATTTCAATAACATTAAAATCACGCTGAACCCTGTTCTCCTCCAATACAAACTCGAATAAAGCCAAATCAGAAATCGTTTGAGAAAGAAGATAACAATCGATATATTCCATCGATGTTTGCTTTAAAGCATCAAGCCGCTTAAATCCGGTTACCAGTCGATATGATTGTTTATAAGATTGTACATAAACCGGTGTTAATTGTCCCAACTTTTGCAGCGATAAAGTTAGCGCTTCAAGGGGTTCCAGAGAAGGAATGAAAAAAGGAGAATCGGATACTATGATGCCGCTGATGGGTAAACGTAAAAACTTTTTTTGTATCATTCAAAATCCTCTTCGAAAAAGACTTGTAACTATATATCAAAAAACACTATTATTATAATAGGTTATATTTGGATTTACAAGCAATAAAAAATGCGAAAAAGCAAAAAAATTCTTGACTTTTTCGCAAAAAACTGCTAATTTTAGCAAAAAGAAAGCCTATTATCAATATGGAGGATATCTTATGGCTTACGATAGCAAAGGAACCTTGAACAAAGTTATGCTCATTGGCAGGTTGGGAGCAGACCCGGAGTTAAAGTATACCGCCTCAAATGCCGCTTTTCTAAATCTGAGCGTTGCAACCAATACGAGCTATAAAACTCCGGATGGCAAAGTTCAGGACAACACGGAATGGCATCGCGTCGTCGCCTGGAGAAAAACAGCTGAAGTTATCTCTCAACTCGTCCGAAAAGGAACCCAGATTTATGTTGAAGGCAAGTTAAATACGCGTTCCTGGGAAGACAAAGACGGCAACAAGCGGTATACCACCGACATCGTCGCTGATAATATACAACTGTTGGGCGGAAGAGGTGATCGAAATAATGCCCAGGAGAACAAATCATCCCAAAGCGACGATTCTCCGGAACCGGATATGTCCCAAGCCGATTCAGATGACTCTGACGACCTTCCGTTTTAAGCTTTTCTGATTCTGAAAAATTCCGCTTTAACACAGGGGCACATGTTGCCCCTGTGTTGAAATTTACTGTTTGCAATTATTTCTGTTTTTACTATTTTAAAGGGCAAATTGAATATTATCGTAAAGGTTAAGATGAACGACTATTTTGCCCTGATAAAAGCTGCAGTTGATGTTCGCCGCTATTCCGTGGCACCGTATTCCAGTTTCTCTGTTGGTGCGGCTCTTTTAACCCGGGATGGTAAAATTTATACCGGATGCAACATTGAATCCAGCTCTCTCGGGCTCACAATCTGTGCAGAACGAGTCGCATTATTTAAAGCTCTTTCCGAGGGGGAGCGCAGCTTTGCAGCAGTGGCAATATCAACATCGACCGGTGAGGCGTGCCCGCCCTGCGGGGCCTGCCGACAAGTCTTGCTGGAGTTGGCGGGAAATATAGACGTTCTATCGATCTATGATGATAAAAAATATACAATGTTAAAATTAGAAAAACTTCTTCCAAAAGCATTTACAAATAAATTCATCAAAAGAGATCGATAATGATAATTGTGGGTATCTGTGGTGCGTCCGGTTCCGGTAAAACATATCTGACACAAAAAATCATCAAACACCTTGCCTTTTCTCAACACAACATCTTGTCACAAGACTATTATTATTATGATCAATCCCACATTCATCCGAAGAAAAGGGTCCAGACCAATTATGATCACCCCGATGCTATCGATTTTAAGTTGCTAATCGACCACATCCACATGCTAAAATCAGGAAACACGATTCAACATCCTTTATATGATTTTAGCGAACATACACGAAAGGCGAAATCCGTCGCCACTCCCCCGGCGCCAATTTTGATGGTAGAAGGCATTTTGATCTTTGCCGTAAAGGAGTTGAAGAACCTTTTCAACTTGAAAATATATGTTGACACTCCAGAAGAAATTTGTTTTATTAGACGACTGGAACGAGACGTACAACAAAGAGGCCGGACTGTTGAATCCGTTATCGCCCAGTATCACAGAACTGTTTATCCGATGTTTCTCGAATATGTGCAGCCCTTTAAAAACGAAGCTGATTTAATTATTAAAAAAAATTGGACCTTTGATTACGCATTGAAAAGGATAATGGCCTGTCTAAATGAGCTCAGACCCCGGGAGACATGAATATGACTAGCTCATGGCGAGACTCGTTAATCTCTGATCACCATTTCATATCTCACGTTTTGGATATCATTGCAAAAACCCCAAGCCAGCAGTCTTCTATAAATCGTCTCAAAGAAATTTTGAGCCTGTTGCTGGAATTTACGGATAAATATCATAATATAAAGGAGGAAAATTATTTATTCCCCCTGTTGGTAGAACGGGGTATTCCTCAAAGCGGCGCGATTCATAATATGATAATGGAACACGAAGCGGAACGCGAACTGCTCATTAAAATGATAGCATCATTGGAAAGCCCAACCCCGGGTAGCTCCCAAGTCATTTTTAAAAAAATTGATGAATATATCGCAAGCAGGAAAAGCCACATGCTTCAGGAGGAAAAACAGCTCTTCTCCCGAAAAACATTCACCGCAAAAGATGACGAAAAGTTACAACACGCGTTTGAACAATTCGTAACAAAGTTATACAATAAAAACGTAAACGCGCATTTTCACAATAAACTGGCGGAAATCGAAAGAAATGTGACACAAGCCGTTTTATATGGCAAGATTTCAGGTGAAACACTCGAAAAAATCATCAAACAATTTCCTTATATCATATTCTATTTTGACCGGAATTATCAATTGAGTTACACCAATACTACAGATGAAAAATTTCAGCTTGGAAAATCAATACAAGAGTGCTTCCCCAAAGATCTCTCCCAAAGAATAACCACATCGGGAGAAACCCAAAACTCTGAAATTATCCAACATGTAAAACAGACCTATTTCATCAGATCCGTTTTAAACGACTTTAACGAACCAATGGGTTATCTCGTTATCCGACAAAATTCATTCTAAAATTTAACGGAGCTATCATGTTAAGCATTGTACCGAAAGGCAATGGATGGATTGAAGTGATTTGTGGCAGCATGTTCAGCGGAAAGACCGAGGAATTAATCAGAAGAGTCAAACGAGCTCAAATTGCAAAGTTAAAAGTTATTATTTTTAAGCCTAAAATAGACACGCGCTATTCATCAAATCATATCGTCACACACGACGCACAAAGGATTTCCTCCGTGCCGGTAGAATCCGTCACAGAAATTCTCGAACAAAGTCAAAATGCAGATGTTGTCGGCATAGATGAAGCCCAATTTTTTGACACCGAACTTGTAGATGTTTGTCAGCAGCTGGCAAACTCTGGAAAAAGAGTCCTGGTAGCCGGTTTGGATCAAGATTATCAGGGACACCCTTTCGAACCAATTCCCCAATTGTTGGCGATCGCAGAGTATATTACCAAAACTCTGGCTATCTGCGTTAAATGCGGTAATCCAGCCAACCGCACTCAGAGATTGAGCAAAAACGCGAACCGGGTTGTTGTCGGCGCTCAGGATATTTATGAGGCCAGATGCCGTAAATGTCATACCATACCGGTTGCTAAACCCGATAATTCGTAATGAAAGGATAACGATATGAGGTTCATCGGTATTTTGGGCTTGTTTGTCTTTTTACTTTTGGGCGTTATCTTTTCCAAGCACCGAAAAGCAATTAAACCAAGAACAATTGTCTGGGGATTCAGCCTTCAGCTTCTTTTTGCCATCATTATTCTGGGAAAATCAGTCCTGAGCTGGGTTGGCATGTACATCTTTTGCGTTCTTATTGTAATATACATTTTTGAAAGACAGTTGGCGACTTTGAATCACCGGCCGAAACAAGTGTTCTTTACAGGCTCGGCTTTTATTTTATCTCTGATCGTGATCACTGCAACAGTATTCCTCTCTACTTTGCAACTGGGGAGTTTTCTTTTTATTGCCCTGTTGGGCGCCTATCTTTTATTTCGCATTCTCAACAAGACGTCGGTTTGCCGCTATTTCGCAGGTATTCTGTTGTTCAGTGGATTGGGGCTATTAATTCATCATAACGTTAGTGGCAAGGTGATATTTCGCCTCCTCGCCGAAAAAGTGGATGGTTTTCTGAAACTCGCCGATCTGGGAAGTATATTCCTCTTCGGAAATCTGGCAAAACCGGAATATTATGATCAATTTGGATTCCAATTCGCTTTTTCTGTATTACCCACCATTATCTTCTTTTCAGCAGTAATGTCAATCTTTTATTATCTCGGCATTATGCAGGTTCTTATCAAAGTCATGGCAAAATTCATGAAATGGACCATGCGCACCTCCGGCGCCGAAACCCTTTCATGTTCTGCAAACATATTTGTTGGCCAAACAGAAGCTCCTCTGCTGATACGGCCTTTTTTAAACGACATGACCCCATCCGAGCTGCATGCGATTATGGTGGGTGGATTTGCCACAATCGCAGGAGGCGTTCTTGCTGGCTATATACGTATCGGTGTTGACGCCAGCCACCTTATCGCAGCCAGTGTCATGTCTGCTCCGGCAGCCTTGATGATGGCAAAACTCTTCTATCCGGAAATCCAAAAATCCAAAACAGCCGGAAATGTGGAAATGCCCAAAACCGATCGGGCAGACAATTTACTCGATGCCGCCGCAAAAGGCGTTACAGACGGACTCAAGCTGGCGGTGAATGTAGGCGCTATGCTTTTGGCGTTTATTGCTATTGTCGGGCTTTTAGATAAAATACTCGGTTTTTTCGATCAAATGGTCGACCAGCAGCTCCTTGGCGGAGCATTTAACCAAATCCGCGGAGAATATAAAGGTATCTTTCCGGGTAGCATGAAAACACTCCTTGGAACCCTCTTTTCTCCGCTCGCCTTTCTGATGGGAGTACCCTGGAAAGATGCGCTTCAGGTGGGAAATCTACTGGGCATTAAGGTTGCCGTAAATGAATTTGTCGCCTATGCTGAATTGGCAAAATACATTAACAATGAGGCGCTTTCCTCCAGAGCTGTAACCATATCGACATATGCGCTTTGTGGCTTTGCCAATTTTTCCTCAATTGGCATTCAGCTTGGTGGGATTGGTGCTCTGGTTCCGCACCGCCGCTCTGACCTGTCCAAAGTTGTCCTTCGGGCTATGTTTGCAGGGGCCCTTGCCTCATGGATGACAGCCACAATAGCCGGATTGCTAATAGAATAAAACAGACACCCTTGTGGATAATATATTTATGCAAAGGCTTGCACAAGTCCGGCATTTTTAATATTATGAATTGTATACACACGAGTTAGCCGAATAATGAATGCTGTCAAATAAAGCCGGCTTGCCGGCATGTCTATTCAATGTCAAATATGATCAAGATACCAACAATTGACAATATTAAAAATGCCCGGCGGCGCATTGCGCCCTTTATTCACCAAACTCCCATATTCACCAGTGCAACGCTTAATGCAATATCATCAAAAGCGCTCTATTTCAAATGCGAAAACCTGCAAAAAACAGGATCGTTTAAAGCCAGAGGGGCAACCAACGCGCTCCTGTCCCTCTGCGAGCTGGATCCGCCAAATGCTGTTGCAACTCACTCTTCCGGCAACCACGCAGCAGCCCTTTCCTGGGCTGCGGGGATCAATGGCATCAAAGCTCTTATTGTTATGCCCGAGAATGCTCCCGAAGCGAAAATAAACGCTGTTCGACATTATGGCGGAGAGATCACTTTTTGTCGTCCGACGCTCAAAGCACGCGAAACCACCCTAAACCGTATTTTGGAAAAAACCGGTGCCCGTTTTATTCATCCATATGATCATCAAGATATTATTTGTGGACAGGGTACGGCAGCCATTGAGCTTCTACAGTCACAATTTCTGGATGCAGTAATTGCTCCGGTAGGGGGAGGCGGATTGTTGAGCGGAACTTCCCTTGCCGTTCGCGCCCTGTCACCGAAAACAAAAATTTACGGCGCTGAACCCGCCAAAGCTGATGACGCCTACCGCTCATTTCAAAAAGGACACCTTTGCAAAATCACAAACCCGAATACAGTTGCCGATGGCCTTCGTACCAACCTTAGTGAACTCACCTTCGCAATCATCAGACAATACGTGGATAATATTTTTCTTGCCGATGAGGAGCAAATCATCAAAGCAACCCGATTAATGTGGGAACGCCTGAAAATCATCGCAGAGCCCTCAGCAGCCGTCCCGCTGGCTGCACTCTGGCAAAACCTGGATTCCATTCCTGAAAAAAAAATCGGCATAATTGTTTCAGGAGGAAATATGGATCTAAAATCATTTGGGCTGTTCAACCCAGAGAGACAGGAGAATTGAACTTGGGAAAACAATCTCTTTATATTATCGAGCGACAAGAGAGCGAAGAGAAAATTTTTGAAAAATTATCTCAAACCTTGCTGATCAGAAACGAATCTGGCACACAACGACAAGGCAAGTACTATGATACTTTTGACTGGAGATTATATCAAGCTGGATTCTATTTGCAAAAAGAAGAAAAGACCCTTTCTTTGATTAACAGACAAACAAACAAGCCGCTGGCCTCGATTGAATGGAGAAGCAACCGCGATCCCCGGTTTTCTGATGATCTGCCGGCATCACTGCTGAAAAAACAGCTGCTGCCAATAATGGACGTCAGGGCATTGCTACCCCTTTTTAAGTGCCATATCAACACTCAAAGAAAAAGCATCCTCAATATCGACGAAAAAATAGTCTGCAGAATTTCCGAAAACACCTTAACCGTAAACAAATCGAAAAAACAAATTACCTATTTCGCTCTCGAAGCCATTAGAGGATACAGGCAGAATTTTATCGAAGCGCAGAAAATACTCGATTCTCTTAATCTTGCAAAAACATCCGGTGATGTACCGACCCTGGCTATGACGTTGCTTGACATAACTCCCGAAGACTATTCCTCCAAACTCCATATTGCGCTCTCACCGCAACTCTCCTCTCATGAGGCATTTCGAAAAATTGCCTTGTTCCTGATCAATGTTATGAGATGCAACGAACAGGGTATCATTAAAGATATAGACACTGAATTTTTGCATGATTTTAGAGTTGCGCTACGCCGGACGCGTTCGGCAATGACGCAAATAAAAAATGTCTTTTCTGCCTCCATCATCGATAAATATAAAAAAGAGTTTTCTCTCTTGGCGAAAAAATCCAATCATCTTCGGGATTTGGATGTCTATCTTCTGAACAAGGATGAATTCTTTCAAAGGTTACCGAAAACGCTCAGACCTGGCCTGGATTATTTTTACAACACCCTTGAGATTGAACGTAAAAAAGAGTTTGAAAAATTTGTTCTGGAACTCAAATCAGCATCATATCATACACTCGTAAAACAGTGGATCTCTTTTCTGAATCAATCCTTCGCCGAGAACGAACGGGGAAAACATTATAACCTGCCCGTGCAGGAACTGGCAAAAAGGCGGATTCTAAAAAATTACCGAAAAGTAGTAAAACAGGGCATAAAAATGAATTCAACCACACCGGATGAAAACTATCATGCCTTTAGAATCAGCTGCAAAAAATTGCGATACTTGGTGGAGTTCTTTTCCTCACTATTTCCGCCGGAAGCCCTTTCCCCCTTTTTGAAGAGCATTAAAAATCTGCAAACCATATTGGGAAATTATAATGATTATAGTGTTGAACAAGAACATTTGATCGATTTCGTAAACAGCAAGCAAAATTGTCCGAATATAACAGCGGCTGCTATCGGAGCGCTTGTACAGGATTTACATCAACGGCAACAACAAATCGGCGAAAATTTCTCAACCGCGGTCGATCAATTTATCAAAACCTCAAAAGCATTTGAATATTATCTGATCTAACTCTAAACAGGAGCAATCTATTGTTTATTTTAGCTGTTTACAATATCAAGGGCGGGGTGGGAAAAACCGCAACAACCATCAACCTCGCCTACCTGGCTTCGAAAGAAAATCTACCTGCCCTTATTTGTGACCTGGATCCGCAGGGATCGGCTTCGTTTTATCTAAAAATCAGACCTCCAAAAACCCTCAGTTCGAAAAAGCTGCTTAAAGGTGGCAAAAGTTGGGAGCAAAGCATTCGCGGAACAGATTATGAGAATCTCGACCTCCTGCCGTCGTCCTTTTCTTATCGCAAGCTGGATCTCCTGTTAAATGATTATAAAAAATCAAAAAAACGCCTTAAAAAGGTAATCAAACCTTTTAAAAAAGAATACAACTATATTTTCCTGGATTGTCCACCCAACATGACTCTGGTTTCTGAAAATATATTTAATGCTGCCGATATCTTGCTCGTGCCAACCATTCCAACAACCCTTTCCATACTAACCTTTGATAAAATATTGTCCTTTTTTGAAAAAAAGAATATGAACCCGGACAAAATTATTGGTTTCTTTTCAATGGTGGAGTCCAGAAAGAACTTGCACAAAAATTTCATACTTGAAAAGCAAAAAGATAATCGCTTTTTAAAAAACTGGATTCCCTATCTCTCTGACATTGAAAAAATGGGAATATGCCGCGAACCGGTGGTTCGCTCTCTGCCAAATTCAAGAGCGGCAAGCTCGTACCAGCTTCTGTGGACGGAAATAAAATCAAGACTGCGAAAGGAACCATAATGAATATTCTTGCAATTGATCAAGGTACAACCGGAACCACAACAGCACTTTATGATCGCCAGGGGCAAATGGTCGATAAAAGCTATCGCGAATTACCGCAAATATATCCCCAACCCGGATGGGTTGAACATGATCCGGAGCGTATCTGGCAGACGGTAGTAGAATCTATCCGCGATCTGCTGTCGAGAAATACTCTTGATATTACAGCCATCGGAATTACCAACCAGAGGGAAACCTCAATTTTATGGAATAAATACACCGGCAAGCCTGCATATAATGCCATTGTCTGGCAATGTCGTCGAACCGCAGAAATTTGCGAAAATTTGTCTCACCACAAGGAAAAATTTTATACCAAGACCGGTCTTCCCATTGATCCCTATTTTAGCGGCACAAAGATCAAATGGTTGCTGGATCGTGCCACGGAAGACTCGAAAAATCTTCTATTTGGTACCGTCGACAGCTGGTTAATTTGGAAACTCACCGGAGGAAAAAATCATCTCAGCGATTATTCAAATGCATCCAGAACATTGCTCTTTAATATTCTGGAGAAAAAATGGGATGAAGAACTGTTGAAAATACTCGGCATTCCAAAACATATATTACCGGATGTGCAAAACTCTATAGGTGACTTTGGTACGGTAACATCAATACCGGAATTGGAAGGAATACCGATCTGTGGCGTAGCCGGGGATCAACAGGCAGCTCTGTTCGGCCAAACCTGTTTTGAGAAAAACCAAATCAAAAACACCTATGGAACCGGCTGTTTTGTTGTCATGAATATCGGTGAAGAACCTGTCTTCTCTAAGAGGGGATTGATCACAACTCTGGCTACCAATAGTGAGGGGAATCCCTGCTATGCGCTGGAGGGCTCTATTTTTATCGCAGGAGCTGCCATTCAATGGTTAAGGGACGAATTGACGTTGCTGCAAAGCGCATCAGATAGCGAAGGAGCAGCTCTAAAGGTAAAAGATAACGGTGGCGTGTACATGGTACCTGCCTTTGTCGGATTGGGAGCACCTTACTGGAACATGCGGGCAAGAGGTATCATTTCCGGAATAACCAGAGGAACACATAAAAATCATATTATACGCGCAGCCCTGGAATCCATGGCTTATCAAACCTGTGATGTTCTCGTCGCGATGGAAGAAGAAAGTGGAAAAAAATGTGAGGAACTTATGGTTGACGGTGGTGCCGTAAACAACAATTTCCTTATGCAATTTCAGGCCGATCTCCTAAACAAAAGGGTCAATCGCCCCAAAATAACCGAATCCACATCTCTGGGGGCTGCCTATATGGCCGGACTCTGGGCCGGGGTCTGGAAAAGTAAAGACCTCAAGCAGCTAAAAGCATTTGATACCACTTTTTATCCGAAAATTAAAAAAGAGAGGAGAACTCAGATGCTCGAAGGGTGGAAGCACGCAGTTCGACAATGTGTAACCCCCTAAACCAGTAAAACCTTTTGTAAAATTCCTCTTTATTAATCACCTTCCTGATCCTGGCGTCCTTACCTTTTGGCACGTAATTTGATTGTTTAACAACAAAGCCACAAACCGTTTTAGGACGCTACTTATGAATTACTTGATTTTTAATTACTTAAGGCCAGCTGTCAGCTTGAAAAACAAGCGCTCTGCAAGATACTGTTACCTTTAGGAATCACTTGCACAAAACGGTGAGGCATAAACTCGTCAGTTTAAAAACAGTAAAATTAATAAACTATAAAAACAATCGCAATCAGGAGGTTTCTGATGAAAAGATTTGCACCCGGTTTTATATTGTTATTTCTCATACTGCCTGTCTCTCTAATGGGTCAACCCGGTTGGTGGGATAATCCGGGAGGTGTTTATTCACAATACCGTCAAGCAGTGTTTGAAGGCGCAGCAGAAAACCAGCTCATTTCAGGCGTTGGTGCTCAGGCACAGTACGTTGATGTGACCCTGGATGTTGAAAATGAATATAACCAAAGTTTGACAAAGTCGATTTGGCTCCAGATAGAATGGAGCGTAGAGTATATCGGCAGCGGAGGAGGCAGTGCCAGTGGAGCTCTTATGACCGGCATGACACCACATCAAATCTTCTATCCAAACAATCCGGACGCTTGTCCGGCAAGCCCACTCGACGACTACCCAGCAGACCACGTCAGCGGAGATCTGATCGAAGAAGGAGCCTTCGCTCCCGAACATGGATTCAATGAGGGGTTTCAACTCTCTTATGACGGCATTCAACCTCAACCACCATGTGAACGGTTCCTGCTGCACTTTTTTGTGGGGCCGGATTCCCGCTTGACTTATCGCGTCGAGGTACAAACCATCTGTATTGATGAAAATGTGGATTTCGGCGATGCTCCTGACGGATTGAATCTGGCCGGAATACCAGACTATCCGACACTGCGTATCAACTCTGGCGCTCACCATTCTATAATACCCGATCTCCATATGGGGACCCTGATTGATCCTGAAGCGGATGGGCAACCCGACCAACCCGCAACCGGTGATGATCTGGCGACAAGCGATGATGAAGATGGCATCGCAGCCGCTGATTTGACCTGGATGGTTACAGAATCCCCACAAATCAATGTAAGCATAACCGTACCGGGAAACACCACCGCTTTTCTCCATGGCTGGATCGATTATGACATGCCTCTTGACGGCTGGCAAGCCGATGAGATGGTAACGACCGACTATACAAACATGGATCCCAATCCGGTCACAACAACGGTTACCCTGAATTTTCCACCCATCCCTGCCAACAATATCGGATTTACTTATGCCCGCTTTCGGCTCTGTACAGACGATACGCCGATCAATACACCTGAAGGCTATGCTGCCAACGGCGAAGTCGAAGATTATAGAATGACCTTTACGGAATTGATCCAGGAAATTGATTTTGGCGATGCCCCGGACGGACTAAACTTACCTGGAGTTCCGGATTATCCAACCCTGCTGAGCAATATAGGTGCCAATCATATCATCGTTCCGGACCTGCATATGGGAGCCGCAATCGACGGTGAAACCGACGGTCAGCCCAATCAACCCGCAACAGGAGATGACCTGGCAGTAACAGATGACGAAGACGGCGTTGCAGTAGCCGATTTGACCTGGATGGAAACCGAAAGTCCGCAAATTGATGTTACCATCACCGTTCCCGGAAACAGCACCGCCTTTCTTCATGGTTGGATCGATTATGACATGCCCCTTGACGGTTGGCAAGCCGATGAGATGGCAACGACCGACTATACAAACATGGATCCCAATCCGGTCACAACAACGGTTACTCTGAATTTTCCAATCATCCCCATAGGAACATTTGGAACCACCTATGCCAGATTCCGTTTGTGCACAGATGATGCCCCCATTGCAACGCCGGCTAGCGCCGCTCCCAATGGTGAGGTCGAAGATTATCAGATGAACATCAGGCAATTTGATGAGGAGTTGGATTTTGGGGATGCACCTGAACATATGTTTCCTCTGTTGCCCACCTATGAAGCGAGTGACGGAGCCCGGCATGCAGTGGTTCAAGATATCTATCTCGGCTCACTAATCGATGCTGAAGTCAACGGAATCCCCGATGCAGCAGCAGAGGGAGACGATAATGATCAACAGGATGACGAGGATGGCGTCGTTTTTAATACCCTGCCGTTGATTCAGGGACAACAGGCGAACTTGACGGTTACTGCATCCGTATCCGGAAATTTGAGTGCCTGGATGGACCTCAATGGCGATGGCGACTGGGATGACCCCGATGAAAATATCTTTTTAAATGAACCACTGAATCCCGGTGCCAATGCTCTCTCCTTCATGGTTCCTGTGGATGAACCGACCAACATTTCAGCCTTTTCACGTTTCAGGTTCAGCACTCAGGAAATTACAGATTATCGCGGCTTGATAGCGGACGGTGAGGTTGAAGATTATCTCATTGAAGTTCTCTATCCAATAGAGTTAACCTCATTTACGGCCAATTACATAGAGGATGCGGTAAAACTCGAATGGACAACAGAATCTGAAACCGACAATTATGGTTTTAGAGTCTACAGAGCGGTAACCAAGAATGGAAATTATGAAGAAATCACCCAACAAGTTATCCCCGGTGCCGGCAACAGTCAGGTCACTCAGGATTATAGTTATGTCGATGAGCAGATTCAGGCCGGAATTACCTATTACTACAAACTGGCCGACATTAGTTACAGCGGCAGGGTAACCTTTCACGATCCCATCTCGATTGGAATCGCTCCGAGAAATTATATTCTTGAACAAAACTTTCCAAACCCGTTTAATCCGGATACCAGGATTCAATTTCAATTAAAAGAGAACCAAAACGTTAATCTCTCCGTCTTTAATTTACGCGGCCAAATGGTTCGAAAACTGGCAGACCGGGAAATGAACTCAGGTATCCATAATATAACCTGGGATGGCAAAGACAACAACGGCAACACCATGCCCAGCGGAGTATATTTGTACAAATTACGCGTAAATGGTTTTGAGGAAACCAAGCGCATGGAACTTTTAAAATAACCCCTTCCATATAATAACCAAAGGGCATTAGGTTAAATACCTGATGCCCTTTTCTTTTATTAAGCGGAAAATCCTTCTTGCATTGCCCCTCTGTATTTGCTAACTTTTACGGTCAGAGCGCGATTCATTAACATCAAAATGCTATACGCATAAAAATCCCTGTTCGCGCAATGAAAAAAGTTGCACAATCAGCGCTTTTTGTTGATAGCCGGAGCAGAAATGAATCAACGCATAAAACATCTAAGAGAAAAAAGCCTCGACAAAAAAGCATCCCTGTCCACAGAGAGAGCAGAGCTGTTAACCCGGTTTTATCAAAGTGGCAAGGCAGACAGAGTTTCGATACCTGTTGCCAGAGCTATGGCGTTCAGGTATTTACTGGATAACAAAACCATTTTTATAGACGTCAAAGAACTAATTGTCGGTGAAAGGGGACCAGAGCCAAAAGCTACGCCCACATATCCTGAAATTTGCACTCACACCCTCAATGACCTGGACATTCTCAACAGCAGAGCAAAAATCAATTTTTCTGTAAGCGATGCCGACAAACAAATATATCGCGATGAAATAATCCCTTTTTGGCGCGGGCGCTGTATACGCGACAGACTGTTCGAACAGATGGATAAAAAATGGCTGGACGCGTTTTACGCCGGCGTTTTCACGGAATTTATGGAGCAAAGAGCCCCCGGACACACGGTGCTTGGGGACAAAATATACAAAAAGGGATTGCGGGAAATCATTAAAGAAATATCAGCAGCAAGAAAAAATCTCGACTTTTTTAATGATCCGACTGCATTTTATAAACGCGAAGAATTGACAGCCATGAAAATCGCCGCTGAAGCGCTGATCGCCTTTGCCAACAGGTATGCAAAACAAGCTGAGCGCATGAGTGAAAAAGAAGGCGACGCAAAACGAAAAAAAGAACTCCAACGAATTGCTGAAAACTGCAGGCAAGTGCCTGAATCTGCACCTGCCAGCTTTTGGCAGGCGCTGCAATATTACTGGTTTATCCATCTCGGCGTCATCACGGAATTGAATACATGGGATTCCTTCAACCCCGGAAGACTGGATCAACATCTATATCCCTTTTATCAATACGACGTGGAAAATAAAATACACTCTAAAGAAGAGATTAAAGAGCTGTTACAGGCGTTTTGGATAAAATTCAACAATCAACCGGCGCCGCCCAAAGTCGGTGTTACTGCAATAGAGAGCAATACCTATACAGACTTTTGTTTGATCAACCTCGGTGGCATCAAAGCGGACGGATCAAATGCTGTAAATGAACTCTCCTATATTATTCTCGACGTCATCAAAGAAATGCGATTGTTACAACCGAGCTCGATGGTACAGATCAGCAAAAAAACACCTGACAGATTCCTAAAAAAGGCATTGGAAATAATAAAAACCGGATTTGGCCAGCCCTCTATTTTTAACACCGATGCCATCGTTCAGGAACTCATCCGCCAGGGCAAAACGCTTGTCGATGCTCGAAACGGTGGCGCCAGCGGATGTGTTGAGGCAGGGGCCTTTGGTAAAGAAAGTTATATCTTAACCGGTTATTTTAACCTGACAAAAGTATTGGAAATTACGCTTCATAATGGTATAGATACCAATACAAATCAGCGAATTGGACTTGCTACCGGTGATCCTCGGAATTTTAAGACCTTTGATCAACTCCTTGCTGCCTTTACTAAACAGCTCCGAAACTTTATAGATATAAAAATCAAAGGTAACGCTATTGTTGAACAGCTCTATGCACATTACCTGCCCGTTCCCTTTTTGTCATTGCTGATCGATGATTGTATTCAATCGGGAAAGGACTACCACACAGGAGGTGCGAGATATAATACGCTTTACATTCAGGGTGTAGGGCTGGGTTCAGTTACAGACAGTCTGACGGCTCTCAAGTTTCATATATATGACCGAAAAACCCTGAGCATGGATAAATTGCTAACCTTGCTGGACAACAACTTTAAAAATTTTGAGAGCGAACGCCAAATGCTTAAAAACAACACACCCAAATACGGCAACGACGATGATTATGCAGATTCAGTGATGAAACAAATATTTGAGAACTACTTTAATGCTGTAGACGGCCGTCCCGGCACCAAAGGAAGCACCTATAGAATAAATCTTTTGCCAACAACTGTGCATGTCTATTTTGGAAATGTTACAACGGCGACGCCGGATGGACGCAAGGCCGGGGAGCCTTTATCCGAAGGAATTTCCCCTGTACAGGGTATGGATCGGAATGGTCCCACTGCCGTATTAAAATCGGCCGGCAAAATAGACCATTTACGTACAGGTGGCACCCTGCTGAATCAAAAATTCACTCCCGGTTTGTTGAAAAACAATGCGGATATTAATAAAATCTGCTATCTGATAAGATCCTATTTCAGTATGGAAGGACACCACCTGCAATTTAATGTGGTGTCGGCAGACACCTTGCGCAAAGCACAAAGCAATCCGGACAAATATGGAAATCTCATCGTCCGGGTTGCCGGTTATAGCGATTATTTCATCGATCTGTCAACAGCTCTACAGAACGAAATTATAAAGAGAACAGAGCATATGAATCTATAATTATAAGGAGCGCTTGTATGTTTGAAAGTAACATATACGAAGAACGCAGAAACCGTCTTAAAAAACATCTCCAATCCGGCATAGTACTCTTCCCGGGAAATGATGAAAGCCCGATCAATTACTCTGCTAACACATACCCTTACAGACAGGATAGTTCATTTCTCTATTACTGGGGCCTGGACCGGCCGGGATTAAATGCAATAATAGATGTCGATCAGAATCAGGAAATTATATTCGCTGATGAACTTACCATTGATGATATCGTCTGGATGGGACCGCAACCCTCGCTGAAAGAACAGGTGCTCCAGGTCGGTGTGGCAAAGATTTTACCCTCTGAAAAGCTCGACGAGGTGATTAAAAACGCGATAAACAAGAACCGCCCCCTTCACTATTTACCGCAATATCGATTTGATAATCTGTTAAAATTAACAAAGCTATTGCATAAGGATAGTGATGAAATAAACAAAACTGTTTCCAAAGAGCTCATTCAGGCAGTGGTGGATCAAAGGTCAAAAAAGAGTGATTTGGAGATAAAGGAAATAGAATATGCGCTGAAAATCAGCTACGAGATGCACACCACCGCCATGAAAATGTGCAAACCCGGAAGGTATGAAAGAACCATTGTCGGATCAATTGAGGGATTGGCATATGCTTTGGGAAGTCTTACCTCCTTTCCGATCATTTTTTCCATACACGGAGAGACCCTGCATAATCACAGTCATAACAATATGATGAAAGAAGGCGACCTGGTGGTTCACGATTCTGGTGCTGAATCCGAACAACACTATGCAAGCGATATCACCAGGACGATTCCTGTGAGCGGAAAATTTTCTTCTCGCCAAAGAGAGATTTACAATTTGGTCTTACAGATGCAGGAAAAGGCTATAGCCGCCATAAAGCCGGGAATTTCCTATAAAAAAGTCCATTTGCTGGCATGCAAAATATTGGTTGGTGGATTAAAACAGATAGGATTAATGCGGGGTGATACAGAACAGGCTGTTGCTGCCGGCGCCCATGCACTCTTTTTTCCGCATGGACTGGGACATATGATGGGCCTGGACGTACACGATATGGAAAATTTGGGAGAAAACCATGTCGGCTATGATGCTCAAACCAAAAGAAGTGAACAGTTCGGCACCAACTTTTTGCGCCTGGGTAAAGAGCTCGAACCGGGACACGTGCTCACCGTTGAACCGGGGATTTATTTCATTCCAACCCTAATTGATCAATGGAAGGCACAAAAGCGCTTTTCAGAGTTTATCAATTACAGCCAGATCGAATCCTATAAAGGCTTTGGTGGTATTCGAATAGAAGATGATGTTCTGGTGCTGAACCAGGGCTGTAAAATTCTTGGTGACTCGATACCCAAGAATGCTGAAAAAGTTGAAGAGATGAGCGCAAGCTAGTACCGGTTGGGTAAAAAAAGAGCCGCAACAATAGCAATCACACCAACTCCGGTTAAAACGAGCAAGGCTGTTTCCAGATTTGTTTTTTCCGCCAATATTCCCAAAGGCGTGACCAGTACCCCCCCTATCCCCCATGCGAATCCCATCATCAGGGAGGAGACGGTGCTCTTTTGACGAGGGAAAAAATGCTGGGCAAGAATGATACTCACCGGGATAGCAGAGAACAACATAAAACCAGCGACGCCCAGGAATACAAGAGCTATAATCCCGGTGGATTGCAGAAAAAACCAGAGCAGCGGCAGCGCCAAAATCAGAGACCACAATATAACCGACTTAACACCCATCTTATCAGATAATGGCCCTCCAATAATGGCACCGATTGCTCCAGACAGCTCAAACACGGTCAGGGCAGCTCCGGCAAGCAAAAGGGAAATGCCGTTGTCGTTCAGATAAATCGGAATATAGGTAGAATATCCGACAATGATAAATGAACGCAATATTACGATCGTCAGCAATAATAATAGCAGAGAATGTCGACGGGGTTTGATCCGTTCCAGAGTTAATTCGAGGTCGGCAGTAACGGTTACGGGAACGAACTTGAACAATAATATTGAAATGAGTACACCTGGTATAATAGTAATAAAACTATATTCCAAACCCAGCGTTGTAACGATAGGTATTATGATAAGGGGACCGATCGAATGACCGGCGCTTCCTCCGGTGACAAACATTGACATTCCCAATCCTCTGCGCTTTTCACTAAAGCCACCAACCAGGGCGGCTGCTTGCGGATGGAATGCGGCTGTACCCAATCCGGCGACAACGACAATAATGATCAGCATGCCATAGGAATCCACCCAGCCTATGCTTCCCAGGAAAAGTGCCGTCACTAACGGTCCGACGACAACAAAATAAGGCGCCGTAGATCTGTCTGCAAGATGACCAAAAAGAGGCTGAATCAAAGAAGTCGAGACGGAAGCAATTGATGTCACCAACCCTGCCAGGGCCAAGCCAAAATCCAGTTTAGTCATTAATAAAGGAAGCAACGGGGTTATAAATCCCTGGTAACTGTCATTTATAAAATGCCCCATGGCTAAAAGATTTACACGTCCGGTTTTCATAGTCTATCCTGTAAAATTTTCAGCATTGAAATTACAAAAATGAAAAGAGAAAGACAAACGATTTGCGCTAGCACCCCCGCCTGTCATCCGGCTCTGAATTCATGACAAAAAGTTGGTTGATTTAATCAAAAAAAATGTATTTCTTTAAACAGCGCACCATGAATAGGAGATGAAAAAATGACAAAATATACAATCATAGCCATAATTCTGTTGGTCTCCTTACCACTATCCGCATACGAAAGTATCTCTTTTAAAGACCACTTTATCGATAA
The DNA here is from genome assembly GCA_014728085.1 of Candidatus Zhuqueibacterota bacterium. Lineage (GTDB taxonomy): Bacteria > Zhuqueibacterota > Zhuqueibacteria > Residuimicrobiales > Oceaniaggregativiventaceae > Oceaniaggregativivens_A. The sequence continues at coordinate 85,206 of WJMF01000222.1, forward strand.
AACCATGCGTTTGGATTATTTTCATATCGCGGACGCAGAACAGGAAATCATAACCCTGGATTGCATCTATCAACAAAATAATTGGGCCGGTAACACATCACAATTGCTTTATCCCTTTAATAACGGACTGTACAGAGCTAAAGTTTTTGATATTGCTTCCAATCAGTTGATCTATTCAAAGGGATTTAACAGTTATTGCGGTGAATATCAAACCACAGACCCTGCGATGACAGGCATCAAAAAAACCTTTCATGAAACTATACTGATACCCTATCCCCGAAATCCCGTTTTCTTTGTCCTTGAAAAACGCGACAAAAACAATATTTATCATCCTCTTTTTAATCAGAAAATCGATCCGGCGGATATCCATATCGTTAAAGAAACGCCGGCGTTTAGGGATGAAATCGTTATTCTACAGGAAAACGGCGATCCGCATCATAAAGTAGATGTTGTGATATTGAGTGAAGGTTATAGCCGCGAGCAGAGTAAAAAATTCAGACAGGATTGCAACCACTTTACTGATGCCCTTTTTAGTGTCGAACCTTATAACAGTCAACAAAATAAATTCAATATCAGAGGACTCTTTCGGCCCTCCTGTGAAGAGGGAGTGGACGAACCAAGAAAGCACATTTACAAACAGACCGTACTGAATGCTTCTTTTAACGCCCTTGACCTGGAGCGGTACTTGCTTACGGAAGACAATAGAACAATGCGAGACATGGCGGCACAGGTCCCATATGATGCCATTGTCATTATGGTTAACTCTTCCCGTTATGGAGGTGGCGGTATTTATAATTTTTATTGTATCTCCACCTGTGATAACAAAAAAAGCCTCAAGGTCTTTTTGCATGAATTCGGTCATTCTTTTGCAGGACTGGGAGACGAATACTATGCCTCTTCTGTGGCCTATAACGACTTTTACCCCAAAGGCACTGAACCCCCGGAACCCAACATTACCGCCCTGCTCAATCCGGATCATGTCAAATGGCACGATATGCTTTCTGACGGAATAGATATACCCACGGATTGGAATAAACAAAAATACGACTCGCTGCAGGCAGAGCGTCATCATATTGCAAAAATGCAAAAAGAAGAGCTTATAAGGCTTGATAAAGACGGCGCTTCAAAAGATGAAAAACAAAAATTGAATGAAAAATATAAAACAAAATATTCAGCTCTGGCGGATACCACTGATCTCTTTTTGGCAAATCATCCGTTAAAGCATAAAATCGGTGTCTTTGAAGGGGCCGGTTATTCCTCAACCGGGCTCTACAGGCCCATGCTTCAATGCCTGATGTTTTCAAACAATAAAATGGAATTTTGCCATGTCTGTGAAAACGCGATTCAAAAGATGATCGATTATTATACACGATGAATCATAACACCTTATCGGGAAGGAATGCTACATGTTTAAGAATCATCCAACAGGACTGAGAACTCTCTTTTTCACCGAAATGTGGGAGCGCTTTGGTTTCTATATCATGATTGCCGTTTTTGTACTCTATATGGATGAGCATATGCTTTGGGACGATTCGCAAAAAGGCACCATCTATGGTCTGTTTTTGGGAGCGGTCTATTTTATTCCCATTGCCGGTGGCTGGATAGCCGACCGGCTGTTGGGGTATGCCAAAACCATTAAGATAGGCGCGCTCGTCATGGCAATCGGATATATGACGCTGGCATTCTCTTCGAATGAACGCGTTCCGGTGTTTTTTTTGGCTCTGGCCCTGATTGCTGTTGGAAATGGTCTGTTTAAGGCGAATATTTCGGTCCTCGTTGGTAATCTGTATGAAAAAGAAAACGAGTTAAAGGATAATGCCTATAATATCTTCTACATGGGCATTAACATCGGCGCCGCAATAGCACCACTGGCAGCAACAGCGTTTAGTTTAATTTTTCATGACTACCGTTATACGTTCGGCGTTGCTTCATTGGGCATGATTGTCTCTATATTTATTTTTCATCTGGGCCGGAATACATATCGTTCAGCTGACAATACCCGGGCTTCGAGACTGGAAAACATTGCCCCGACCGCTGATATAGACAAGCGTGAAGAACGACAACGACTGGTGTCCCTTGGTATTCTTTTTGCCATCGCAATTTTTTTCTGGATGGCTTTTTACCAAAACGGATTTGCTCTCACGCTCTTCGCACAAAGGTCTACCATAACACTCGATTATTTACGCCCGGAAACTTATCAATTTTTTAATCCATTTTTCATCCTTGTTCTGACACCTGTCCTGGTTTACCTGTTTAGCGTGATGCGTCGTCGTGGAAAAGAACCCTCAAGTCCCGCTAAAATCGCTTATGGTATGTTTATTTGCGCGCTGGCCTGGGTTATTATGGCGATTGCTTCGATTAAGGGTGGCAATCAAGACATGACTATTATGTCACCGGCATGGCTGATTTCGACCTATTTTGTGATTACCATTTCCGAATTATTGGTCAGTCCCATGGGGCTTTCGTTTGTGTCCAAAGTCGCTCCCAAACGTATGCGCGGCTTGATGATGGGATTCTGGTTCGGTGCCACGGCTATCGGCAGCTATTTATCCGGTTTTTTTGGCAAATATTACAGTATTCTGGAACACCACCAATACTTTATCTATCTTACCGCTGCCCTGATTCTATCCGGTTTTTTGGTTGTCATCTTCCTGAAAAAATTAAAGCGCTTTTCTAAATAACAATATAATCTCCGGAAAACATCTTTTCCCGTTTTCCGGAGATGCACTCTATTTTACAACCACCATCTCTCTGCAATGTATTTTACCTTCAACATTGCAAATATAGTAATAAATACCGCTGCAGAGATTTGTACCATCTAACCGGTAACAGTAATTGCCAGCCTGATGAATATCATCAACAAGCGTTTTGATGTGACAACCGCGAATATCATACAATGATATGTTAACATCTCTGCCTCTCTTCAGGCGATAGGGGATAAATGTGGTGGTATTGCAGGGATTGGGGAAATTCTGCTGAACGATACCATCTTTTCCGTTCTTGCCCGTTTTTATCGCAGAAATTTTCGTTATCCAATTGCTTGTGGCATAATTGAGGATATCTTTATTATCGACACCGTACCACATTTTAAAAGTATCCTGGTCGACCAGAACCCACCCCTGACTTGCCTGATATGTATCAAATCGATTCAAATCCTTCGAGGGTGCAATGACCTTATCGCTTATCAACGTCCATTGAATACCATCAAGAGACCTGGCATAACCAATCATCTGTTCCGATTCCGAATTGACTTTACTGTACCACATATGATATTCGCGAGCATGATAAACAATGCAGGGCCTGAACAGGCAATCAGAATCGGGATCAAAGTAGTTCCGAATAATCGGATTAAATTCATTGGGTTGCCACAATGTTTGCGAAAACGTACAACAATAAAAAGAAAAAACAGTGAACAGAACTATTCTCCGCATCGTTCTTCCTCCAATAATGAAAGAGAGATACAAAATAGGATCAATCCACCACCACATGAACAGAGGTCAAAGGATTTTCGGTATTATCCACATTACCGTAGAGCAGAATATCGATGGAAAAAGCAGGTAAGAAGTATAGGAACGAATCATTCTGAGGTATGGAAAATCAAACTCAGTCGATTTACATAATATCACCAGAGAACATTAGATAACAGCAGATTCCAACATGAGAATGGTACCCTGTTCTGCATCGATTTGTACCCGAACACCAACAGGTAAGGTAAATTTGTTTTTTACGTGTCCGATCATTGAATTATACCACGCCGGTATTCCCAGCGGTTTAATATGATTATTTAACACTTCCAGTAGTGTAAAAGAGCTATAATCCCCTCCCGGCTCGCAATCACTGCATTTACCAAAAATAAAACCGGTCAGCTTGTCCAATACGCCTGCCAGTTTTAATTGGGTGAGCATGCGATCGATTCTGTAAATATCTTCATGAATATCTTCAAGAAAAAGGATGTGATTCTCCCAGTTGGGTAAATAATCAGATCCGATAATAGCCGACAATACAGTCAAATTGCCACCAACCAATCTGCCCGTCGCCTTGCCGGGTGTAATCGTGCAAACGCGATTCTTAACGGCCACGAGATGATCACCTTTATCTTGCGGATTTTCAAAATAAACGTTTTCGCCCTGGCACAACAGCCGTTTTAAATAATCGACCGTAAAGTCATTCCAGGTCGAATTCGCGGTTGGACCATGAAAAGTACAAAGCCCGGTTTTGGCATAAATACCAATAAGCAACGATGTGATATCGCTGAATCCGAGTACGATTTTCGGATGTCTGCGGATCAGATCATAGTCCAAAAGTGGCAGTAACCGGGCTGAGCCCCATCCCCCTTGAAGGGTAAAAATTGCTTTCACCTTCGGATCAGCAAACATCGCATTGATCTCACTGGCCCGGGCGTCATCTGTGCCTGCCAGGAATCCCCAGCGATCCAGAACATGAGACCCCGCTTTCATTTTAAAATCCAGTGCCGCTAAAATATCATTCATGATTTCCAGCCTGACGGGTTCATAGGTGATACCCGCAGGGCTGATCACGCCGACCGTATCACCGGCTTTAAGCTTTGGCGGTTTAAGAATATCCTGTCTGCCCAACAATGAGCCCGACATGCTCGCCGACAAGATCGCGGCAGCACCGGATGATTTCAAAAAATTTCTTCTTGAAAATCGATTCATCTTCCTGTTGTCCTGTTTTTCTTTGCTGTAATTTAACAATTTTATTTTTCAATCTTCTTTTATGTTTCGAACACATTGAGAGAGTTTGTTCTGTGTACGCCAGAACTGAAAGACGCCAATAACAAATATGACCGTGGAACAGGCAATACCCAGCCCGCCTAAAATAAAAATATATTTATGCGGGTAGAATTTTATAATTCCCAATCCCAAAAGCAAAAATGCAAGAGAGGTACGAGCATAGGCCAAAAGCGTTCTTTGATTGGCCATTCTCGTCCTTTCCACAGCAAGAAATTCTGTGGTATTGCTTTTAACAATAGGATCTCTCCAATTTTCAATGTCTCTGGTTTTTCTAAATCGAAGCATTTTATTCCCTTTGCTTCAAATGCCTATTTCCGCTCCAAAAGCACCATATTATCGGTTTGATTTGGAACGACACAGAGAAATTCAAAATCCTCTTCACCAAGAACCTTGTACCAATGTGGAACCCGGGCCGGAATAAAAACGACATTGTGTTTTTCCACCTTGCAGGCATTATCTCCAATTCCGATTTCAGCCCGGCCCGCCAATACAAATTGTTCGTGTTCCACCGTATTCGTATGCACAGGTATCTGACCACCAGCCTTGATAACAAAACGCCGGAGTGCGAAATGAGGCGCTTGATCCTGTCCGATCAAAACCTGCTTGTAGGCCTTTTCTCCGGCTGTGACCGTCTCGGTGGGGATGTCTCTAATATGCTTAATCATATCATTCATCCTCGTTATTGATTTCCCGAAAAATCCGTAAAATCTCTTGACGGTATTCTTCAGGAGCTTCGACATGCCCCCACCCTTTTAGTTGCTGAAACAACCCATCATACGCAGAATCATAATAACTGCGAATAACGTGAGGAATGCCGTTTTCTTTTAATGTTTCTTCCAATACCTGTGCCTGTACCTGATTATCCAGAACAAGAATTTTTGTCCAGTCAGTCATTATCACGCTTTCGTTTAAATAATAAGATCGCTATGATAATATTATATGAAACCACCGGATCATAATCAAGCACCTATTGATGATAATAGATAATTTCCTTTTTACAACTTATTTTATATAAATCATACTGGAAGTCAGATGCATGTAACCGACACTTAAACGAATATAATAAGTGCCACTCGACAAGTTGAGAGGATTATATCGAATGGAATAAAACCCAGGGGATTGTTGCTTTTCTACCAACGTTGCTTGTTTTCTACCCATGAGATCATAAATTTCCAGATTTACCGCTGCTGCATCGTGTAGGGTATAATGAATCATAGTGCCTGCATTAAATGGATTGGGGAAATTGCCATGCAGCTCGCATAAAATCGGCAATGTAAATCCCGGATCATCTTTATTCGGTGCAGATAGAGATGGTCCTAAATAAGTGAACTCCATATGACCGAATGAGATTGAACTGGCACCGGTGTCAATAACGCGAATGTAATCATCTTTTGCCAATTCATAACGACCCAGATCCAGCCACACCAAACCACCGGTGCCAGGTACATTTTGACCTTTTTCAATACGGCTTTCGCCACCCTGATGATGTATAACATACACTGCAGGATAGGGTGCGCGGTTTCGTCCTTCTCTATACTGTGCCCGGATTGAATAACGGCCAGCACCCAGTACATGAATGGGAGGTCTGTAATCCACCCATTGTTCACCATTTGGATCGGGTTCGCCCTCTTCTACCTGCTTTTTTGAGGAATACCAATAATTCAGATGAGCCCTGGCAATGTTGTGTCGAATGAAACAGGAATTGTCTCCGTTCTTCCCATCATTGACATCCTGTTTGGGTTGTGTCGAACCCATATCGCCGGTATGCGCGTCAGTCTTTAACAAATAGACCTGACCAACCTCCAGTAATCGCGGTTTGGATTCTTCCTGAGCCGGCAAGACATTAACGAGCATGAATAAACATAAAGCGAAAGCAAAGAAACGGGCGGAAGGGATAGAGGTAGATTGGTTCATCGGGTTGCTCCTTTCAGTTGATTTCAACATCTCGATTAATTAAAGCCAAAAAGAGGCACTTTGCCCTCTCTTAAGCTTTTCTCTTGAAACCAACCTCCCGAAAAAGAACCAAAGCGGACGTTTCCCAACACGCATAGCTTTTGATTCAAAACCACTCTTATTTCAACGCGTCCCCGGCAGAAATGTTCCCGCCGGAAGACGCGATCTGTTAAAATTTACTATATTGTTTAGCCCTCTTTGTACTGTTTCGAAAAAATGTAACCCTACTTGACCAAAATCATTTTTTTCCGATCAATAAAATCTTGGCAGCGTAAAGTATAAAAATAAATTCCGCTCGGTAAATCCAAAGCTTTAAAGATATAGGTATGTGTGCCCGGCTTTTTATATTCCCGTATAATTCGTATCTCTCTACCCAGCCGGTCATAAATACTCACTGTAATCCATCCCGCTTTCGGCAAATCATAAGTAATCGTGGTCGTCGGGTTAAAGGGATTGGGATAGTTCTGACCCAGACGATAGTTCAGCGGAATGTCATTTTGCAGACCCGTTACCGCACTTGTGGATTGTTCCTTTACATATAGATTTATCACCATCGTATCGCGTGCGGCAGGTTCCTGAGAATCCTCTACGTAAACAGTCAGAATATAAGTCCCCACTTGCTGGGGTACGCCCGAGAGTATGCCGGTTTCAGGATCCAGTTGAAATCCGGCAACTGGTGCTGCCAGCATCCATGTATACGACGGAATACCACCGACAGCAGATAGCGTATCCGCATAATCTGTGTTCACAATTGCACTATCGACATCCTGATCGATGATGCTCAAATCCCGTGGTAAAATCGTCAGGGTGACTTTTTGTGTATCCACTAACGCAGGGACATTCGAGTCCATCACCCTCACAACAAAGTTATAATTTCCAAAGCGTGTTGGTGTGCCGCGCAATTCACCCGATGTCGTGTCCAACTCTACGCCTATCGGTAGCTGTCCGGACACAAGCCCCCACTGATAAGGCGAATAACCACCGGTTGCAGTCAGGTTGTCGGAATAGGACTGATCGACTTTGCCTGTATCCAAAACCGTTGTGGTTAATGTCAGGGCTGGTGGTGCTATGGTAATCCTGTAGGTCCTTGTATCCACCATAGGTACAGTCTGAGCATCAGTCACTTGAGCGACGAATTCGAAAACACCCATAGCCTGGGGCTGACCGCTAAGAACGCCGCTGCTATCTGCCAGTGATAATCCGGGAGGAAAAATATCGGAAGCAAATGACCAGGTGTAAGGCGGCATACCTCCGTCGGCTTTGAGCGTATCGCTGTAAAAATCATCGAAACTGCCATCCTTAATATCCTCAGTGGTTATCCTGAGCAGTGACGGTTCAATATACAGCAAAAGCGTAATCTCTTTTACCACTGGCGGCGGCTGACTATCCTCAACCCGGAAAACCAACTCATACGAACCAAATTCAACAGGTTCTCCGTGAAGAACAGCGTTGCTGGAATCAAATTCAATGCCTTGCGGCAAAGTGCCTTGAATTAAAGACCATTTATAAGGCGACAGCCCCTTGTCTGCCTTGAGAGAATCTTCATAGTCCTGATATTGCTTGCCAGAGTCCAATCTTGTGGTTAAAATTTGCAGATCCAGTGAATCTATTAACAGCACGTATGATTTGCTTTGGACAAAAGCCGGTTCCTTTTGATCAGCAACCTGAACAGTAAGGGGAAATTGGCCATATTCCGCCGGTTTTCCGGAAATGACACCGCTTGTGGCATTGATTTCGAGGCTGTCCGGCAGGCGACCTGCTGTAAGCGTAAAAAGCAAAGAATCGGTACCGCCACTGATCGTCACCGTATCCTTGTAATCGACGAACAATTGACCCGCAGCAAGCGTTTCGGTAATAATTTCGAGATCCGCCGGTGAAATCTTAAGATTATAGGTTTTGCTTTTTACGGACGCCTCATTCCAATCATCCGTAACCTGTAAGGTGAAAGCAAATTCCCCATACTCTACCGGAATACCGCTGATGATACCACTGCCATTGTCCAGAATCAATCCCCCTGGCAGCGTCCCGCTTTCAACAGACCAGGTATAAGGCTCTATACCACCTTCTGCCTGCAATGTGTCATTAAAAACCGCATTCACTTTACCGGAATCCAGCTCTGGGGTAACAATGATCAGTTCCTGCGGCACAATGGATAGAGAAAAGGCTTTGGTTGTATCGAGCGGTGTTTCCGAATTGTCCTGTACACGCATCACCACATCAAAAACATCGGCATGAGACGGGGTTCCGCTAATAACTCCATTTTGACTGTTCAGCTCGAGCCCCGGTGGCAGACTACCGGATTGAACGGACCAGGTATAAGGGGGTTCTCCGCCTTGTGCCTTAATGGTTTCACTGTAAGGTAAATCAAGGGTTCCGGTTTTTAACGTGTCGGTAATGATAACAATTTGTTTGTTTAGAATGCTTAACGAGTATTCTCTAACCCGTTCAGCTGAAGATTGTTCATCCGCAGCCAGAACCAAAAACGTGCTTTCTCCCGATTCTTTGGCTATACCGGAAACAAGACCGGTTTGATTCTCCAAAACAAGGCTGTCTGGCAGCTCTCCCCGAACGATATTCCAGACAAAAGGCGGCGTGCCATGCGCAAAAGCATCGAGAGAGTCACTATAAGAAATACCTGCTGACCCATCTCGCAGCGGGACCGCGGGAATATGTTGCGGATAAACCGAGCTCTTCATATTACCGCCAAAAGCTCCCATATCATTTTCAAGCCCCCCCCGGGCTGGATTCAACGGAGAACCAGGCCGGTCCGGATCTTCCGTGTCGTTGTATTCCGGAGACGGGTTGCCGGCATCGATACAGGGAGAATCAGGCGATAGAGTAAAATCTCCATTGTGTGGATCGGCAAACAAAGGATCCTCATCGATGTTGCCCTGTCCTTCATGCCCTCCGCGGACATTTGAATATTCGATGGTAATGTTACCCGTGATTTCAGCCGGGGCATTATAGAGAATTGAATTGCGAATGGTCAGTGAACTCGCACCCAGTGCTTCGATAGCTTTTTTCTCGTGCATGGCCACGGTACAATTAATCATTTCTGCATCCGCTGTGCCTGCAAAGGTTAAGGCGCTCTCTTCACCGCTCGCAGCATTGCCGTAAACCAGGGTGTGATACAAATCTACCGCAGCATCTTTGCAAAACAGTCCGGCGCCGCGATAAAAAATATTGTCGCTGGTGACATTGTTAAAAATCCGGCAGCGTTCAAAAACAACGTCCGAATTCCCGGTAATAAAAACACCGCCGCCCGGACTTTTGGCAAAATTATGGCTTATCGTACATCCGATGAACACAGGCGATGATTCGCCCGTAATATGAATTCCCCCGCCGCCATCATCAATCTGGGCGATGTGAGAGACATTGTTTTTAATAACGCAATCTCTGATAACCGGTTCTGAGGAATTGGCGATATGCAGACCACCACCGTGCTGATTCATTCCATTTACAATCGTAAAACCTTGTAATAAGGTGTTTTCATTTTCATCTTCGTCCCAGGTCACAACACTTCCCTGAAAATTACCATCCAGAATCGTATTCTCTATATAGGAAGAATCACCCGTGATGGCAAAATGAGAAATCACACAGATGCTTCTTCCCAAGAAATTTATATTTTCCTGATAGCGGCCGGGGGCCACCAGCACGGTGTCACCATTGGCCGTCATATCAATGGCTTCCTGTATGGTATTGGCATCGCCGGGTACCGTTATCGGACGGTTCCACGAAGGACCGCGATATTTTAGTTCCATTGCTCCGAAAGAAATAGATCCCGTACCCTTGTCATAAACTCGAACAAATCCATCTTTACCCAGGTCGAATTCCCCCAGTTCAAACCAGACGACGCCACCCACATCAGGGGTTGCCTGAATACGATCAATGCGCGTGGTATCATGTTTGTGGTAGACAAAATATTGAGCCGGATAGCCGGCTCGATTTCTACCTTCCCGGTATTGCATAATGATTCGATAACGACCCTTTCCAAGAATACCCAATGGCGGTTTATAATCGACCCACTGTTCATTCCAGGGATAGGGTTCCCCGGGAGTGTGATTTTTCGATGTATACCAGTAAAAGCCGTGAGCCCGGGCAACATTATGCCGTCGATAATAAGGATTGTCGCCGTTCCTGCCATCATTGGCGTCCTCTTTCGGTTGAGTTGTACTCGTATCTCCGGTATAGGCGTCGATTTCGCAAATCCATTTGTCCCCGGGTTGCAAGGATTGTTGAGCATACAGTGTTATGTTGGGGATCATAACAGTCATACAGAGTAACATAAAGGGAATCGTCATTCGCTTCGCGGATACCACATCAAAATGCATATTTAGACCTCCAAGATATTTCACCTTTTGGGGAAATTCATTAAGCGTTGGAAAATGATTGTTTAAAATTGGATGTCAAGCTTGATAGGTGCAAATTCATGAGGACGCTGGTCCTGATGCTAAGGCTGGCTCTGTCATCTCGCTCATAATGTATGGGTATAATACAGTTGAAACATGCAAAGTGCGGAAAAAAGGATGGGTTCACTCAAAAAAAGAGATGCATAGAGGTTATCTCTTCTCAAAAAAACTCTATGTATCTCTTTTTATGATTTTTATGGAAATTTTTTGTTTTTACATTTTAGTACACGATCAATAAATGCGTTCTTCCGTTTTACTGTCAAAAAAATAAATTTTATCCATATTCAGAACAACGTCTACTTTTTCTCCCACTTTATAGATCCTGTCGGAAGGTATACGCATACAGTAACTCAAATCCCTTTTGCCGAAATAGATGAATATTTCATTACCAATGGGTTCGACAACATCTACGGTAATTTTTTGGGGTTTGCTTTTATTCTTAAACTGTGCATTTTTCGCATCGACAATATCTTCCGGACGCACACCGAGAATAATATCTCTATCAGAAAATTCCTGCAATTTTTTACTGATTTGCGGCGATAGGTCCACATTAAATTCCTCGGATTGAAAGATCAATGTGTCACTGCCGTTTAGCCGACCATTAAAAAAATTCATCGATGGACTGCCGATAAAGGCTGCGACGAATTTGTTTTGTGGATTGTTATACAAATTCAGCGGTGTGTCCACTTGCTGGATATAGCCTTCATTCAAAACAACGATCTTGCTTCCCATTGTCATCGCTTCCACCTGGTCGTGGGTGACATAGATCATAGTGGTTTGTAGTTTATTGTACAACCGGTTGATCTCAATGCGCATCTGCACGCGCAATTTGGCATCCAAATTGGAGAGAGGTTCATCAAACAAAAAAACTTTGGGATCACGTACAATCGCTCTGCCTACAGCCACGCGCTGTCGTTGCCCACCGGACAAAGCTTTTGGTTTACGTTCAAGATAATCCTGTATATGCAGGATTTTTGCTGCTTCGCCAACGCGTTTTTTGATTTCTGCTTTGGGAAATTTGCGCAACTTGAGCCCAAAAGCCATATTATCGTAAACCGTCATATGCGGATAAAGCGCATAATTTTGAAAAACCATGGCAATATCACGATCTTTAGGCGGAATGTCGTTTACAATACGACCATCAATTGAAATCTCTCCTTGCGTGATCTCCTCAAGGCCGGCAACCATACGCAATAAAGTCGACTTTCCACATCCCGATGGTCCAACCAATACCACGAATTCCTTGTCTTCTATGTTTAGACTGGCATTACAAACCGCTCTCACTTTTTTATCATAAACCTTGGTTACATTATTTAATTCTACAGATGCCATGATTGTCTCCTTATAAATTTACCGATGTAAAATAATCTAAAAACTCTTAAAATGCAATATCGAAAATTCCCAACCAGGGATCACGCTTAAACTCTGCTCTCCATTTCCACACTCGCTACTCCGTTCTCTAAAACGGATATCCTGCACAATCCATCTTGTTGTTCAAGCGTTAAAACCTTGTCTTTGAATACAAGGCGTCCGCCATATATCAGACCATGGCGGGATGGCATAAGAGAAATTTTATAGCCCTGTGACACCCGGGTAATTGTAACCCAGCTATCCCTGGGTGCCTCAACCGGTCGCAAATCAGGTGTTTTGCTCAACCATTTCAGTGCCTCTGCTGTATCAGTAGCGTGATGGTCAGTGAGGGCGGAAACAGGTAAATTTTCAATTGATTTTTCTGTCCTCTGAAAGACGGAAAGAATCCGGTCTTTCTTGCGCGTCAACTCTGCGACTTTTGGTTGTACAATTCTGGCAAACGGAAAAAGAACAACCTTGTAAGATTTGTCCTGGACAACAAATTGATCTCCCTGCCATTTGCCTTTTATGAATTCTGCTGAGGAAATTATATCAAATTGATAATGCTGATCTACCAGGGTCAGGACAAAACGGAAAATGTCCTGAGCAATAACATTGGCGCGGGAATCAGCCAAAGCATATAACGTCTCACAGGGAAAAATGATCAGTATATTGCTCATCGGCAGCTGATCATCGACTGCGGTCATGTGTTCTGTCAAGCGCTGATTCCATTCCGGAAACCCCGGCCATGTACTATGATGCGGATATCCCGGCATTTTGGGGGAACCCAAAAATTGCTCTTCCTCGCCTATCGTTCCTACAGGACCATATATGTGCGCAAACCAGCGGTTTCCGAACAAGGCCATAGCGTTAACACAATGATTCATCACGCTTTTTTGTTCACCCGGGTGTTCATCCTCTCCAATGGTCCATAAATTGTTATAGGCATATTTGTCACGGCTAAAAACACCGAGCGACTTGCATATAACCAGCATGGAGGCCAGATTGGCATAATATGAACTATGGGAAGAAATGAGATAATTGATCGCACCCATGTCTACAAATCCGCCGTTTTTTGTCCGTTGAGCTCCCCATAAATCCATACTCCCATGATTCATATCTGCCATGTCGGCGGATTCAAAATGCCAGGTATCGTGAATGCCGCAGGAGGTCCGAGGCCCCCAAATGCTGATAGCTTTTTCCCAGGCGGCAAGCTGTGCCTTGTTTACGGAATCCTGAATGATACGATAATACCTGTTTCTCACCTCAATATGAGATCCATCTTTACTCTCAAGCGCCAGTTTCCACAGATGGGTGGTAAGGGGTATGCCACCACTTAACTCATACTCCTTTTGCAATCCAAATGAAAAAGGCAAAGCACCATAAACACAGGTATAACCGGGTTCATCCCACATGATCAGATCTGCACTTCCGATCGCCTTGCAAAAAGACTCTAGCTTTTGCAGATAAGCTCTCATATGAACCGGATCGGCAAAATTCACATGGCAGGCAAAAGCTCGAAAAAAAGCAATAACCTTCCACGATCGCTGGTCCGGAGGATTAAAAAAGCCAAACGCTTCCATGTATCCGTCTTGTGCATTGTAGAAGAACTGTGCATCGTTGGTGATATCGATGATTTCTTCCGGTAAAAATCTCGACTCATTCGATGGAATGGCATAGACGGCGGCAACCCCTGCCGGTGTAAAGGCAATGGCCACTTCATGAATCATATGAGACTGACGCGGCTGCAAACGGCAGCGAACAGAAAATTTGTTCTTCTCGATAACAGACGTGTGGGGCACCTTTTGAGCTTGAACCTCATCCCCAAAAAACAACAGAGGCAATCCGGTCGAAGACTCGCTCAACTGACGTGAAAGAAATCGCGGATCAGGCACTGCCCAAAATTGTATGTTGTAATGACGGCACAATTCGCTGATGTGACGACAGGCTTTTATTGCTGCTGGCTGGTCCCAGCGATATCGACTGCAGCGGACAAAAGCGGCGACACCGCCAAAGCCGGCCCGCTGGATATCATGAAATTGTCGCTCCAGTTCTTTTTCATCTTCAATGACATGATCAGTTATAGTCCACATCATCGTTGTTGCTGGCATGGATATCATAGGAAAAACCCTTTTATGAACAAGTTGCCGGATTCTGCATGAATCAACGATAAGTTTCAATAAACAAAACAGAAAATCCGTATGACACAAATTCGCTGCCCTCGCTTTACCGAAAACAGCATTTACCTAATAAAAATAAAAAGATAGCTAAACAAGGCCATATTGATTATTGCAAACACACAAATAACACCTCATCAAACCAACTCTTCCCTTCACCGCTTTGCTGAAGGATGATATGCATCCTGTCGGGAGCAGGGATGAGCGTTTTTGTCGTAATGGAGAGTTTGCACCATCCCGTTGTGGATGCAGACAACTTTTCACTCTTAACCGTTTCATACTTTCTGGTATCAAAAACGGATCCTTTGTTCTCCAAATGGTAACGCAGGGCAATAAAAACCTCTCCCTGCAAGTGTTCGATAAAGACACGGGCGATTAAGCGATACTGTTCCCCGGCAGCAAAAGGCTTGCCGCCAAAAGCCGGTCCCAGTGAGGTCATGATCCAGTGATTATTCCCTTTGGTTGATTTTATACCTAATGACCCCGGGGTTTCATACCCTTTGTGGCGATCCCAAAAATGCACTCCCCTCTCGTCGGCTTCAAAACTCCAGGGCCACGCCTGCGATGGATTGGGAATATCTTTTACGTTTTTATCGAACTGATTCAAGCCTTCCGTGTAAATCGGCACCTGATCGATCTCCGGGGCCGGTCTGGGGCGGGCGCGGGCAACAATGCGTTCACCCCGGCTTTGATTTAAGGCATAAAGAACAAAAAAAGCCTCCAATCGACTGCCACCCGGCAGATAAAAAGACTCTTGGCGGCCATTTCGATATGCGAAATGAGTGTCCCACATGTATGCACAAACACCTGCCGTTACGGAACCTGTTGATTGAATCTCAATAACGGGATTAATCTCTTCCAATAAATAACATAACCGATCCCCTTTTCGCATGGGAATATTGTGCTTGTCACTGGATTCCAAATGATGATGTGGAATGGATTGCACAGCTGCGGATTCCAGATAACACGCCTGATATTTCTTCTCCAGGTTTGCATCGTTGGTAAAAACACCCTGAGGAAAAAAATTACAAAATTCAATTTCACCGTGAAACGGATTTCCGGTAACATGCCATCTTTGGTTCATTAATACCGTTAATATCGCCTTCACATGAATTACATAGCTGTTTATTTCCCCTGAAAATTCTATCGTAACCGTATATAGACTTTTGATACTGCGCGACTTGTTATACCCTTCACACTGAAAGCGTAATACTTGTGGTGACTCCTGTAATACCGTTAACCGCCCTGTTACGCCTGCATGCCGTTCAGGGTCCTGGTGGTTGGCATACTGCATCCAGTATAACTTTAAGGGTACCTCTGAACCAATGACGGCAGGATGATCCGGGGAAAACAACACATCAAAAAGCTGCAAATTTTCAACCCGGCCAATACAATTGTCGTGGTCCAGCAGCAACAACCCGGATTTTGTTGCTTTAAAGGCAAAATTCGGATGGTATAAAATAGGTTGGGGTGTCTTTACCATAAATGAAAATTATCCTTTCAATCCGCCAACGTTCAAACCTTTCATAAATTGTCGTTGTGCCAGGAAAAAAACAATAATGTTGGGAATCAAAACCAACACAGAGGCGGCCATAAGCAAATGCCACTGGGTGACGCCGGAACCAATAATCTGATTCTTGAGAAGGTTTAGCCCCAGGGTCAAGGTGGCCTTTTCAAAAGAATTTATATAAATCAATGGATTAAAAAAATCGTTCCATACCCCAATGAAGGTAAACACCACAACGGTTGCGATTACCGGCCTGGATAGCGGTAAAATAATATTCCAGTATATTCTAAAACGACTCGCTCCGTCCATCAGGGCGGCCTCATCGTATTGATAGGGAATGGTCATAAAAAATTGCCGCAACAAAAAAATATAAAAGGGCGAGCCGAAAAATGCCGGCAAAATAAGAGGGATAAAAGTATCCACCCAACCCAAACGCGCAAAAATGGTATAGAGCGGGATCATCGTTACCTGCGCCGGCAGCATCATTGTCGCGATGCACAAGCCAAATAATTTGTTTCGTCCCCTGAATTGCAAACGGGCAAAACCATATGCAACCAACGTACAGGAAAAAATCGTGCCCGCAAGCACCATCGTCACAATAAAAGCCGTATTTAAAAAATATCTGCCAAAGGGCAATAATGTTATGGCCTGATGATAATTATCCCAATGCAATGTATCCGGAATCCAATCAAAGGGCACTTTGAACACGCCTTCCAGGCTGTGTAAGGAGGAAGAAACCATCCAGATAAAGGGGGTAATAAAGACCATGCTCATCGCTACCAAAATCAGATAAGAAAAACCTAACCGAAGCAACGCATAATATTTTTTCCCTGCGATCTTTTCCATACTGCTTACCCCCTTTCCCCGCTTTCATAATATACCCAGCGTCGCGATAATTTAAACTGAAAAAAGGTGAAAATTAAAATAATGGCAAATAATATCCAGGCCAGAGTCGAGGCATATCCCATTTTAAATTGTTGAAATGCTTTCTTATAAAGGTAGAGCACGAAAAAAAGTGTGCTGTTGTTCGGCCCACCCTCCTGCCCTTGTCCGGCGGTTGCTGTCATGACAAATGCCTGAGTAAAAACCTGGAAGGAACCGATAATGTTCATAACCAGATTAAAAAAGATTGCCGGTGTGATCAGGGGCAGGGTAATATTTCGAATTTTATGCCAGCCTCTGGCACCATCCAGTTCTGCTGCTTCATAAAGCTCTTCCGGTATATTCTGCAAGGCGGCCAAATTGATTATCATCCCTCCTCCAATTCCCCAAAGAGACATCAGGATTAGGGCGGGTTTTGACCAGGTTTCACTGTGCAGCCATAACGGCCCCTGAATTCCAACCCACTCCAGAATCCGGTTTAATAGACCAAATTCAGGATTGAATATCCACATCCATACAATTGAAACCGCAACCAGATTTGTAATTGAAGGCAAGAAATATATAGTCCGGAAAAAACTCATACCGCGCAATTTTTGATTCAACATCAGAGCCAAAAAGAGGGATACCAATACCCCCAGAGGAACTGAAAAAAAGACATAATAAGCGGTGTTCCAGAGACTCTTGTAGACCAAAGGATCATTTGACAAAGCCTGCTGGTAATTGCTCAACCCGATCCATTGCGGAGGGGAGAGCAAGGACCAGCGGGTAAAACTCATCATAAAAGACCCCAACATGGGCCCGGCGGCAAACAAGATAAAGCCAACCAGCCATGGCGATATGAAAAGATACCCTTGCAGATCTCGTTTCCACTTTTTCATCCGCTACTCCTGTAAGTACAATGTGTGCTCTCCTGTCAAGTCCAGGCGAACCATCCAGGTTGAATCCGTTAAAAATGTTCTCGTCAACGGGATTTCATCCAGGGTGATGCGTTTTGCTTTTCCGGAAAAGAGCGCTTCAGCGGGACCCGTTCCGCTAATTCGATACTGAACACGCTTTTCCCTTCTCACTGCGTCCGTAACACTTGCATCGGTTTCAAACAGCACCGGAGCCGGATTTGGATTTTTTTCATAACGCACGCAGATGTCATGATCGCCCTGCGTATAATAGGAGGAGGGAATTTTGTATAAATATTTAATTTCATCACCATCGACCAAAAGAGTTGATATATATCTTCCCTGGCCTTCTGTTTTAATATTCCAGCGGCCACCGCGATAGCATAAATTCTTCAATTCACATCTATACTCTGTGGGCATTATGGTCAATCCATTCCCGTCAAAATCCACCCCCACCAGAGCGCGTAGTAGAGCATTATACCATCCACTGCCACAATTCAAATTCCAGGCCGCGCCGTGTACTGAACCGAGGGGTTCTCCCCTGGCGACAAATTCAGGACAGTAACCGAGACGCCGAAAACAGGTTTCAACGAGCTGCAACCATCGATGTATAGAATCAAAATCTCCTGTTTTGCTCAGCATTTTAATTGCCGGGAAATCCCAATGTGGATACCAGCTGCTCATTGCCGGCTCGGTATTGTGGTAAATATCCCAGTCCGGCGTTAACTGTACCCCATGAGGGGTTAATGACTGTGTCGATATAAATTGTGCGATGCGGTTTTCCTTTCCCCTCAGGAGACGATTGCCCGCAGCAGACTCGTAAAACAACAGGGAAAATAACGGATAACTCTTGACCGCTTTATTCACAGCGGGATCATAAGAATCATACAAGAATCCCCTGCTGTTATCCCAAAAATAGTCCTCAAAATGTTCTTCGATCAACCTTTGTATTTTATAGGCTCGTTGTACTGTAAGACCATCTCCCAGTGTATCAGCCGCCTTTGCAATCAAGCGACAAAAACAGTAAAAAGCACTCTGATCAATACAGACCAAACTGGATTCATGACGTCCCATTTTTTCGGGTAAATCCGGATACATGCCAATCGATGGAAAAAATCCGCTATCCTGAACGCGTTCACACATGTGTTGAAACGTCATATGCAAGGTGGTATAATTTGCATAGAGCACGCTTTTATCGAGAGTCTCATTATAAAGGCCCATAACCGCTTCGGCAAATAAAAAATCAATAGCCCCAAATCCACGGCTGTCCATTGGCTCAAGATGCCGGCTCCATCTCATGGGAATGCTGCCATCAGAATCCCGGTTTATTCGCATAAAGTCAATCATGGATCTAATATTTAAATGATCTTCCCAGAATATCATCGACTGTAAAGTGACCAAATTATCCCAGGCCCATATCCAATAATATGTTCCGGGACATGCTCTCATCATACTGTAATCCTGTACCCGGGCCGACTCTACGATCAACGGATAGAGATTGAAAAAGGTTTCCACCGCTGGCCAGCGATGACAATGCAGCCGTGGCAGGCGGGAATCGAGTTGTCGATATCGTTTTATCTGGCGGGAAAAGGATGACCTGGTCTTGTTTTCTGCAACACCGGTGTGTTCAGGCGGGCGGGTTGAAAAGCTGATTATAAAAGGATCCGATTTCCAGGAATCATTAATAATCGCCTCCTGGGTAAATACTACGGCATCTGCGTCTGAACGGCTGATAACATAATTTTCGCCTCCCAGGACAATCCAGGTATCCGCATTATAGAGCAGTAAAGGTTTGCCTCGATAAGGTGGCCGCAAATCAGATTTACGCGCGGTTCCGGAAATACAACGCCGTTTGAATATCAGGCGGCGCCACCCTTCGGGAATGAGAAAATCTCCCTGATAATCACCGCTACGCTCCAACCACTGGTTTAAATAAATTCTATCGAGAGCATGGAGTTGCAGCCGGCGGTTTTCGCCGACAACAGGTTTCCAGGTTCGCTCACCATGCACATCCGTGGTCATCGACCCCGGATTCCACAGAACCTGAAAACCGACTTTACCCTTCAACCCGTTTTTTACTTTCACCCTGCAACTTGCACTCAATGTATCGTGATTGACATCGATTCTTAATCGCAGCTCTGCATTCTGAAGCCGGCAAAAGACCTCTGCACCAAAAGGAAACAGTTTAATGTCTTTCATTGGAATAGTCAAGACATCTTTCGGCTTTTCGAAAAAAAAACAAAAACGCAAGACACCTTCTCCTGATGCCAAAAGCCTGGCATTTCGGCTGACGGGTTGGATTCCATGAAAATCGATCTGTCCGATCCCCTGACACTGATCCGTTAAAGAAGCGGAAATCCGGTCATCCGAAATCCACACTGTTTTGTCGAAATAGTCTGCCAGATGCTTCACCGTTTTATAGATCATAGATCGTTCCCGGACAATGAGTTTCGTCAGTAGTTGCGCAGTTTACAGTCATATGATAAATTTTACAATCCTGGCCATTTCGGGATTTTTCTATAATGCGTTCGCCCAGGGTATCGACAACAAATACCAATTTTTCCTCCGGGTCTCTCACCTCTATCTGCCGTCGGCCATCCCGATGAGGTTGATCATGAATATCAAAAGATTGCAAAAAAGACTGAAAAGTAAGTATCGAGTCGAACTTTGTATTATCCATAATCAGGAAAACAAAACCATTACGAATCAAACTCATGTCGTGACGGCTAAAATTGCGTGCTTTGCCCTGATAATTATACAATGAAACAATGAAATGATCGTTTTCCTGATGTAGAATCACTTTGTACTCGGATCCGTTGACCGCAACATTCAAAGGGTAAATTGCCAAATAAACGCGATGATCTCGTATAATAATCCACTCGCGCTTGCCCTGTATAACCGGATATTGATTTACCGGCCGTCCGCCAATGCGCATTTCCCCGAAAGGAAGCTGATAAGAAAAAACAATGTCCAGACGCAAATTTTCAACATTTTCATGTCCGACCCGTTTGGGACTATATAAAACGATCGCCTTATCCGATGTCTGAAAGGTAAGAGGACGACCCTCTTCGTAAACATAATCCGGTCCGATATCCGAACCGGTTGTATGACATGAATATTTTAGTCCGGTTTTCGCCTGATTGAAAACCATCCTGGAATATATAGACCGAAAATCGCGCAAAGAAGATACAGAATCGCTACAGCGATAACGAACTGAAAAACTGTCACACTGAGCACCATTTACATATGGCCGCCCTGCAGTGCCAAGGCAATACTCTTGATGCATATAGGTTGTCAATTCACCCCACCCTCCCGCATAAACCTCGTCATCAAACACATGCACCTTTTTTTGATTGAGGGTTTTAAAACGGTTTTCATGGTATTGTTCACAATAAGTCGTCATTGCAAAATGATAGGGAAATGGTTTTTCAAAGGCAATCTGAACAGCCCGTTGTGGAACATGAAAACGCAAGGCAGCTATAAACGCATTCTGAATAAGAGCAGACGGGTGCATGAATCTAGGAGGCAAATTAAAATCGATAAAAATATTTCTTGAAACCGCTGCGGCAAGCGTACAGTGCAAGGCTGAATATCCACCATAAGAATCTTCTGCATAAGCCCGGGAAAAAGGGCCGGCAAACTGTTGGGTGGGCTCATGCCAGTGCATGGCTACAGCAAGCCACGTTCTTTCTTCTAAAAAACGCGCCAATTCCCGCGCCTGTTTGTCCGTCACAAATTCTGCAGCCAGAGCCAAAAACCAAATGGTCAGCGCTGTATATGTCGGACTGTTGTATTCGGATAAATCCGATTGTTTGTAACGATAATGCCGTCGTATGGCTGATGATTTTAAATGATAGAGGTTCTCTCTGCCAAGGTTTACAGAAACACGATCTCCCATCAACTCGCCGCTGCAAAGCAGGTTCACATATGCAGCAACAGGATGGTTTACATTACCATCGGTATAGCGAACCGAGGCAGATATGGAAAGGTTGTCTCGAAGCGTATCGACAATATTCTCCCGGCTCTTTCTTACCAGTTTGTCGGCATAGCGCTTAAGGATCAAATACAATACACAGGGTGTGTGTGTACCATCGCTGGCCTCTAAACTTGCTAAAACATCATTCGCCAGAATATGATCTTGAGGATTATGGCTCTCCAGCAGTGTTATGGCATACCAGGCCGTCTCGCGAGGTATCAGGCATATTCGCTTACCGGGGTCGAAATATCGCTCAGCCTCATTGCGGGCAGAATCTAATAAAATTTTCTTGATCCGGGTCATGTTGGTCTGATTTTTTAAAAAATAGTAACACCAAATTTATGATAAAAGATACAAATAAACAGAGAGAAAATCATTGTTTTATTGCTAAATAGCACCTTCATCTAGTCAAACAGCTTTAAAAGGGGTAGCAAGGAATGCCGCTTCCGGGCAAATGTTTTTGTTATCGTATAAAGCCGGTCATATCGGAACGGAAAATGAGGCTGCAACGTTTGCAAATAAGAGTGACCTATCCACCGCTGTGAGCGCCCCACAGCATCCAAAAGCAGCATGTCACCGCTTTTGTAGATTAAATCGCTCAGGGGATTGGGAGAATCCTTAACAACTGTTTTTAATCCACTTGATATTTTTCGTCCGAAATGAAAGGTGCGGTTGATCAATAGCTGTAAAAGCTGCTGCCGTGATGTGCAGCTAAAAATAGTGGCCAAACCGTTTTTGCGATCTTTGCTGATATCCTGCAAATCATCTACAAGCTGTAAAAAGGCACCATACCCAAATAAAAATTCAGCTGTGGCTTTATCTATCGTTCCGGCCACCAATATTCCATCAGCTAAAACCGATGCCCCTCCCTTCTCTATAGCGATTCCAAGGATATCGACATTAAATGGGTGCGCTTTCTCACACAACAACTGTACACTCTTCTCCTGGGCACCTTGAATTGCCAGCAAGCTTTGATAAACGCCGGGATACCGGTTACGGTCATATTCGTCTTCAATCATATCCACCAAACGGTAAATCTTATCCTCACAATTGGATTGCGGTTCAACCAAATGGCCATCCAATCTGTTCCGAAATCTATGATTAAAATGTCGTTTTTCAGTTGTGGTTGTTGCTGGATCATCTAATAAATTATCGGAATAGGGATAAATCAAACTGTAAGCAAAAATTGATGACGTTAATTTGACTGGTAAACCTATCAAATATTGGATTCCGTTCATGGTACAAACATTTCTCGCGGCCTGATAAATCGCCTCACCGGTTAATGTGGAATCAAAATTTCGTGCCGCTCTTACAAAATCAACGAGAGACTTGCTAAATCCTTGTTTAAAAAACATGTCCAAATGGTCTTGCTCGAATTCGAGAGCATCCCGGGCGAAATGAACAAAGGCCGTGAAAAAACGGATTTTAAACGCTTCCGCTGATACCACATTATCAGCAGCAATCAGCAGAATTTCATCCAAAAATTCTTTTAAATCACTTTCCCGTTTCTGCTGTTCGGTAACAGGATATTTTCTGACAAATACAGGCAGTTTATCATCAACTTGCCACCATTTTTGTAAACAGCTGTTACAAAAATCGGTTGTCCAGTCTTTTACCGTGTTCTTTCCCATGTTTATATCGAGGTCGGATTTTATCACTTTAAATGCTTATAGTTAATGAATCATATGTGTAGCGAAGATCATACAGCAACACGACTCTTTTTACGTTATGGGAATATCTGATTTAGTGTCGTTCACGTTGTTTTCCGACAACAAAGCGTTGTCCTCTATAACCATTCTTGCAAAGAGATCATCGTTTTTCGTCGGTGGCATCATTTTTCGATATCCTCTTCCGGATTGAAATCGACAACCGGGGTTACGCCCTGATGAGCGAATGGAGGCCAGACATATCTTCCCAAATGAACCTCGGGGCCCTCGTCCTGTATGATCCGTTCCGGCAGAGCTTCTGCGAAAACAAACTGCCATTTTCGCATATTGGTTAGAATGTCGGCCCGAAGCTGCTCGTCGTAAGGGTCGTTGATTCGGGCTTTTGGTGTTGCCGGTGTCCACAAATAATCCGCACCGGCATAAATCCCCACCAATCGCTCCTCAATTTGATTGGTCCCCCATATGCATACCGTACCACCGATGACATTGGGGTAAACAATACCCGCACGGGCCCATTCCCGGGTTGCGGCAAAACATCCATCATAACAAACGGATCGTACACCTCCCCCCATCATCACCGGGAATCTCGTTTTTCCACCATACTTTTTCAAAGCGGCTTTAATATCGCCGGCGTCCGAACGCCGATATTTCCAGGGCTGAATGACCAAATTGCTGTCAATACGATCAGGAATGGGACGATCGCCATGATCCGCCCATAAATGCATCGTGATCTTTTTATGATGACGCTCTCCCAATGACATGAGAATATCATAAATTCGTCCGACATGAGTTTCAGGGGTATATCCACGGTCCGCTTCTTGTGGATACACAGCCCACTTTGCTTCATCCAGACCAACATGGACATCAGCAGAATCCTCGAGACAGAGGATAATCTCTTCATAAATCTTTTCCAACAGATGATATGTTTTCTCACCAATAGCAAATGAAGCGCCGCCATACATTCCCGGGCCACCATAGCATTCCGGATAATGGTAAATCACGCTCTTTACATGTCCCCACGATTCCAATTCCGGCATAACACCAATATGATAGGAACGGGCATATTTGATTAACGCTGTGAAATCATCCGCCGTAAGGGCAAAGGGGTTTTCCGAGCCGAGCGACAAATGCTCGAATCGAAATCCGCACATCTCGTCGTCATATAAATGAACGTGCAACATATTCATCTTCAAATGACTCATAATGCGTATAATACGCTCGATTAAGGGTTTACTGAAAACCGACCGGCCCATATCAATCATGAGCGAACGCCGCTGATATTGAGGATAATCCATAATTTCCAGGAGGGGGATGTATTTTTTTTCCACCGCGCCGGCTTCAACCGGGGCTTCCCAGGAAAAAAGCAAGCGGCCGCCAAAATAGCTATATGCCAGGATCTGATACAGGGTCTGAGCAGCATAATATTCGGCAGCAGGAGAAGCGGAAACAATTGTAATGCCATCAGAGGTGATAAAAAGTTTATAGCCTTCGGCCGGCACTGTAAGGGAGGAGCGCTCAAAAGAGATATCAAACGAAGCGGCGGAATTCGTACATACAAAAACGTCAGGCATACGAGAAAACAGCGTTTGCAATGTTTCCCCGGTGCGCTTTTGTGCCGGATGATACGGATCAAGGCCGGTAATTGAAATTGTATCCGGAAATTCGATATACTCATCGTGATAAACAAGCCGTTGTGGCTGGGGCACCAAGGGGAGCCTGTCCATAAGAGAAACAGGAACCTGTGCAGACGATTGGTTTGCCAATAATAAGCAGAATAAAAAAATGATGGTTCTCAATGATTTCATTTCCGTTTCCATAAAATTTTTAGGTTGAATTGCTAATAACGGTCATGATTCAATCCTGCAAGAATCGTATTGTATTGCAGTTTTCCCATGCAATTTAGCTGTGATGGCTATCTATCCGCCTGACAGAATTTTAATGCGGTTTACACCAAAGTATAATGCTCTGTCTTGTAATCCAACTGGGGTTTTTGTTCCCCATCAACAAGAGGCAAATCCAGAACAAAAAGAAATTCACATCGGTGTCCGATATGAGAAAATTGCATATACGTATCCCGCTCGCCATTATGGGGATAAGCCGGTACAAAGTCGCTTCTTCCGCTTTTAAAAGTAGGTTTTTGCGGTAAGAGACAATAAAGATGCAGGGTGATGTTGCCATCCTTAATTTTCAAATGAGATGGATTATCCGTTTCGATTTTTCCAAACGTATGAAGATTCCACTGTATTTCATCACGCCGTTTCAATTCGATAGAATCGTGAATAACGATTTGGCGCTGCCGGATATAATACAAACTACGTACCAATCGCTTTACGCCGAGAAAATCAAGATATGCAGGTTTTAAATTCATAGCAATTTTATCATAGTATTTTGTTTGATAACTCTCTGTAACCTCGGCAAAGCGGTTATTCGGAATATATTCAGGAGCCCATGGTAATGAATCTCCTATTTGACCCCGCCCACCAATGGTGATGGTGTTATGAAGCAGGGTGTCACGTCGATATACCGGACCCGCACCATTAATGACAAGTTTATCACCAATCGCAATCAGAAAACTCCCCTGAGCCGGATCGCTATGGCCGTATCCGCTCCATTCTCCGTTTCGGTACCGACTGGTGCCAAGCGGGGCTCCGGCGCGGACAGTTGCAACCAGATCCCTGGATTTCCAAAAAAGTTGTTGTCCGTCAGCAAAATAATAAAATCGACCCGGCAGAGCAGACGCTTTGATGTGATCGCAACAGTAAATATATTCCCAAACACGGCGCCGGGGAGGCGCATTTCTCAGGTCTATACCTGTTACCGGCTGGTCTGATAATTTTTCAGCCAATGCCTGGGCATGTGGATTTCCGGTACGTGCCGCAATGAGATAATGCATCCAGGCATCCCCTCCGGTTCTATATTGCGGATCACCAAAGGTTACCCCATGTTTTGCATCTGCTGAAGTGGCCGCATGGCGAAAAAGAGAAGCATTTTGCCAGTAAGGTTGGGACCAATAATGATCCTCTGAATGGATGTGCAACAATTCAGCGTAGCGCAAGAGAAATTGGTGTTCATAAATCCATAAATTAATGCCATGTGGATAAAATCCATCCTCAGGCAACATATCCATAACGCGATTAAAAACAGCCCGAAGATAGGCGAGCCATTCAAACGCAATGTCATAATAATTGTAAAACAAAATGCCAAAAGCCAACAGCCCATGACTACAACCCAAAAAATGGGCTTGTGCATAATCCATTCGCTCATATCCAAGATGTTGCCAGACGCGTTTTGCAACCAGAAAAAGTTTTTCCCGATATCGCTCCCTCTGCGTCTGAGTAAAAAAAGTATACAGCCAATCATAGCAGAGACACAATAAAAAGAGACAATCACCGGCCTGGGTATCTATGTTCATGGGCTCAAAATCCGTAGAGAGCGCCCTTTTAATAAAATGGCTCATCGCACCCCTGGCACGTTCTATCGATTTCTTTTCTTCACATAAAAGTGCATCAAAGGCGCTTAACACCGCCCGATCTTGCAGACTGAGTCTTTCCTCCCCTGCAAGTATTTTACTCTGAGCACTGGCCTTAAAATCGAGATGCCAGTTGTTGAGTAATGTTCCAATCTTGTTTCTGATATTTTCATTTTTATTCGTGTGCTGCCAGTTTATAACCGTCTCTTTATCAAAGAGTAATTTGGGGTGCTCTGATTCAGAGTTGGGAACAAAAGGAGACGGACGCACAGACTTGTCGGGCGAGGGAATAAATTGTATCTGTAAAGGTTTCAAGCGGCTATCGCCCCACCGTAAAAAAGCCTTGTTGGCACGATTCGACGTTTCAAGGTAGGCGATGGTTCGAATTTTATGAATTTCGAACTCGTCCCCCCAAAAATTATATGTTGCTTCAACGCATTGATCGTTAATACAAAGCTCAATAAGCGGCATATCAGGAATGTTACGCCATCCCGGCCAGGGACCAACTGCTTTGCCAGGTGGATGCATGGAAAAGATCAAATCATGAAAACGCCTGTATTCCTTGTCCGGGTCTTTATTCTTGATTCGCATATAACAATAATGACGTTGCAATGGATAATCATCGAGTGAAAATGTTATAATCGCCGCGTAATAACCAGGCTCAAGACAGGAAACATCGAATTCGATCTGATTTTCTATAATAGTAATATGACTCGTGTCAACGATCATACCCTCAGGATCCAATTGCTGAAATTTTGTTCAATGCGTTGCGGATCTTCTCGCGAAAAGCGGGTCGTAAATTTTCATTACTCATCATTATTTTCAATTCATCTATGACCCGTTTGTTGATATCATCCTCTATTTTTTCTATCTGTTCTATAGAAATTTTATTGGCAAAAAGCTTATCCATCTGCGGGGCTAGTGTTTCAAGGATGGTGGCGCTGCTCCAGGATGAATAACGCACAAAGTCGCGAATGTCTCCGCCATCATACTTTTCACTCAACCGCCATACCTGGCCAAAATGTGTATTCTTGAGCCCGGGATATTTTTCCTGCCAGGATTCAACAAAATTGATATTTTTTAAAACAGGATTGGGAGAATTATAGGGAGATTCCAGAACAAGCCATTTGATCAATTCCCAGGCTTTTTGCGGATACCGGCACCCGGAGCTGATTGACAACCCTCCGGACATTGAACGAAAATAGCGCGGCGGTTCTGTGCCTATCTGCGGAAGCGGAGCAACATCCCAGTCAACCTGTAAGGAAGTAATAAAATCTAGATTGGGGAGGGCTTCTACGATCATCGCTACTTTATTGGCATTCAACATTTGCGATAATTGCATACCCTGAGCCTGTGCCAACGCCATTTCAGGCATTACTCTGTGCTCGTACATTAAATCAACATACAATTGCAGAGCTTCTTTTGACGCTTCATTCAGGGAGAACAACAGGGTATTGGGAGCATAAGTGGCTCCGTTCATGCGTTCTATTGCAGAAACAAAATGCTCGGCAATGTAAATGCCGTACTGATCGATTTTATTATCGCCATCGATATCCAGGGTCAGTTCTTCGGCCCGACGCAACATTCCTTTCCAATTCCAATTCGAATCGGGATAGGGAACACGGTGAAGATCAAAGAGCGACTTGTTATAATAAACCCCGAGAGTATAGGTCCAATCGCAAAACTGGTACCATCCTCCATCCAGACTGGTACCTCGTTCGATGAATTCCGGACGTATTTTTTTAATAAAGCTGTCCCCCTCAACAAAGGTAAACAAATCCAACAACCGGCCCTCTGCCGCCAATTGATCCCGAACGACAGTATTGGTATAAAAAACATCAGGCTCCTGATTTGCGGCCATCATCGCATATAATTTTTCCTGACCGGTGAATGGTATCAACTTGACATTTATTTGATGCCGTTGCTCGAATTGTTGCAGTTGATTTCTGAGCATTACTAGCAGATTGGCGTTCGCCGGAACATTAATAGAAATTTCCGATTCGTGGCGTTTTCCGGCATTGCATGCGAAAAGGAAAAGTAAAAACAAAAAACATACTCTCTTTACCATTTTATTACTCCTGTAAATATCACGCGGTTCTATCCTTTCCGAGAAAAATCACAAAAGGATGTTATTAAAAGAGTGCCTGATTGAATATCCAAAACCATCAGATACTCTCTGCTTCGATTTAAACATACGAGCAGAGGGCGAAAGGGCGTTGATTTTCAAACTGCAAACACGGTAGATAAAAAATGCAATCCGTCCTCGATCACAACCTCATGACCGCCATCATGGATTCTCAATTCAATCCGCTCTTTATAATCGAGTTTTTCATATATACGCTCAGCGTCGCAATACTCTTTTTGGACGAATGGCATCCAATGAATATCATCTTTCTTCCCGGCTTGAATTTGTAACTGTCGGGGACATATGAGAGAAATCAAATCGGAATCCCGGAAATGACTCAGTAAAGCAGGGATGAAAGCGTGTTCTTCCGCTGTCGGCAAAAAACAGCTATAACGCGAATCTTCTACCGCCATTTTTTTTAATCGATGATTAAACCAGGCAGAAACAATTCCGGCCTGAATCCTTAAATCCAGAGGCATGGAATATAAGGTATAAGCACCCCCCATACTGATACCCCACATGAAAAGTTTCGAGCTGTCGACAGAAAACGTCTGTAAAACATAGGTGAGACATTGACTCAACATCTCTGTTTCAAGACCCCATAATGTGGTGCCCAAAATCAAAGCCAGCCGCGAAAGACGATTCCTTTTCTCAAAAGTATTCAACAAAGCAGGAGAGAGCACTGCATATCCCGCCTCCACCAGTTTGGCTCCAAATCCATGATAACTGCCGTCAAGGGTATGATCGAACCCGAGTACCATCTCCGGTGTTCCCTCCATACCGTGTAAACACATAACCAACGGATAAGGAGGAGGTTGATCAGGCAACATCAGGAGCGCTTGAGCTTTTCGTCCGCTTAAGGTAGAGCCATTTAATAAAAAACATCCCTTTGAAATAGCTTTTGTCTGAAAAACAAAACCCTCCTGACGTGCAGGGCCCAGAAGGAGACGCCTCCATATCCGACGATTGGCCTGTACGGATCGTAAATATTGTTCTACAGTATGATAATCCCGTTGCCAAAATGATTCTTGCCGTTCAGAATAAGCAAAAAGCTTTTCCTGCAGCGCCTTTTCCCACCGTTTTGACAGATATTCAAAATCGATATACATAACAAATCATTCTATCCAATTTCTTTCAACCGTTTCTTTCTAGCTGACTCGATGGCCGAATCAATCATTAATTGTGCCATATATCCATCCCACAACGTGGAAGGAATATAACGATTCCCCAATAAAGCGCTCAGAAAATGCCGGTTTTCTTCCATAAATCCGCTTTCTTCTCCCTTCCATTCCTGAATCCCGCTTCCCGTTGCAGATTTGAATTTCAAACGGGTTAATCGATCAGTCAACAACAGCGATCCTTCCCTTCCATGCATCTGCACCATAAATTTGCCCACCAACGGTGCTTCAGCGCAATCACCTACGATCAAGGTTCCGGATATACCGTTTTTAAAATAAAATGTGGCAGAAAGATTATCCACCACTCTGGTGGATTGATGATAATTTTTACCAACGGCATATACATGATCGGGTTCCGAGTCAGCCAGATAGCGCAAAAGATCCGTACCATGAACGCCCTGTGAAAGAACATTACCCCCACCGACATTGGCCTGATTTGCCCAGAAATCAGCCGGCCAGGGATCATCCATAATTTGTACAGATATCATATAAACAGAAGATAAAAGTGTACGGGCTTTTTGAATCATCTCATAAAAACGGAATTTAAAAGCACTCATGGCAATGAGCGAAGGAGCGTGTAATTCATAATACTCGTATATTTCCAGGGCCTCTCGTGATGTTAAAGCCAGAGGCTTTTCAACCATAAAGTGTTTTTTCGCCTGGATCGCACGTTTACAAAGGTCTCTGTGACTGTTTGTATGCGTTGTGATATAAACCACATGGATATCGGGCTTTTCCCAGATCAAAGCCGGATCATCAGTGGCAATCTCCCCTTGAAAATGATGTTGCATTTGTTGAGCTCGCTGCAAGTCCTGGTCGCAAAAAGCAAAAAGCTCAATCTGCGGAAACGAGGTGAGACATTCGGCATGTTGCCATCCCATCTCTCCACAGCCGATAATGGCAATTTTCATATTTTCCTCATCTCCAAATTTTAAGCAAAATAGTCATTCCCCCAACTCTAATCAAGAAAATTGTAATTTGCTCCTTAAAAAGATTTTTTGTATTTTATCCGGGATAATCCAATGAAGAAAAAAAGGACAATAAATGGTACTGGTCATCTCTCTAGGTATGGCTATCGCGCCCGCTATATTTCTTGTATATTATTACAACAAACAGGATAAACGCAAACCAGAGCCCACCGGATTGATCGTCAAACTCTTCATTATCGGCTTGTTGATTACCATTCCGGTAGCCTTTTTAGAAGCCCTGATTTCATCCTTTAAATCATATCTCGGATCCTCATATATTGTACACGCTTTTTTTAGAGCCTTTTTCGTTGCCGCACTCTCCGAAGAGTTGTTCAAATTCATTATCGTAAAAAAATTCGCCTATAATCACATTCAATTCGATGAAATCATGGATGGTATTATTTATACGGTAATCGCCAGCCTGGGATTCGCTTGCCTGGAAAACATACTCTATGTGCTGAACGGAACCCTCTCTATCGCCTTGGTCCGTGCTTTTACGGCTATTCCGCTGCATGCACTGGCGTCCGGTGTAATGGGGTTTTATATCGGATTGGCAAAATTTCACAATCATGAAAATTATTATTTTCTAAAGGGGCTATTTATTGCTATCATGATACATGGTATTTATGACTTTTTGCTGTTCCTGTCTCCCCTATACGGAGCTGTTATTGGCATGGGTATTTTTCCATTATTAATTGTTTCATTTCTTGCTCTGCAAACAAAAATCAAATCAGCCATTCAAATGGATACAGACGCAGGTAGAATTTAAACGATGAAAGGTTAAAAAAATGACCTCCAAAGAAATCGTCAGTCGTACGATACGTTTCCTCGGTGCCGAGCGGATGCCATATGATTTTCCTGAAAAATGGGGAACCGATTTTTATAACATCTGCATGGACCCATCGCCTGATGACCGTCCGCGAAAAGGGGTCGATGAATGGGGTGCCCTTTGGCATAATATCGGAGAAATGAATCTCGGTGAAGTAAAAGAATACCCGCTTAAAGGCTGGAAGGATTTGAACTCCTTGCAGATACCTAAAGTCGACGATCCCAAAAGATGGTCAAAGGTTGCAAAGGAGGTGAAAAAGGCCGGAGATAAATTTGTTCTCGCAAATGGGATCTCTATTTATGAACGCGTACACTTTATCCGCGGCCTTGAAAATACCTGGATTGATATCTACGAGAATACGGATAAATTGGGCGATCTTATCGATGTGCTCGTTGAAATGAATCTTACAGCTATTCAAAAATTCAGTGTCCTGGGAGCGCACGGCTATATCTTTCCGGATGATTGGGGATTGCAGAACAGGCTCATGATTTCTCCCGCTGAATGGCGAAAAATATGGAAACCCCGTTATCAGCGAATTTTTGCTGCTGCTCACAAAGCCGGCTTGTTGACCTTTCTGCATAGCTGTGGCAACATCGTCGACATTCTCGACGATCTGATAGAAATCGGCCTCGATGTCATCCAAATGGATCAACAGGAAAATATGGGACTTGAACTGCTCGGCAAGCGATTTGGTGGCAGAATAACCTTTTACTCGCCGGTTGATATTCAAAATACAATGGTAAACGGAACGCCCGATGAAATCAGAGAATATTGCCGAAAAATGGTAACCTTACTCGGCCGTCCCAAAGGGGGATTCATTCCCAAATGGTATGGGGATCCGAAAGGAGCCGGGCACTCACAAGAAGCAATAGATATTATGTGCCGTGAATTTATCAAACTAGCCTAATCCTTCGCTTTATCCCTACCCCGCTGAAGCAGGACCAGTAAAACAGGTGCAATTTTTGCAACACTATTGTCGATGGAGATGACAGGACGACTCTAGGTTGGACGTAAAAGATTCATTTTTAAACAGTTATGCCTTTTTCCGGAGTCTTGAAATGACGATGTAGTGCCCCGTACCTGTCACAATTATCTTGTTTTTAAACGATTTTCCACACAAAATCAATACATTTGGGCAAATTATATATCCCTCAGGAACATAAAAATTTATTGGGTCGAACACGTCTGTGACGAAATAATTCTGGAACAAAGAATAAGAGAATACGACTGACTACCTGTGGAGGCTGTAATGACCGGCGCTTTAATACGGCGTTTGATTTTGAAACTAACTTGGTGGGGATTGATCGCTACAACGGTCTCTTATTGCCAGTCCCCCAATGACCAGAAGTATAATCAAATTATTATCAAATTTAAGGAAAATCTGTCGCAGAAAACAATATCTTCGCTTTCCTCCCAGCTAAACCCGTCCACAATCAAACCTCTCCCCCTGATAAATGCACAGCTGTGGAATATTGCTTCTCCTGTGGAAGAAGCGATTAATTATTTGCAGTCCAGGGGTCATATCGAATATGCAGAACCCGATTATATTCTTTCGCTTTATAATATATA
Organism: Candidatus Zhuqueibacterota bacterium; assembly: GCA_014728085.1. Lineage (GTDB taxonomy): Bacteria > Zhuqueibacterota > Zhuqueibacteria > Residuimicrobiales > Oceaniaggregativiventaceae > Oceaniaggregativivens_A. The sequence goes on from WJMF01000222.1 coordinate 118,912, forward strand.
TCCAAAGGATCCATCCTTTGAAAAGTTGTGGGGCCTGCATAATTGGGGACAAAATACCGGAACAGAGGATGCAGATATCGATGCGCCGGAAGCATGGGAAATAACGACAGGCAACAAGGAAATTCTGATCGGCGTCATCGATACAGGAATAGACTATAACCACCGTGACCTTGAAGCCAATATCTGGTACAATCCGGACGAAATCATCGACGGCATTGACAACGATAAAAATGGATATATCGATGATATAAGGGGATGGGATTTTGCCAATAATGATAATATCCCCTTTGATGACAGAGGTCACGGAACCCATTGTGCGGGTATAATGGGTGCTGTCGGCAATAACGATATCGGTGTAACCGGCTTGGCCTGGAATGTAAAACTGATGGCGTTAAAAATTTTTGATGAAAATGGAAAGGCCACAATTTCCAGCGCTATCAAAGCACTTGAATATGCCGTGGATAAAGGCGCGCGAATATCCAATAATAGCTGGGGGGGATATTTTTATTCCAACGCTTTGGAAGATGCAATTAAAGCAGCAAAAGAAGCAAATCATCTTTTCGTTGTTGCTGCCGGTAATGAATCGAAGGACAATGATGGTTCAACACCTTCATATCCAGCCAGTTATGATCTGGATAATATTATTTCAGTCGCAGCCACCGATCGATATGATAAAAAATCTTCTTTTTCTAATTTCGGCCCGATATCTGTTGATCTTGCGGCCCCGGGTGAACTTATCCTGAGCACCTTTCCAGGCAATCAGTATACATTGTATAGCGGCACGTCTATGGCTGCTCCCTATGTAGCGGCAACGGCCGGCCTTTTTTTATCGCTGGATCCTTCGCTGAGCTATATCCGGATAAAAAATCATATAGTAAACAATGTCGATCCCTTACCCTCCCTGAAAAATAAATGTCTAGCCGCTGGTCGCTTGAATGTATTTAAGGCTCTGTCGAGTTTGAATAAAACCTTTTTCAGCGCTATCCCCACCAGTATCTCTTTTGGAGAAGTGGTGGTTGGCGATTCGAAAAAAATCCGGCTCGATCTTTTTAATTCCTCCTCTTCCGTTGCCGTGGTTACACTTCGCTCTTCTCATTCCTCTTTTGTTCCGGAAGAAGAGACGCTGCATATCTTGCCGGAAAACTGTGCCCATGTGGATATCCGTTTTACACCTCAAACCGAAAAAAAGCTGCAAGAAACGATCAAGTGCATTTTCAACGGCACACAAATGATAAAAGTTTTGGTTGAGGGTTTCGGGTATGATAATCCCTTCGTCAAGGTAAACACCGACTTTATACCCCTCTTTTTCGGAAACGTAGAGTGGGCGGATTATGACAATGACCATGATTTCGACCTCTTGGTTACAGGATGTAAAAGCAATATGCAATTTGAGGCAAAATTGTATGAAAACATCGGTAATGATCGATTCAAACCGCTGCCACAGTATTTTCCTGCTGTTATCGGAGGAAGGGCGGAATGGAACGATTTTAATAATGACAATGAACCCGATCTTCTTCTCAGCGGAATGAACGAAAACAATCAGCATATTCTAAAACTGTTTCTCAACATCGACAAATCATTCAGCGAGCATGAATCGATCTGTCAGAACCCTTATCATAATGGTTGCGCCAGTGGTGTGGATTATGACAGCGATGGAGATCTGGATATTTTCCATTCCGGTGAATCCGTTTCCGGAGAAATCATCTCCACTATATACCGCAACAACGGCAACGGCGTGTTTACCGCCATCGATCTCGACTTTGATGCCGCATTCCAATCCATTTCCTGGGGAGATTATAACAATGACGGTTATATCGATCTTTTAGCCACAGGAGACAGCGGCACCAAAGCAGCCAAGACCTGTATATATCAGAATATGCGAAACGGCCAATTTAAAACCATACCCGTCGTTCTGCCCCAACTCACTTCCGGTTATGTGGAATGGGGAGACTATAACAATGATGGTTTTTTGGATATCCTTCTATCGGGGGAATCGGACAGAAAGATCATCACAGAATTATACCAAAATTTTAGCGGTGATACCTTTACCCGGGTTTATACCGGAATCGAAGGCGTCGCATCCGGAGTCGCAACGGGTGGAGATTATGACGCTGATGGTGATCTTGATATTCTCCTGACCGGATATAACCAGGCCTATGAATATACAACCTCCATTTATCGCAACGATGGCAACCATCGGTTTCTCAAAATAAACAGCAAACTTCAAAACATCGTAAATGGCGATGCGACCTGGGGAGATTATGATAACGACGGCGATCTGGACATTGCTATGAGTGGTTATAATGGCTCGCAGCTTTTTTCATTGTTATATAAAAATCAAATTTCAGAAAAAAGAAAACGACCGTTGCCACCGACAACCCTACCTGTAAAAGATCCCAAAGCCGATGAGGTCATAATGCTGCAGTGGCATAATAATGAATTTGGCATGACCTATAATCTCAGAGTGGGAACAACCCCTGGAGGAACAGATGTGATCTCTCCGCTTGCAGATGAAAAAGGAAACCGGAAAACAAGTGGTCCGGGGAATGCCGGCACCGCCGGATATAAAAAGCTGAAAAACCTCAAAGCAGGAACCACCTATTATTGGAGCGTTCAGGCCATTGACCAGACATTCAACGGATCGGAATTTTCAGCAGAAGAATCCTTTACTCCGCAGACTGTTATGGCTTCTGTACACTATAAATTTCCGATGAAGGGATGGTATCTCATATCTGTGACCGTCAGAGCAGCCTCGATGTGTGTGCAAGATCTATTCCCGACCGCCCAACCGTTTGCCTATTATTATGATCCCTCTTTGAATTTTTATTTACATACCGATACGTTGTCAGTCAACAGAGCCTATTGGATTCAAATTCAGCATCCCGGAGAAATAACCATTCAGGGTGTTCCGGTAACACAATACACAATCGATTTGAAAAAAGGGTGGAACATGCTGGGGGCTGTATACAAAAATATAAATTTCAATCACATAAAAACCACGCCTCCTTCTTCTCTCGCCATGCCCGCTACATTATGGGATAATGACAATCATTCTTTTGTTTCCGGATATCATATGCACGCCAACCAGGGATGCTGGGTTTTAGCAAAAAGAAATTGTCAGGTTAAAATAAGCGCTGACAGCTCCGTCGTCCCCCTGTCAAAAATGATGGTATTATCAGAGGATGTACTGCCTCCTTTGCCTCCGGGCTTTAGGTTCGATCAAAACCGGGAGAAATCGGATCATAAATTGTCTGCTGTTCAAAATTACCCCAATCCCTTCAACAATAAAACGACCATACAATTTACACTCCCGAAGGCGACCAGGACCAGAATAGAAATTTACAATCTCAGAGGAGAAAAGATCCAAATTCTGGCAAATCATTTTATGGCGTCCGGTATGCACGAGATGGTCTGGGATGGCAAAACATTAACCGGTCAACCAGCCCCTTCAGGTGTCTATCTCATCCAGATATCGGCTGATGAAGTAAAAAGAACAAAAAAGGCCATCCTGACCAGATAGTGGTTTCTTTGTGGCATCAACGGAGCCATTTTATTGCCGTCGGAAAGCGGATGCGTTTTCTGTCAAATCAAGAAGAGAAGTGACAGCCTTTTGTAAAAAACGATGTTGCCGGAACTCACACGCTTAATGGGTATCAAAAATATTGACTTTTTGTGCAGCTAATGTTTGGCTATTATCAATAATTTTCTTTATTTTACATCAGAAGAGATCTAAAAACAAATCTCCGGTTTCGAATTATATCCATAAGGAACAATACGAGACCCACCTGTAAAAAAACGTTTAGGGAGGGAAAATGAGGGATTTAGCGATGGAGCACATCGGTCTCAACGTACCAGAACCTTTAGAGATGGCAGAGTGGTATGTAAAGCAACTTAAAATGCAAATCGTCCGAAAACAAGACACCAATCTTATGCATTTTCTCGCCGATGCAGATGGCAGAGTTGTTATGGAAATATTTCACAATGCCGCTGCTCCTCTGCCGGATTATCGACAAAAGTCTCCGCTGGAATTCCACCTCGCTTTCCAGGCAGATAATTTGGAAACCCTTAAGGATAATCTGTTAACTGCAAAAGCAATGCTGGTCGAAGATATCAACACCACCCCGGCCGGAGACACGATGATGATGCTGCGCGATCCCTGGGGCGTGCCGATTCAATTCGTTAAACGGTCGATTCCGTTAAAAGCTCGCTCATAAATTGGAAAATGGCATCCTGGTGTCCCGGCAAGGCTTCATGCCCAAAGTCTGGATAAATAGCAACGCTTTTTTCGCTTTTTATTTTATTATACGCAGCGAATTGAGTGGAAGGGGGACAGATTTTATCCGCCAGCCCTGTCCCCATAAAAACCTTGGCGTTTATTCGCGAACACAAATTTTGCACATCAATATATCCCAGCCGGATAAAAACCTCCTCGTCACGGTCGTGTAACGGATCAAACCTGCGAAAATAGTCCTTCAATTCTGCATATGCATCTTGAGCCAAGTCAAGATTCCACACGCGCTGATAATCGCATAAAAAAGGATAAACCGGTGCCAAACGGCTTATCTGCGGTACCAGGGCGCCACAAGCGAGGGTCAACCCCCCACCCTGGCTATAACCCGTAGCACCAATCCGATTTTCATCTACCTGGGGTAAATTCATAATAATACGCGCCAGAATAGCGGTATCTAAAAAAACCTGCCTGAATAAAAGATCCTCTTTCTTGCCATCTAATCCGCGGATAATATGCCCATTTAACGTTCCGCCCCGCACTCCACCGTTGTCTTGCGACTCTCCACCCTGCCCCCGGCAGTCCATTGCGGCAACGCAAAATCCATTGGCCGCGTAGGGTAGTTTTTCCACCCAATCTCCACTGTTGCCGGCATATCCGTGATAAAATAAAACCGCAGGGTGGGATTTTCTTTTCGTCAAGGGATTCAGATATTTTACATGTATTCGAGCTCCCCCGCAACCTGTAAAATACAAATGGTAACACTCCGCATAGGGTGTCTGAAAGGAAGCTTTGATAAACTCCACTTGAGGATCCATTGCATCTATTTCTTTTAATGCGTTATCCCAATATTGATCAAAATCTTGTGGACATGGATTGGTTCCCCGATAACTGTACAGTTGATCATAAGGCATATCAAAAAGAAGTGGCATTTTCCCTCCCATGGTCTTCAAATCACAATATTCGTGGGGTGTCAGATTATCATTCTACCTGTTGCGCTTTAATTTTTATCACCACAAAAGTAACGTCGTCATTGGGATTCGCATGTGGACGCCATTGACGCCCTGCCTCGACCAATCGATCGATCACCTGTTGAGCGGGTTTGTCGGCACTGTGTTTAAAAACATCCTCAACACGGTGATAATCGAACATTTGTTTATGTTCATTAGACATTTCGGGTAATCCATCGGTTAGCAAAAGAATAGTATCGCCATCTTGCAAGGTAATACGCCTGTCTTGATAATCATAATTCGCAACCGCTCCCAACGGCATACCCTTGATGAGAACCTCCTCAATGTTTTTGCTTTTCGCACGGTAAACATAGGCAGGAGGCATACCCGCAGCTGAAACAATCAATTCATTATTAATGATCTTTACCAGAGTCATTGCCATATACAAATTTCCGAGTTGAAGCTGCCGAATGGTATGCGAACATTTCTTTAAAAAAGACCGGTGATCACCATTAAACACATCTGCTATAAATAAACTTTTAATCACTGAAACCATCATCCCTGCATTCAGGCCATGACCTGTAGCATCACCTACGACAACTGTTAAATGCCCGTGATCATCTATACGAAAATCATAATAATCCCCTCCCACTTCTGTTGCCGTTTGCATATGGACGGCAATATCGAGATGAGACACTTGCGGAAGTTGCTTGGGCAACATGGAAAGCTGTAAAGCCCTGGCTTCCTCCAGCTCGTGTGTTTTTCTGGCATTTTCAGCTTTAATTGCACGAGACTCTGCCTCAGCCGTTTGTGCCCGTAGAGTCGCTTCCCGGGCCCGCATTTTCTCGCGTTCCATATTGATCACGCGGCGGCGCT
>WJMF01000049.1 GCA_014728085.1 Candidatus Zhuqueibacterota bacterium
AAAGCATGTACCGGTAATCGAATGTCCGGATTCGGTCGAATCAAATGAAAATTTTGACGTCAGGGTTGGTTTGGGCAAAGAAGTGGCTCATCCCAATACCACAGAGCACCATATTCGCTGGATTTCGCTCTTTTTCCATCCCGAAGGAGAAAAGTTCGCCTACCAAATCGGTCAGTTTGAATTCGGCGCTCACGGAGAATCAGCCGGCGGTGCCAATGAAGGACCGGTTTATACCCATCACGTTGTAACCGTCGCCATGAAAACCACCAAAGCGGGTGTGTTGCACGCCCTCGCCTTTTGCAACATTCATGGACTGTGGGAGAACAGTAAAAAAATCGATATGAGGTAAACATTTTCTACCTCGTTAGGTTTTTTGAATATGGATATATTTAAAAAGATAGAGATACCAATCATTGCAACAGAAAAATTGCAGAATGTGTTTATATCCCTGCTCATCATCGTGGCGGCAATTACAGCAGGATTCATTATTCACGCGATTTTGATCAAAATTCTATCGAAATGGAAAAAGCGCAGAGAGGCCGGCGCCAGAGGCCTGAAGATAAACATCGGATATCTTAAAGCGCCATTGAGAGCGCTTGTTCCGGCTTTATGTCTTGTTTTTGTCTCTCCGGTTCTGCAATTCTCAGACCCGGTTACGGACTTTGAATCGGATTTTAAGTATCTGGATTATACTAACAATGGCCTGGCTGGGTATCCGGATGATTGCACTCCTCAAAGAAAGGCTGCAGAGCCGTTATCAAATCGATGTGAAGGATAATCTAAGCCCGGCAAATTCATACCCAGTTAAGGGTCGCTCAGCGTGTGATAAATGCCATCATCATTATTCTGGCTCTGGCGACGATTTTAATGACCTTTGATAAAGTCAAACAAGTCGGCGTCAGTATACTGGCATCGGCCGGTATCATTGGTGTCATAGTCGGATTTGCCGCGCAAAAGAGCATCACCACCATCTTTGCCGGTATCCAGATCGCCATCACCCAGCCCATCCGCATCGAAGATGTGGTTATCGTTGAAAATGAGTGGGGATGGATCGAGGAAATTACCCTGACCTATGTGGTCGTGCGAGTATGGGATCAAAGACGACTGGTGGTGCCGATCACCTGTTTTATCGAAAAGCCCTTTCAAAACTGGATCCGCTCCAGTGCCTGGATGCTCGGTACGGTTTACATCTATACCGATTATACCGTGCCGGTCGAAAAAATACGGCAAAAGTTGTACGAGATACTGGAAACATCCAGGTATTGGGATCATAAAGTAAAGGTTCTGCAGGTGACCAATACCACCGAACGCACCATGGAACTCCGCGCTCTGATGAGCGCACCGGATTCTCCCACGGCCTGGAACCTGAGATGCCAGGTGCGAGAGTCGCTATTGGAGTTTTTACAAAGCAACTACCCCTCCGGTCTGCCCCGGGTAAGACTGGAAACGGAGATTCAAAAAGAATCTTCGCAATCCTGATCATAAAAGAAGGAGAATTTGTTATGAAACATTTTTATTTACCCCTGTCGTTACTCGCTCTTTTGATTGTCTTTATTATGGGTACCGGCTTGATCTCGGGCGAGGAAAAAAAGATGCCGTTCGGCGGAGAAAAAGATGTTGCCTTTGCAGAAAATATCTGGATGGCAATGAAGGGATACGAACAATGGCCCATGAGATCGGGATTTTATCAAGGCTCCTCGCCGCATGGAAAGGTTCTGAGACTCTATTATAACATGGTCAACGTCGACGACCAACACTACCATGTTATCGTCAAAGACAACTTTGGCGGCGAAGAGGCAACGGTTAATAATGTTGCAAAAACCCCGAATGAGTATCTCGCTGCGGTTACCATTATGGTACAGCGCCGTCCCGGTTATGATCCCGACAACAACAACTGGTTTTGGGCGAAATACCTCGCTGACGGCTCACTCGACAAAAATGCCAAAGATATGAAACTGGCCGGACGGGTGGCCAAAGGGATGAATGCCGGTTGCATTGCCTGTCATGCCAAGGCCGGAGACAATGATTATATTTTCACAAACGATTGAACCGAAAAAATACAGAGCCATCACTTAACATCCGAGAAACCGTACCAGGAGATTCAATCGAACCGATTCAGCTGCAGCAACATCACATCAAACCGAAAAAATCGATCTACGCAGGAATCCCAAAACATACGTCATGGCTTGCCGGCTTGTCCTGATGCGGTTTCTCTTTTTTTCACAGACCCCTATGCACTGCTATGATATACTCTGCAAATTCTTTTTAAAGCATAGATTTTAGGAGTATCGAAAATGATACCTGTAAAACGTCTCTATCCCAAACCTCTCAAACACCTGAGTTCGCATTTGCTCTCCCTGGTCAAGGGAAGACTGTGGTTAAAAGTGCTGGTTGGGCTGGCATCAGGCATTGGTGTCGGCCTCATTTTCGGCGATCCGGTCAATCTGGTCGACAGTAAAACCGCTTCCATTGTCGGCGACTGGCTGGCATTACCCGGCCAGATATTCCTCACTTTGATACAGATGATCGTCGTCCCTTTGGTATTCGCTTCGGTCATTCGCGGGCTGACCTCAAGTGAAGATATGGAACAGTTGAAAAAACTCGGTTCCAGGATCGTTCTCTATTTTCTCTTTACCACAACCATCGCCATTACCATTGGTGTCGGTATTGCGACGTTGATTAAACCGGGGAAATATGTACAAACTTCGACCACTGCGATGCTTGAAAAAGGTGCAGAAACCATAGAAATCGATCCTGAAATTTCAGCAATGGAAGAGGAGGCCAGTGTCCCTGAGCTCATCGTCGATATTTTGCCGGAGAATCCGTTGGTTTCCATGGTGGAAAAAGAAATGCTGCAAGTGGTACTGTTCGCCATCATTCTGGGACTGGCGATCACCGTCATGGCTCCGGAACAGGCAAAGGTTATACTCGAGCTCCTCGGTGCCATTCAGGAAATCTGTATGACAGTGGTGCGCTGGGCGATGTTGCTGGCGCCATTCGCTGTTTTCGGTTTAATGGCGCGAATAACCATCAAGATCGGGCTCGATGCTCTACTGGGTATGGTAGCCTATGTTGGCACCGTTGTCCTCGGACTCTTAATTCTACTGTTGTTTTATATGATTATCGTTACCTCCGTGGGCAGAAGAAATCCCTTTACCTTTCTAAGAAACATACGAGATGTACAGCTTTTAGCCTTTTCAACCTCGAGCTCGGCCGCGGTGATGCCTCTATCGATGAAGACCGCTGAAGAAAAACTGCATGTGCGGCCATCCATTTCCCAGTTCCTTATTCCTCTGGGGGCCACCATCAATATGGACGGAACCGCCCTCTACCAGGGTGCAGCCACGGTCTTTCTGGCCCAGGTTTATGGTATCGATCTCGGCATTACCGCACTGCTGCTCATCATCGCCACTGCCGTGGGTGCCTCTATTGGTTCTCCCGCGACCCCTGGTGTTGGAATCATTATCCTGGCCACCGTGTTAAAAAGCGTTGGCATACCGGCAACGGGTATCGCCCTCATCATCGGTGTTGATCGTATTCTGGATATGAGCAGAACCCTGCTTAATGTTACAGGTGACCTCACAGCTTGTACAGTCATGGACAAAATTGTCGGTGGCAAAAAAAGCAGAGAAGACGAACAGGCAGAAGAAGAGGAAATAGAAGAGCATCGTCGTCAAACGCGCGAAGATGTCGTTATCAGCGACAAAAAATAAGATCAAAAGTATTTTGTGATCAAATATATTGAATGAAAAATTAAAGGAGGCTAGTGATGAAAATTTCGAGTCCGTCATTTAAACACAAAGAAAGAATTCCATCAAAATATACCTGTGATGGCCAGGACATCAATCCGCCCCTCTCCATTGAGGAAATACCCGATGGAACAAGAGAGCTGGCCCTGATCGTCGATGATCCCGACGCCCCGGCAAAAACCTGGGTGCACTGGGTTGTTTATCAGATTCCGGTTACTGATAAAATATCCGAAAACAGCGTTCCCGGAACAGAAGGCAGAAATGATTTTGACAATATCGGATATGGCGGACCCTGTCCCCCATCGGGTCAACACCGTTACTATTTTAAAATTTATGCACTGGATACAAAGCTCGAGCTTGAAGAAGGAATCGATAAAAGAAAACTGGAAGAATCCATGGAAGGTCATATTCTTGAAGAAGCTGAATTAATCGGTCTTTATAAAAAGAGCGAGGTTTAGCGAAACTCAATCGACAAGGGTCGATTACCATCTGCGTATAGATATTGAGAGCGGGGTATTTTGAGCTTATTTATAATACATTACAAAAAGAGAACCAAATCACATCAACTATCAAGGAGAATTTATGCTCGATACAACTGTCGAAGCATTGGACAGGGATAAAAAAAGCGTCATCACCAGCAATGGAGAGGTTAAATTCGATTCCCTGCTTATCGCCAGCGGGGCTACACCCCGCACTCTTGATGTGTCAGGGTCAGATCTTAACCAGGTCAAAACTCTGCGCTCGCTTGCGCAGGCGGATGAAATCATTAAAGTCAGTGAAAACGCAGAACATGTCGTCCTGGTCGGCGCCAGCTTTATCGCTATGGAAGCGGCGTTTAGTCTCAATTCGAGAGGTAAAGACGTCACCGTCATCGCGCCGGAATCGATACCCTTTGAACAACTCTTTGGACAGGATATCGGAAAATTGATTCAAAAACAACATGAAGATAAAGGGATCCAATTCAAGCTCGGACACGGTGTTAAAAAATTCAACGGCAATGGCAGCATAGAATCGGTGACTCTCGATAACGGGGAGAATATCGAGACTGATCTGGTTATTGTCGGTATCGGTGTCAAACCGGCGACAGAATTTGTTTCCGGCCTGGACATGGACGACGAGGGTGGTATCAGGGTTGATTCCTCTTTTCGCGCGGCAGAGAATATTTATGCGGCCGGAGATGTGGCGCTGTTCCCCTTTTCCCTCACCGGAGAATCAATTCGTATCGAACACTGGCGTACCGCAGAGCAGCAGGGACGTATTGCCGCCATCAATATGGCCGGCGGCAAGGCCACCTATGACAGCATGCCCTTCTTCTGGACCGCTCAGCCCAACTTAAAACTCGGCTATGTCGGCCATGCCAGAGAATGGGACGATATCATCGTTGACGGCAGTATAGAGGACAAATCCTTTATAGCTTTTTTCGTCAAAAATAACAAGGTCATTGCCGTGGCATCGTCACAAAGGGCACAGGAATTTCTCTCCATCGAAGAACATATGCGCACCGGTAGCATGCCTAAGGTGGAAAAACTCGAAGGATATGATTGGCTGAAAAATATTCAGACAGCAGGTAAATGAACAATTGAAAAAATAATACCTGGAGTTATATCAAAATTGAATTATATTTTCAATCTAGACCGTTCTGTTTCTCAGCATTTCTTTGCAAGCTCGGCGTTTTAAAACATTCTCATATTTCAAATGATAACAAGTATCCATTTCAATGTTGATTTAAAAAATGTATTTGCATATTTTAAATAAAAGCACAAATAAACTTTAGAGTTAAGCAATGAAGGGGAGATTTATATTATGAAAATCGCTGTAAGTGCTACGGGTGGATCAAAAGCCGCCAAAGTCGAGTCCCGTTTCGGACGCTGTGCTTATTTTGTTATCGTTGATTCTGAAACCATGAAATTCACCGCCTTTACCAATCCGGCCGGCAATGCGCCCGGCGGCGCCGGTCCGGCAGCGGTGCAGGAAATTCACAAACACGGCGCCGAGGTGGTGCTTACCGGCCAGGTTGGTCCTCAGGCGGAACGCGCCCTGCAGGCAGCGGATATAAAAATTGTAACCAATGCCGGCGGCACGGTGGAAGAAGCGGTAAAAACATATCTGTCCACCGGTGCATAAATCGCCTTGTGCAATAGCATCCCAAAATGGCAGGGCAAAAGAGCCCTTACTAATGGCGCAATCTTGTTTATGAATAAGCTTTTGCATCCGGTTCAACAGCAAAGCGGCGGAATGGGTTCCGGCACATATCAAGCCGGCTATTCCCAGGCCGGCGCTTTTCTATACCTTTTTATGTTTGAATATTCTTACCTGACAGCAGCCGCTTGCTTGAAAATATCGAATTATCCTTTTTCACACTTTTGCCCTATTGCTCAAAAAATTGCGCTTTTGTCTTGAATTTAGAAACCAAGATTGCAACGTTGCATTATCAATCCAACGATACGAAAAATTTCTTTCCCGAAATGACCCGGCCACGCTTTCAACAAAAGGACAGATCATGCAGAATTCATTCAAAATTGCGTATTCGGCGAAATCCTTACCCGGCTGCAGGAGGAGACAACGGTGTTAAATTCACTCTGCGACGGCAGCGGAGGCTATATCGGTTCGTTTAACGAATCGACCCTGATTATCGGCCATTCGATGATAAAAACACAGGTCAGTGCACGCGATCAGTCGGTATTGCTGGGATTGTTTTCCTCGTTTACCGATATGAAAATCAATGCTGATGAAAGCGCGATCATGCTCATAGCCAATACCTTGCGCCTTGCCGACCAACGAGCCCACAGCAAAGCGGCTATCATCGCATCCTGTGGAACGGTACCGATGCATAAAATCGAGCGCTGCCTGCCGGTATCTATTACAGCCGGCTGCACAGCAACGGCCTTGTTCGTATCATCAAACTGGTCATGATTCACTAAAGAGAACCGTTGTTTTCACGGCACATTGCATTTCCAGCCGGCCTCGGCACCAATACGCCATAATTGTGCATCCTCTTCCGCCACATCACCATCGAGTGATACATCCGCATGCGCATAACCCGGTCCGGATTGCTGCCCGATATACCACACCACATAATCCCTGCTGGTGAGATGGCCATCACCGTTACAATCGCCTGCAATAGCGCCGTAAATACCGGCTTTAAGTTCAATCTGACTTTTCGGGCCATAACTCTGCTCCGCAGCGCTGTAAAAATCATATACAAAGAGGGTGGAACAACTCAACGCCGCTGTTTGCCGGCTCATGATATCGAGGTGATTACGGCTTTTTACAACGATATGATAATCACCGTCCACGATACCGCTGAACACCAGGGTATCGGCGCCGTTCGAATCGCAGATGCTTCCATCCCTGCGCAAAAAAGCGCTCTTGTTGTCGACAACGGTCTGTCCATCGGATTGTCGCAGCTGTACCAGAACCCAATCGACAATATCGGCTGAATCAGCGGGAAAGGCGGATAAAGCATCGGGATCTTCGCCAAACGGGGAATCACAAGGTAACAGATCCTGATTCATGAGATCAGTACGCATGCTGTCACCATTGGCGTCATAGGGGCCTTGCAAAAAAGCGTTGACCTGCAGCTGTACCCCGTCAGCCGGCGGTCCGTTCCAGCCGCCGAGGCGGGCCCATAACCACCAGGCGGCATAGGCTTTTTGATTGGCATTGAGCGGCTGGCTGTGAGCCGATCCGCACGAATACCAATCCACACCCTCGGTATGGCTGTTTTGCCACTCGATAGCCCAGTTACCACCGCTATAACTACAGTCATCATCGACGTACTGATCGCCAAAATAGGTACCATCCGGATCATAACACTCGATGTCATAAAAATCGTATAATACTTTGTTGTTCTCCCGACAAAAGTTGCGAATCTGCTGGTTTCGCTGGTGCAGAGTGCCGGACACCCCGGTGCCGTCAGCGTGACCGGTCATATAGACAAAGGTCACATCGGGATAATCCAGTTCCAGCTGCGCCATGGGATCGAGATAGCGATCGATCATCTGCTGTTCGCTATAGCCGGAAGCCTGTCCGCACCATGACCAGATAATGACATTGACATCTGAATGCGATGGGTCATCCAGATAGATACGGGTTTCCTGTATCCAGTTGGGATAATAGCCACAATCGTGATCCAGCCAACCGCTGCCGTATCCGTCTCCCTCTTCCAGATCGAGAGCACCGCCACTACCGCCGTTGTTGAATGCAAAAATATCATCCGGCAGGTCCAACCCTTTGCCGCCGTTGTTGGCAAACGCGATCAAACCCTGCATGCCGGTAATAAGCTGGCTGCCGTGTGAGGTATGGCCATAGCCAATGTGCAGAGATGCCCTGGCGTTTTCTATTGCGGATTGCGGGATTTGCGTAATGTCGGTACAATTGTGATCGATAATGATTTGGGAGAATGACAGAGTTGTTAAAATCAGGCAGAATAAAAAATATCGCATCGTCCCTCCGGTTTTTAACAAGATTTATTTTTTCTCTTAATGAATTTGCTGGTTTGCACACGCGTTCCGGCAATTGATCAGCCATGCTGCATAATCCTGAGTATCGATTTCTCCGTCCAGATTCAAATCCGAAACCGCATAGGGCTTCGGATCGGACGTGCGTTCATTGTACCAATACACATAGTCGGCACTGGTAATGCTACCATCCTGATTACAATCACCGGCGACCAGTCCCCAGACTCCGGTTGCAAGTTCCTTGCTGGCAGCCGGCGAAAAATATTGCCCGCGCCCGCTGCTAAAATCATAACCACTTGTTTCTCCTCCCTCACAGGCCAAGAGCGACCGAGTCTGAACCGACAGGTGATTTCTATGCTGCAAAAAAAGCAAATACGATCCCGTCGCCAGCCCGGTCATGGCAATTTCCGTATTCGCGTGTTCGTCCATAATCATTCCGTCACTGTTCAGGAAAAGACTGGTATCCTTTACAGCGATATCACCGGAAGGGGATTTAAATCCGACCAGTATCCAGTCGATGGCATTTTCGGGTATATCCTGAACTTGCCTCGGATTGGCTGCATAAGGAGATCGATTCGGCAGCGGGCCATAAGCGAGCCCTTTTTGCATGTTGCCGTCGGCCGGATCATAAGCGCCTTCCAGTACGGCGGTTATTTGAATAAAGGGATAAAGAGACGGATCAAACTCACAAGCGCCTACATCCACAGCTGCGGTACCGTCGCGGTCGCCATCCAGAGGCCGGGATCTGTTCTCGTAATCGAAATCAGGCGCATGTGCCGATCCTGCCGTGTCAATAGCTGCGGATGTGGCGAGCAGGGAAAAGTTGTGATTTTCAGCATCAAAAAATTCAGGGTCGCCAAAAACCGGAAAATCGCCGCTGATTTCATATGCATCGGCTCCGACCAGATCATCGATCAAATTGAATTCGGCTATGAGATTATCCAGAGCGTCAGGGTGCGCCTTGAGTTGATAACCGATATTCTGGCTGAGCAAATTGTTGCTGATAATAATATCTTCATCTTCGGGTACTCTGCTTTCGAGATAGATGCCGCCACCGACTGGCCACGCCCCAACAAAATGACCGCAACCATACACTGTATTGTTTAGCACATAGATCCGCTTTTTGACACCTGTATAAGGGGATACCCAGTTTGTGATGCTGATACCGGTCGAATAACAATTGTAAACGATATTGTTATAAACATGAACATTTTCAACCGTACCGCCCTGTTCAGCACCGACAGCAATGCCGACAGGTGTGGATACGACATTATTATAGACATGAACATCATAAAGATGATCAGGTGGTGAGGAACTATAGGCATCGATATAAATGCCCACCTCACCATCCTCATGGATGGCCGGATCGTAATTCCCGGGCAGATCGTAAACGTGATTGTGATGAACCGATCCCGAATAGCAATGGGTTTTTACATCGATTCCCTCCCCCCCCAAAGCCAAACCAACACCGTCATGTACTTTATTATATGACAATTCAAAATCATGACAATGAGAAACAGAGAGACACTCCTGGGTACCGCCGTTAACCGCTCTGCGTATATCATTGCCGTTGACCTCCATAAAAGCAGCGTCGGATATATAGATACCCGAAGAGCGCGTATCATAGGTGGTGCAGTTTAAAATATCGACATGTTCGCATCGGGTGCACATGATTCCGGCCCAGGTGGAATTTTGAAACGCGAGTCCATCGAGCCGTATATGCTGTTTGCCATCTATGCGAAACAATCCACCCCAGCCATTCAAATCTATATCCGTGCCGTCGATTACCACCTCGCCAATATCCGCTTCCGACTGATAGGTAACCGGAAGCGTCGCCTTGCCGCTGTATTGGGGGCGTACGGCTTCATTATAAATACCTGCTGCAATGTGAACCACCGTTCCCGGCCCGGCGATATCAGCGGCAGCCTGAATGGACGCAAACGCCATTACCGGCGTGCGCCCGTCATTCTGGTCATTGCCCCCACTCTGATTTACATATAAATGCGGAATGTCGGGAATCTGATAGGAAACAAGATCATAATACATGCGACCAGAAGGGGTAATCGTACTGTTCGAACCGGCTTTACCCACTTCAACGATCGAGCCCGCAGCTTGGGTGTGTTGAACGTTGGTTATTTCGCGAACCAGAATGTCGTTTATCCTCACCCGCAATACGGTGTCTATTTCATATTCGAGCGTAATCTTCTGCCAGTCATTGATGATACTGAATTCCCCGTCAGCATAGTCATACCGGGTGCCCGCTTGTGGATCACGCCATTCAAGAAAACCATAGTAATTTCCCCCGCTCTGCCGGACACGAAGGGCTGCAATAATATGCCATGACGCACCACCCTTGATATCTGCTATACGAAAGGACTTGGCCGGTATCCAATTGCCCTCGTCCGGTATGGTGACACTATTGGGATGAAACCAAAACCTTAAAGCGCCCGAATCAGCCGGCATCAAATCGCTCTGATACAAATAACTTTCCCCCGTACCGACCTCTACCCCCAATCCGGTCGAACCGGCCATCCCCTCAGCGGCGATGAGTTGAGGTTGAGCCGCCGGATTCGAAGCGGGCACTTTGTCCCAATCGGCCAGGGTTCCTTCAAAATCATCCTCGATAAGGGTCCAGGTCGCGGGTATAGAAGGTTGGGCATAAATCGATAAAAAGAAAAAGAGCAAAAAACAAACACACCTGTGGGTTACCTCTATATTTTGACTTTTTATTTGAGAGCCCTGCATGAAAATCCTGTTCAGGCAGCTTTTAAACATTTGTTCATCCTTTTCATCTTTGTTTTTATGCAACGAGACATGCATTTGATTCCAATATAAATTTTTCGTATGCTCTATCATAATTAAATCGCTGTCATTTTGAATAAATGTGTTTCAGATCACAGTGCAGTGCCGGGATTTTCGATTTTCCTTGATTCATGCGCAAGGCTTGCTCGCTGTAGCGCCCGCGTCCGATGGCTGGGATGAACTTACCAATTCACACTTGTGATTGTATCCTGACTTTTGTATACTGGAAAAGCAGGACCGAGTTAAAGAACTATGGTAGAGGGGAATTCGAATGACAGCAACCCCAAAAAGATGGATGCTGCTGCTGGTTACCTTTGTACTCTTTGTGCAAACGCCCGCAGATTGTCAAAGCCGCAAAACCGCTTTGCCACAAACAACAGGACCGATATCCCTGGATATCCCTGCCCGTTCCGACAGCGCCTGCGGCGGTGCCGAATTTGCCGACCGGATCGCCGGTTTAAACCTTAAAGAACGAGAAATCAAAATTATCAATGAAATCTTGTCCGGCAATGTTCCCTCCTTCTGCCGCAACCTGCAGCCGGTAACCGTCAGGCAGAGCATTGATTCCAGGCTATACGAATTCACATATTACACGGTTTGCGACTATATGGCGGTGGGCTCGG
This sequence comes from Candidatus Zhuqueibacterota bacterium, assembly GCA_014728085.1. GTDB lineage: Bacteria > Zhuqueibacterota > Zhuqueibacteria > Residuimicrobiales > Oceaniaggregativiventaceae > Oceaniaggregativivens_A. The sequence goes on from WJMF01000049.1 coordinate 11,635, forward strand.
ACCAGGATTACCTCTATGTACCTGTGACACCGTCGACAGCCCAATATGTGGCAGACCAGTTGAATTGCTCGCTTCCGACCGCAAAAATGGTAGACCAGATTTATGTCGCGGCAGTATTGAAACTGAGACCGCAACCTATTGCACCTTCCGATCAAATGACCACCGTACCCGTATTCAAACATCACACCGATTCCATTCGGCAGCAAATCCGCAAAAGCGGTTATGAGCGCCTGCCTGACGCCATTCTTGCCGGCCATAAAAAGGACATTATTCTTTCGAACAAAATCTATAGCGGCGACAGATCGTATGATCGGGTGGTGATCTATGGCTGGCATAAAAGCGAAAACCGTCCCATACAGCCTGTATACAACGGCCATAATGCCCGCTATGCCGACTATTCGCACGGCGTTCGCCTGGTTTTCAAGCAGGCTGACCTGAGCGGCGATGCTTGCAAAATTGCCGACATTCTCAAAGATGCCCGTCTCTCCGCCCTGATCAGCGGTGAAGGTGACATACAAAAATCGCGGTATCCGGCCCTGGCAATATCTTCTGTAAAAAAACAGATTGACCCGCGGCGGTTGCATTTCAAACTCTACCAAAATTTTCCCAATCCCTTTAATCCGCGGACAACCATAACCTATTTTTTGCTAAAGCCGGCGTTCGTTGAATTGAGCGTGCATAATTTGCTCGGTCGCAAGGTATCCAAGCTGATCGATAAATGCCAGGATGCGGGTGAACATTGTGTTCATTTTAACGGTATGCATCTTGCCAGCGGTGCATATTATTATAAACTGTCAACAGGTGATACTGAACAAACGAAAAAAATGCTCTTTATTCGCTAGTAGAACGGGTAATCAACTGAAAACGGTATCACTCGAAACAAAAACACGAGGTTTCTAGATGCACATATTGATTACAGGAACCAGCTCAGGTATAGGCTATGGTCTGGGGCGGGAATTCGCCAACCAGGGTGCCACCGTGTGGGGAATCAGCCGCAGATCAGCCGGTGACCTGGAACAGAAAGCGCTTTACCACCATCTACAGCTCGATCTGACCGACTATGAGAAGGTGCGGCAAAACCTGCCTTCCTTTATTAAGGATGCACAGGCGTTTGACCTGGTCATTCTCAACGCTGGCGTGCTGGGTGAGATCAAATGGATGCAGGAACTGGATGTAGATGAAATGAAGCGGGTGATGGAGATCAATGTCTGGGCCAATAAGGTGTTGCTCGATCTGTTGTTTCATCATCCCGGCAAGATCAAACAGGTGATCGCCATGTCCACCAAAGCCTCCCTGCGCAGCTCGCCGGGATGGGGACCTTATTCTGTTTCCAAAGCTGCGCTGAATATGTTGATGAACGTTTATGCAAACGAACACCCAAAAACGCATTTCAATGCGTTTGCTCCCGGACTGGTCGACAGTGAAATCCAGGAAACCATCTATCAAATAAAAGAAACCGAAAAGTACCCCACCATCAAAAAGCTGCAGCAGGCGCGCTATACCGAGACCATGCCCGACCCCGAAACAGCCGCGCCAATGCTGATCAAGAGCATGCAAAAGGCACTCGACTATGACAATGGCACATTTGTCGATGTCAGAGAGATGTAAACAGGGGCCTCGCTTGTTCAAGCAGGATTCGAATAAACAAGGCGTTTTGAAAAAATTTTGTTAAAGTTGTTGCACCTCTGTAAAAATATTTATATAATAAAATGTCAGTAAAACAAATGAACCGAAAAACAGTGTTGTTGAATCACAACATATTATTTTTATTCATTTGCACCATAGTTATGGGGATATCAACTCTTGCGGCACAACCCGGCCGCGAGATCATTTATCAGGAAGATTTTCAAGACGGCAAGGCGCAAGACTGGGACCTGGAAGCGCCCTGGCAGTTGCAAACAGAATCCGCCAATACATTTTTGCACGGAAAAAACCATACCTGGGCGATTTACACCAGGGGCAATGCATGGACGAATTATGATCTGGAGTGCCAGATCAAATTTGCAGGCGATAGCGGTTTTCACATCAATCTTTTCCTCACGGACAATGATCGCTACTTTATCGCGTTTCATCCCAACAATCTCAATCTGTATAAAGAGAGTCCCTGGGGAACGGTTGACAAGCTGGCAGAGCACGAAGAGGATTTTTCCAAAAACACGTGGCATATGGTGGAGATCAGCACCGCAAACGACAGTTTTAACATCACCATTGACGACAAGTCACTCATTCAATATCAGGAAACAAATGCACTGCGAATCGGTAGCATAGGATTTGAAACCCTGGACAAATCCTCGGTCTATGTCGATAACATCATCGTTTCCCGGAAATCGAGTGCAGCCACATCCACCTTTCACGGTCTCGGTGACTTGCCTGGCTGGGGAATCAATAGCAAGGCCTATGGAGTGTCTGCGGATGGTGCGGTTGTGGTGGGAGAGAGTTATTCTGAAAACGGCCCGGAAGCCTTTCGCTGGACCACGGGATCTCAAATGGTTGGTCTGGGAGATTTAAAGCCGGGCAGATTTTCATCATCAGCTCTGCAAGTCGCGGCCAGCGGCTCGGTTGCAGTCGGCAACAGTATTATCGACGATGAATGGGGTTATGAGGCGTTTCGCTGGTCAGCCGGCACCGGTATGACCGGACTGGACGATCTTGCCGGGGGCGACTTTTACAGCAGCGCCAACGATGTTTCGGCAGACGGATCGGTTATTGTTGGCGAGAGCAAATCGGCAACCAGCACTGAAGCGTTTCGCTGGACATCGGCCACCGGCATGGTGGCGCTGGGTATTCTGCCCGGCAGTGTCGAAAGCCATGCGCAAGCGGTTTCTGATGACGGATCGGTGGTGGTGGGATACACTGAACGCAGCGCTTTTTACTGGACCTCTACCGGCGGCTTGACCAACCTCGGCAATGGCTACCGGGCCTATGGCCTTAATCCGAATGGCTCTGTTATCGTCGGTATTCTACGGCAGGCGAGCGGCGACCAGCTGGTCAAATGGAATGCAGCGCATCAGGCCGATACCCTGGGGGTATTGCCGGACAAGGGCAATTATACCGCACAGCTCTACAAAACTTCAAAAAACGGCGATATTATTGTCGGCTATTACCTGGACAGTAACGCCAAAGAAAAAGCTTTTATATGGACCCCTGCGCATGGCCTGCTCGACCTGCAATATGCCATGGAAAGTATTTATGGCTTTGATTTAAACGGCTGGACCCTGGTTGCTGCCACGAACATTTCCGATGACGGTTCTACTATTGTCGGTTGGGGAACCAATCCGGCCGGAAATACCGAGGCCTGGATCGCCCGCCTTTCCGCGCAAACAGGGGTTGACACCATAAAGACCTCAAAGGTGAAAAGGCCCCGGGAATTCCAGTTGCATCAAAACCATCCCAATCCGTTCAATTCAGCCACTACCATACATTATGATCTTCGAATCAGTGGTCGTGTGGTTCTGAAAATCTACAACCTGAGCGGCCAAACCGTGGCAACCCTGACCGATGCCATTCAATCTCCTGGTCGGCACACTATCACCTGGCAACCGAAGGCATTGCCTTCCGGCCTCTATTTCTGCAGATTGCAGGTCGGTGATTACTCACAAACGCGAAAATTCATTTTGCAAAAATAACGGACTTGGTAAAAGGCCAAAATTGGAAAAGAATTCTCGCACCAAGCCACAGAGCCTCAAAGAAAATGACAAGTAACCCCTTTGTGGCTTGGTGGCTCTGTGCGAGTGTTTTTGCCGAGAGGATTTTCTCTATATAAAAAAATCATCTGACATAAATCTCTCAAAAAATCATTAAAATTGAATGAAAATTATTTTATCGCGCCGTTAACGCAGTGAAAATAGGTGACCAATCGGGTCGCTGTTTTAAGCGGCAGATCAATATTTATTTTTGAAGGTATTATATTGTAGATATCCCCACAGAAATTTTTATCATCCTCGCAGGCAACCAAAGCAGAAACCATATGTATGTAGAACAAATAAAAACGTTTGACTAAATTTTTATTTTACATTTTAATGACAAACTTGTATATTTCAGATTGATATACAGAAAACGTCATTCAGAGGGTTTAGATGAAATTTAAAATTATTATTACAATACTCGCTTTTGTTACCCTATCCATCGCTGCAGAGGACTTGACCCAAACGGTACGCGGTAGGGTCTATGATGCCACCACCTTACAGCCGCTCGTCGGCGCCAACGTGGTCATTCTCGACACTGATCCGCTCATGGGAGCCAGTACCAACCAGCAGGGAGAATTTCGCATCCCGAATGTTCCGGTCGGACGCATAACTGTCAAAGCGATGTACATCGGATATCATCCGGCTTTTGCCCGCAATGTGCTGGTCTATTCCGGTAAAGAGATGCATTTGCGCATCGAGCTTGAACAAAAGGTGATCGAAATGCAGGAAATCACCGTAGAGGCTCTGCCAAAGTACGAGGCGATCAATGACATGGCCGTAACCAGTGCCCGTATGTTTACAGTAGAGGAAACAGACAAATACGCCGGCAGCCGCGGCGATGTGGCACGCATGGCTTCCAACTATGCCGGTGTTGCTTTTTCCAACGATTCCCGCAATGACATCGTTATTCGAGGTAACTCGCCGGCTGGTTTGCTCTGGCGTTTGAACGGTGTCGATATTCCCAATCCCAACCATTTCGCAATGGAAGGTACTACCGGTGGACCGGTGGGCATGCTGAACAATAACACGTTGGCCAATTCTGATTTCTTTACCGGCGCCTATCCGGCCGAATACGGCAATGCCCTCTCCGGTGTGTTCGATCTGCGCCTGCGCAACGGCAATAATGACGAATATGAATACCTCGGACAGGTCGGATTCAACGGCTTTGAGATCGGTGCCGAAGGCCCGATCAGCCGAAAACAGGGCAGTTCCTTTCTCGGCAATTACCGTTATTCGACCCTCGATATGATGGATAAGCTCGGTATCGATTTCGGTGCCGCCGGCATTCCGCGTTATCAGGATTTTTCCGGCAAAATCGCCATTCCGCTCGAAAACGGCCGTATCGACTGGTTTGCCCTCTGGGGTACGAGCGAAATCGCCATTCTCGATTCGGAAAGCGAAGACCAGGACTTTTATTCAGAAGAAGGACAGGACCTCTACAACGGCTCCACCATCGGCGCCAGCGGACTGAGCTATACCCGATTTCACAACAAAAACACCAGCTCCCGGTTTACCCTCTCCGGCACCTTTCAGAAAACCAATACCGACATTTTCAAACTGCAGGAGAATGAACGCCAGCGTGAACTGGATGACAATTATATCGAATACAAAGCTTCTTTTGATTATGTGCTCTCGCGACGGTTCAGCAATCGCTGGTCGGCCGAGAATGGCCTCAGCCTGGATCAGATGGGATTCGATCTCGATGGCCGGATTTATGATTTTGAGGATGAAGCGTTTTATCGATATTTTGACAATGAGCGCACTCTTGCAGATGGCCCCCTCTTTTCTCAGGTTTACAGCTCGTGGAAATTCAAACAAAGCGATGACCTGATCTACACCGCCGGTGGTAATCTATCTCACTTTGGCCTCAACGGCCATACCGCACTCGATCCCCGGCTTGGGGTCTCCTATGCCTTGAATCCGTCACAGACGATGTCCCTGGCTTATGGCAAACACTCGCGGCTACAATGGTTATCCACCTATTATTTTACCGATGTGCTTGCCGGCAGGGCAGCCACAGCCACCAACACTGATCTCGATTTTACCAAAGCGCATCATCTCGTCCTTGGCTACGATCAGCTCTTTACCGAAAATCTGCGGCTGAAAGCCGAAGCTTATATCCAGTACCTCTATGATGTACCGGTAAGAAACATACCATCGAGCTATAGCATTTTAAATACAGGAGCAGAATTCAACATCGATCTCTATGAAAATCTGGTCAATGCAGGAACCGGAAAAAATTACGGTCTTGAATTGACCCTGGAACGCTTTTACCATAACGGCCTCTACTTTCTGATTACCTCCTCGCTGTTTGACTCGAAATACACGGGCAAAGACGGCATTGAGCGCAGCACCCAGTTTGATACCGATTTTGTCTCCAATTTTTTACTGGGCAAAGAGTTTATCTTTAACGAGCGCAACACGCTTTTTTTCGATGTCAAGCTGGCCTGGGCCGGCGGCCGCCCCTATACGCCTATCGACCTGGAGGCGAGCCGGGCGGCGAATGAGTTAAAATTCGATAACAGCAAAGCTTTCTCTGAACGGCATCCCAATTATTTGAAACTGGATTTCAAAGTCGGCTATCGCCTCAGTTCAGGGTCATATACCCAGGAATGGATGATCTATATCGAAAACCTGACCGATCACAAAAACGTGCTGGCCCAGTCCTTTGACAGTGTCTCAGGCGAAATCGAGACCGTCTATCAGCTCGGCGTTTTTCCGATGATGCAGTACAGGATATATTTTTAGACGTCCAGTCAAAAACCACGAAGAGAAAAATCAAATAAATTTTAAATCCCTCCTTATCGATAATAAATTACGAGTTTAAAATCATGGCTTTGATTATTTTTCTTCGCGTCTCTCCGCGATCTTTGTGGCTTGGGAGCTGCAAAATCTAAAAAAGGTGGTGTGTCGATGCATCGTTGGTACCGCTTATCATGCAAGTATTGCAAAACCACATTTTCCATATAATACAACCAAACCTGTGAAAAAGTAACGTTGGATTTTACTTGCAATTTAAATGTAAAATCAATAAAATTAATAGAAAGGTGAATATTCTGATACCGACGTGCAAAAACACTGTTCAATAGTACAAACAAATAGGCCTGCAGAATTAAATAATAGCCAGCCTTTTTCGTTTGTGTCCCTTTTTCTGCAAAAGATGACAGCCCCGTTCTAATGACCACGCTACCGTTAACCGTCATCTAAAAACCCTGCCACCGCATTCTGACAGGTGGAACGCAGCAGCAATTGAACCAACGCAGCCATGTTTTGAAAAAATGCCTGGTTTAACCAATCGTTCATAAATCATTTGAGGGAATGAAGATGAATACTGCAATTCCGTCTCTTTTCTCGATTCGTAAATCATCAGCAATCTTTTTCTGTCTGATATTGCTTTTCTCTGTTTCCGCTTTTACACAACCGAGTTCGTATCTTTATGGCATTCACGATGCCGATCCGTCACCACAGGAGTTTCTCGATCATCTCAACAGTGGTGAGGTCAGCGGTTGGGTGACGGCAACTGTTGCTATTGGAGATAACCCCGACGATTATGGCGGCTCTGATTTTACGGCGATTTCCGATCAAGGTCATACCGTCATCTGTCGCCTGAATTACGGCTATTCCCCCAACGGAACCCTGCCGCCACCGGATCGTTATGACGAATTTGCCCAGCGCTGCGCCAATTTTGTCGCCGCCACACAGGGATGCTCCATTTTTATCATCGGCAATGAAACCAATCTGGCGCACGAGTGGCCCATCGTCAGCGGCAGACATCAATATATCTCCCCGCAAGACTATGCCGGCTGCTTTAACCAGTGCTATAGCGCCATTAAAACCGTCGCTCCGGAGGCTCAGGTGGTGACGCAGGCCCTGGCTCCCTTTGCCGGCCCCTACGGAGAAGGCGATATCAACGGTACACCTCACGATGCCAATCCATTGAACTGGGTCGATTATATGAACCAGATGCTCACCGCCATCGAATCCAGCGGCAATGTCGACGGCATTGCTCTGCATATCAATTCCAGAGGGTACACTTGCGATAACATTCACAGTACGCAAAAAGTCAATGCCGCCGGCCAGGATCTCTATTTCAGTTTCTATGTTTACAAGGACTGGATAAATCATGGCATACCATCGAGCCTCTATGATTTGCCGCTTTACGCCACCGAGTGCAATGGCATTTATTACTGGAAAGGCGGACACCCTGAAAATCCGGAGGCGCATTATGAATCCGGCTGGATCCAGGAAATCTATGCCGAAATCGATCGCTACAATCAACAGGCGATGACCGACGGCACCCCCCTCTTCAGATGTGTCAATCTATATCGATGGTGCCAGTGGTGCGACGACTGGAATATCGACGGCAATACCTATGAATCGCAGATGCTTGCCGATCTCGATCAGGCAGTTACCTATAAATACAGCTGGACGTCGGAAGGCCAGAATCCACCCTCTTCAGAACTGGTAAACGGTGACTTTGAAAACGGCGAACAGACAAATGGCATCGGCAATGGCTGGTCATCCTTTCAATCCACCGGCTATCCGGCTCTGTTTGAAATACAATCGGATCAGGTTGCCGGCGGAAGCTGGTCGCAAAAAATTATCTGCCCCCAGCCGCAAAGCAACTACAAATACGCCGGTGTTTATCAAGTCATTACCGTCACGCCGGGAGAAACCTACGAAATCCAGGCGTCGAACCGGACTCAATTCGACGGTGGGGCGGCGTGGGATTATATTGCCCGTCTCGGTATCGACTTGACCGGTGGCAGCAACTTTGAATCCGCTGATATCACATGGTATGAATTTAACTCTCAAAAAGATGTCTGGCACACATTGAACCAAACGGCGACAGCAACCCACAATTCCCTGACGATTTTTCTTCAGGTCTGGCGAAAATGGCCGGCCGACGGCGAGTCTTACGCCTGGTTCGATAATATCAGCATTGTGCCGGTAGCCGGACAAAACGCACCCCCTGTTGCTGCTTTTAATGCAAACCCTTCTACCGGTAATGCTCCGCTTACGGTCGATTTTGACGCCTCTGCATCATCCGATCCGGATGGTGATCCGCTGCTCTATACATGGGATTTCGGCAACGGTAGCACCGCAAGCGGTGTAACCGCCTCCTGTACATACGAAAACGGCGGTACCTATACCGCAACACTCACTGTAGATGACCAGAACGGTAATTCAGATGCGCAACAAGCAATTATAGAGGTTACAGAAACAAGCAACAACCTGATTGTAAACGGAGAGTTTAATGATCTGAATGGATGGACTTTATGGCTGGAACGAGGTAATCTAACCCCGGTACTTGATAACGGCCGCGCCTGGTTAAAGAGCGAAGAACACAACGGCGGACTTTATCAGCAGTTTAACACCGGCGGTGCCGGCAACCAGTTGTCGGTATCCGGATTCTGGCAGAGCAATCCGACTCTGCAGGATTATCAATGGGCCGAGGTGATGATCATCAACAGCGACCGGCTTCCGGTGGACGGCCAGGATGTTTACGCAGGTCAGCCTGATGTTATAATGCTCTACAAAAATGACACCTGGACCACGTCATCCGGCTGGTCAGGCCAGATGAGCGATACCGCGCCGGTATCCAATATCAGCTCATTTACCGCTGCTGCCGGTCAGGCCACCATCGTGTTGAAAAGCGGCAATCTGGGCCCCGCGCTTTCCGGCTGTATGTTCGACAATATTGCGGTTTCCCCGGCAGGTTCTTCGCCCGGAAATCAATTTCCCACAGCCCTCTTTTCAGCCACTCCGCAATCCGGTCGCGCACCGCTGGCGGTCACTCTGGATGCATCGGCATCCAGCGACCCTGACGGCGATGCTCTGACCTTTTCCTGGAACTTTGGCGACGGTAATCAGGGCACAGGTTCGCAATGCGTTCATACCTATCAGAGTGCCGGATCCTATTCCGTCACATTGACCGTCAATGACGGTCATGGTGGAACAGACCAGTCCAGTATATTAATTTCCGTCACCCAACCGACAACCGGGCCTCTCGACTTTGCAGCTATTCGCGATTCGCTCAACCAGATCGGACTGGACTTGCAGTTTGTCAAAACCGGCTTTCACACTGCCGTTGGCGGTAATGCCCGCGGTATCGGAGACTATATGACCACGCTCGATCAGGCCGGCGTTCCGTTTTGTATCAAGAGTGTCGACGAGGCCGGCATCATACTGGAAGGCGCCATGATGCGCGAAAACAGCGGTGTACCGCATCAGCTGATCTACCGTCGCTGCGGTGACTATAATGGTTACTGGATGGATTGTCCCGATTACAACAAAACACCATACGATGCCGCCGTCGAACACTGGCAATATCACATGGACGTCTTCCCTCCTGAACTGCTCGATTATAAGCATCTCATCTGGATCGAAACCGTCAATGAACTGAACAAACTGGCCTCCGACTGGATCGGTGAATTTTGCTATCACACCGCCCGGATGGCCATGGCCGAAGGATTCAGGTGGGCTGGCCCGAGCTGGTCGACCGGTGTTCCTGAATATGAACACTGGCTCGAACCGGGCATGATTCAGTTTTTACAACTGGCGGCGGACAATCCCGACCGCGTTTCCGTGGCATTGCACGAGTATAGCCTTTCACGAGATAATCTCGATAACATGTATCCACATCTGGTGGGACGCTTTCAGATGCTCTACCAAATTTGTGATTCTCTTGGCATTAATCGCCCCAAAATTCACATCACGGAATTCGGCTGGGACGGTGTCACTGTCGGTAACAGCATCGACCAGGCGATGAATGTCGATATCCCCTGGGCGGCAGAGCTGTATGGTAGCTACCGTAACGTCCTCAGTGCTGCCATCTGGTATCTCGGTCCCGGTTTCGGCGGTATCGCCGATCAGGCACAAAAACTCATCGCCCCCATGACCGAGTATGCCACAAACACCTATTTCGTTATCCCGCTCGAGGAAAACAACATCAACCGGCCACCGGTGGCCGCACTCAACGCTTACCCGACACAAGGCGTCGCACCCCTGACGGTCAATTTCGATGCCTCCGGATCGAGCGATCCCGACCAGGATCCATTAACGTTCAGCTGGGATTTCGGCGATCAAAATAGCGGAAACGGGCAGACGATTACGCATCAATTCGTTGATCAGGGCCTGTTTACCGTAACTCTGACCGTAAACGATGGTAATGGTCATAGCGATACCAGCCAGGTACAAATACATGTTCAGGATGAAGTTAATGATGATCCGGTTCTGGTGTTTACGGCCGATCCCACAGTTGGAGACGCTCCCCTGCAGGTTCAATTCGATGCATCGACTTGTTCGGATCCGGACGATGACCCGCTAACCTTTAGCTGGCACTTTGGAGACGGCGACTCCGCAACCACCGCTATCGTGAATCATACCTTTCAAGAAGAGGGTGTCTACACAACTCTTTTAGAAATCAGTGATAATCGCGGCGGCTCGGCGATTGACAGCGTTATCATTACGGTTAATCCAAACAGCCAGACAACCAACCTGATCGCCAACGGAACCTTTGAACAGGATCTCAATGGCTGGTCGACCTGGACGGAACGCGGAGCCCTGAATCTCTCGGTTCAAAATGGCAAGGCACACATTTCGAGCAGCAATCACAACGGAGGGCTTTATCAACAGTTCAGCACCGGCGGAGCAGGTACGGAAATCTATATCTCGGGATTCTGGGCCAGCGCTCCGACACTGGCGGACGCACATTGGGGAGAGGTGCTGATCATCAACAGCGATCGCCTGCCCCAGAACGGTGTAGATTTAACCGGTCAGGAAAGCGACGTCAAGCTCATCTATAAAAATGATACCTTTGAAAGCAAAACCGGATGGAGCGGAAACCTCAGCCAAACCTCTTTAATATCAACGACCGGCGCGTTTATCGCCGATGGCGAGGTGGCCACCATTGTTCTAAAAAGCGGAAATGTTCCCGGTGCACTGACCGGATTGAAATTCGATAATATTCTGGTGGAACCGGCAAGCTCCAATCCGGGCAACCACCATCCGGTGGCGTCTATTTCTGCTGCTCCGGTGAGCGGCAATGCCCCCCTGACGGTATCATTCGATGCTTCAGAGTCATCAGATCCGGATGGCGATGCCCTCACCGTTCACTGGGACTTTGGAGACGGCAATCAAAGCACAGAGTTGGCGACCGACCATACCTTTTCCGACCCGGGTGCCTACAATGTTGTCCTGACGGTTCATGACGGAAACGGTCTCTCTCACTCTAAAAGCACTACCATTAATGCTTATGATCCCACCAATCCTCCTGATGACTGGGAACTTGTACTGGAAGAATACTGGGATACAATGGACGGCGATGATTGGTACGATCAGAACGTTGTGCAACAGGTCAGAAACGGCTGGACGCTGTGGAACAACAGCGGCCATAATCCCATCGGCAATCCCAACGGAGACGAACCCTGGAACGACTGGGGCATGTCGGAAACGCGCTTTGGCTGGGATGCGTTTTTGCCTCCACATGAATGGGATCTCTTTCTCAATGAGCGTGGATTCTGTTACAAGATCTTTGCCGGCTACCGTGCCTGGCATATCGAGCTCTCATCGCCGTCAATCAGTCTTTCTCCGGGCACCTACCGGGTGACGCTGCACTATCACTGCGACTCGTACGTCGACTATCAGGACGGCAAAATACCTCCCGGCTGGCCGCAAGCCTTCCAGGCAAGGGTCAACCTGGCGAACCAGGAAGGAGAATGGCAAAACGCAGAATATTTAAGCGACAACACCGTGGTTAAAGAGTTCTATATCGGCCAGAGCGGAGACTATCCGGTGAGTTTTGAAATGCGCAATCCGTGGGCGATCAGAAATGGTTGTGCTTTTTGCAAGTACTTTGTTCTGGAAAAATCGACCGGGCAAAACACGGTGCCGCTTACGTATGAATTCAACCAACCGGGGTGGTACATGATTTCCGTTCCCGGCAACAGGAATGATATGACGGTTTCGTCGCTCTTTCCGGACGCACAGAACGGAACCGCCCTCTATTATTATATCGAGGATAACGACTATCTGGAGGTTCAAACGCTTGAACCCGGCAAGGCATACTGGATTTATATTCAACAGCCGGTAAGCTATTCTTTCGACGTCACCCCGGTTCAGCATATCTTTTATCACTTTACCCGTCCGGGCTGGTATATGGTCGGCTGTCTTATCGATGGTATTGATTATAACAATATCGTCGTCAATCCCGTGGACGGTGTTGTAACGCCTTTTTTGGCATACAACAACGAAAATTTTACCTATACGCCGTCGTCTCAGGTCGATGCCACCACCGGCTATTGGGTTTCAGTGTTAAAGGAATGCGATCTGGAAATACACAGCGGTGCAGCGCTGGGAAAAACAGCTGCCACCCGTACACCGGCCTGGTTTAGGGAAAAATATGGTAAATTGCCACCCCCACCTCCGGCTAAACCGGTCGCTGCATCCGCTCCGGAGATGCCGGATGGATTTTGTTTATACCAAAACTATCCCAATCCCTTCAATCCCGAAACCAGAGTGGAATACGATCTGCCGGAATCGCAATGGACGACCCTGGAAATATTCAACCTTCAGGGAAAAAAGATCAGTACACTGGTGGATGAAATCAAGCAAAAGGGACATCACAGCGTCATCTGGAACGCGCGCAATCAGAACGGCATGCGGGTGGCCAGCGGTATTTACTGGCTGGTGCTGCGGGCAGGCCCTTACTCTGCAGTGCAAAAGATGATCCTGCTCAAGTGATTTCATCGTTGATCGGTGGTGTGATGGTTTATGTCTTGAATCAGGAGTTGTATTAAAAGCAAAATAACCTTGCTAATCTGGATGAAAAAGTGTAAAATTTTTATCAAAAAGATTGATGAACTATTTTGGTGAGGTAAAATGAAACGGAAAACCACTCTCAGTGCACTGGGAATCATCTTTTTAGCCTTCTTTTTAACCTCCTGTGCGCCGAACAATGACATGTATCTTGCCAAACCAGCCGGATTCTGGGCCGGTCTATGGCACGGACTGATCATCATTATAACCTTTGTCATCAGTCTTTTTAGCGACAGCGTCGCCGTTTATGAGATTCACAACAACGGCGGCTGGTATAACTTTGGCTTTGTTCTCGGCATTCTTGTCTCGCTGGGACACGGTGGTATCTGGCATCCGGTCAAACATAAACCCCGCTCAAAGAGTCAGAAAGAAAAAGAGTGGGAAGAAATCGGTGTCAAAGTGGAAGAAAAGGTCAAGAAAGGCATCCAAAACTGGCTCGATGAAGAGGACAAAGAAAAAAGCGAATGGCAGGAAATTGCCAAAAAAGTAGAAGAAAAAATCAAACGCGAACTGAGAAACTGGGCGGAAAAATAGCAGGTATTGTGATTGGGCAGGATCGGTCGAACAGTTTGAGGAGAAGCCGGTGTCGATTTTTCAATGTATCCGGAGGAGTTGGATAACGATGTAGCGCTCTTATCCGATATCGCTGATTATGTACATACCAACCATCCCCGGATAAAATTCGCCACTACACTTACGCTTACTTACGGCATAGAGAAAATGAAGATCTGGCACAAATGGATTTTCCGGTATATTGTCGGTAACCTGCTGGCCGTTACATTTCGATTTTACCGTCACGCCGACCGTACTCGACGATATCGATGATAAAATCGCTGCATGGCAAAAAGCTGCTGATGACAAGCCGGTTATTATCAAAAAAGCAGGTCTGCCCACCTCTCTTCGGTCAAACAACTCCGAACCGCTGCAGGCACAATTTGTTAAAGCGTTGTTTCTCCAAAGCAAAAGGATTGTTCAAACTCTGTCTTCTTCGAAACCTCTCTGCGGCCACCCCTTTTTTTTCTGTAAAAAACAATACTTTAAAAAAAACTGGCTTTATTGGCTTAAAGAGGGGCCAAATCATTTCGCACAATTCACTGCCAACAGCCGGAATACATTGGACATCACATTTGAGTTTTCTTATCCAATGTCATTTCTATATCCGGGTTGCCGTTCGAGTGCACTCTGCCTGGAAACGTGCAACCAATGCGAGATAAAATAGAGTTGCCAGCCGTGAAATTGAAAACAGAGCAGCAGGTATCAGCAGCAGTCTACCCGGACGATTAAAAATACAATAAACGGGCAAAATGTACGTAATCCTGTATAGGTAAGGTCCCGGTTACGAAAAACAGCCGGGGAAGAAACCGTTTATTATTTTCAATCCTAAAGGCGAGTGATATGAACAGCCACACAACAGAATAGTGAGGTCAGGAAATGAAAAGAGCTGTGTTGGTATCTGTTTTCGTCATTGTAACCGCAACATCCGTTTTTGCACAATTGCTGCAACATCAAATTTTACCGAATCAAACCGACAGCGAAATCAACGGCAATAATCCCGCACACCATATTTATATCAACAAAGGCGTTGCCGCACTGGATAAACTGCTGCTTTTCTTTCCGGGCACTACCGGCACACCACGGGATTACCGCCTCTTTCAACGAACCGCTGCGAATATGGGGTATCACGTTATCGGTTTGAGCTATGAGAATCTGGCATCGATCAATATTAATATTTGTCCCCGTACTTATGATAGCACCTGTCACGGCCGTGCAAGATATGAAATCTGGTTTGGGGAGGATCAGCACCCCGCAATAGAGATATCACCTGCCAATTCGATACTGAACCGGCTGCTCAGGTTGTTGCAATATCTGCAAACAACTTATCCCGAGGAAAATTGGCAGCAGTTTCTCGACGGCTCTGTCATCAAATGGGAACGGATCGTTACCGCAGGCCATTCTCAGGGAGGCGGACATGCCGCCTTTGCAGCGAAATTATTTCCGGTAAACCGGGTCATCATGATATCCTGGACCGACTGGGCTCAACCGGGTAAAACCGCCTCCTGGATCAGAGAGCCGGGCGTGACTCCGGATAGCGCCTATTTTGGCTTTATTCACACCGGAGATACCTGGATTTATGCCAAAATTCCAATCACCTGGTCTGATTTCCATATGCTCCAATTTGGCCCGATTGTGAATATCGATACCACAACCTCGCCATATCTCAATTCACATTCCCTGATTACGAGTGTGCCTATAGATACGGTCATGACCCAGGCCAACTTTCACAATGCAACCTGTGTCGACTGGGTCACGCCGATCGATCAAACCGCGAAAACGCCTCTGTTGCAACCGCTGTGGCAATATCTTTTGGGCAAGGTTACCACCATTGACCCAAATGCACTCAGGATTTCACCTGAAGGCGCGAGTTATATCGATCCGGAACTGTTGAGCATAGACGATAAACTGGCCTTTCAGAGCAGCGGCGGCACGGTTTATCTGAGCGACATCGATCCGCACACCGGTGCATTTGTCTCTGCCAGCGGCAAGGATCTGCTCATCGATACCGGCGCCACCCCGTTGATCCATTCCTTCAACGGACCCGAGTTTGGTATCGATGCAAAGGGCTGGTCGCTCTTTTATACCAAAGACAACGGCGGTACACCACAAATCTGGCGCGCTGATGTAAATGGATCCGATGTTACGCGAACCGCCCTGACCACCGGTCTCCTGCCAAAGCTCTCTACTCTGGCCTCCAAAGACGTCACCGCCAACAGCATAAAATTGCTCTTTTCCAGAGGCGCGGTTCTTAAAACCGGTGTGGTCTGCTGGATCGATGAAGATCAACCGGAACGCGAAATCGTTGTCGACAGCATCGATACCGGAACCCGATGGGTAGATTCGAGCAACAGCTTTTTCTACGTCAAACAAACCGGTAAAAACGCCGGCCAGCTTTTTCTTTATCATACCGGGGAGATGACGGAAAAAAGGATTACCGATGATCCCGACCGCAAAAGCTACAGCTATGGCTGGTTTGCACCGGAATACGACGAACTGCTGGTTCTGGCGGTACTGAGCGATACGGCGATTGCGATATACCGCGATCATGGCGCAGAGTTTTGGCAAAAAATCGCCACCCTTACCGCGCCGCCCTCCTCTGAATACAAATACATCGGATCGCCTGAACCTTTTGTTGCCGCCGGTAAATCCTATATCAGTTTTGTCTGCAAGAAATCGGCATCATCGAGTCAGTATGTCGATGCAGAGGTATGGGTCAGCGGCATTGAAACCGACAACAATACCCGTTTTATCAAACGCTGTGATTCGGGCTTGCCAAATACCATCCGAACCGATCCGGAGAGTTATATTGGCGCAGATCAGGTCTTTATTTATTACAACGTTGTGACTGCAGCAGGAACCTTTGAAATCTGGCGCTATGCCAGCGGCATCTTAACCGCACAAACCGATGTCAAAGGGGATCAGGTCGTTGTACCCGATGGATTTGCCCTGAAACAGAATTATCCCAATCCGTTTAATCCGGCAACGGTAATCGAATTCAACCTACCCGAAGCGTCTCAAATCGAGTTGAAAATATATGACCTCCTGGGACGGAAGGTCGCGACCCTTGTCGATACAGAGCTACAGGCGGGACGATACAAAAAGCGATTCAATGCAGAAAACCTGGCAAACGGCCTCTATATCTACAGGCTCTCCAGTCCCTATGGAGAGCTGAGCAAAAAAATGCTTTATATAAAATAAAATGCATTGCAGATTTACAGTTGAAGCAAAGATGTCGTATAAAAAGAGAAACAATGGAAAAAATTTTGCACCCCCAGAAACTCGGCCTCTTCAAATCGCTTTTCATTTTCAGGTCCATATCTCTACTCCTGATCCTGGAAACCCGATTTCTGATCCCCTGGCTCGCTCGAATAACCGGCCTCGAGCCGGTGGTGTTCTGGTTCATCGTTGCCGGGCTCGGACTTTTTTCCCCTCTGCTGCTCTTGTCCCGGATATACCTCAAAGCGGAGGGACAAAAATACGACAGACAAACCTGGAAACAAAGATTGCGATTCAGCGACAATATAGATATTCATCTATATCAAAAACAAACGCTGCTACAAGCATAAAGAGGAATGAACATGATAAGAATCAATACGCATTGCTTCACCTCACAGCGACTGCTGCTGACTGCTGTGATCATCATGATGGCGCTATCCGGCGGCGATGCACGGAATAACAAGAAAGAACAATCCCTTTACGCTGTCGGCTACAAGGTCATCGATATCGATTATCAAAAGAACGGCCATGCGCAAACGCTTACCGTGGCGGTATGGTATCCGACAGCAGAACAGCCTTCATCGCACCACTACGGCGGCCCCACACGCGGAAACGTGGCGGTAAACGCTGAACCGCTCGACAGGGATAGAGCCTGTCCGTTCCTGCTCTTCTCACATGGATTCGGCGGCAGCGGTATTGCCGCTGTCTTTTTGACCGAAAAGCTGGCGGCCCGGGGCTGGATTGTCGCGGCCCCGGATCATCACGACAGCCATTCTGCGGTGCGCATTCACAAGGGTATGAACAAATTCGACCGGCGTGGATTTTTCAAAGCAGCTAAAGCGATCGGTTCCTCCTCCCCGCAGGAGCGGCAGCAGTATCTCTACCGTCTCGATGAGATGCAGCTGGCTCTGGACGGCATGTTAAAGCACGCTCTGTTCGGACGATACATCGATGCGGAAAAAATTGCTGTCGGCGGTCACTCTTTCGGGGGATTTACCGCCATGGGATTATGCGGCACCATAGCGGAACGACACGATGAGCGCATTCGGGCGGTGCTGTTGTATTCTACAGGGGCAGCCGGCTATTTATATACGGAAGAAGAGTTGCAAGACGTAGAAATCCCCTCCATGCTCTTTATGGGGGAACGTGAAAGAAAACAAAAAAGAGGCGATAAAACCATGGCAGAGCTGTCGGACAAAATCTACAGCAGCCTGGCGGTGCCCAAATATTTTGCCGAGGTCCGGGGAGGCACCCATCTGTCATTTAACAACCGCTTTAGCAACAGACCCGGAGCCCGCCTGATGAGCGGAAACGAGAAACAGTATGCGGTCATTCGTACCTACTCGATCGCCTTTTTACATAAATATGTTGATGATGATCATAATGCCGACAAGGTATTGCAGCAGAACCATGCCATGCTAACGCGCTATGTTAAAGAGACCAAAAGCGACCAAATGGAACGGTGATCACCGGTGGCGGTTATGGCGGCAATGGCCACAGTTTGTGTATCCCCCGGCGCTGCGTCAATGGGACCGCAGGAAGGCATAAAGCGGCGATCCTGGGGCAAGTGTCGGGCGTCAACCCTATCCTGGTCTCTGAGCTTTGTAAAAACACAAATTACCGCATATACATACGACGCACACCGTTTGTGCAAATTTCATATGAAATCCATGCCAGATTAAGCTCTGACGACTTTTTAAAAATTAACTTGCTTATCTGCCTGAAAAAGTGTAAAATTTTCACCAAAAGCATTCATTAATCATTATGGTGAGGCAAAATGAAACGAAAATCTATTCTAATTTCTCCATCGATCGATTTACAAGCTTGAGTAAAACAAATGCGGTATATTAAATGAGGAGAATTTTCCGATAGGTTTTTACCTGGATAGTGATTATCTTTTCACTCGAAATGATAAAAATCAAGCAGGGCAAAATGGTAAAGCCGTTGAAAAAATATCTGGCCGATCAGTTAAAAGAAAACAAACAAAAAAATCTCCTACAGAAATCCCGGGGCAATTTTTCAGATCAATTCCGAATTTTTACAAAAATTAAAAGATATTAAACGGGACCCTGCACTCCTGTCCGGTGACTTGCACAAGCTTATCGACTATACGGCAGAAAAACTCTGTGAAGAGATTCAAAAAATAAATCAATACAATATGGTTTTTATTTTACCTAGATATTTCGAGCAGAGAGATAAATGGAGGAAACTTTCTTGCAACCCAAAAAACTCGGCCTGTCCAAATCGCTGTTCATTTTTGGCTCCCTGTCTTTGCTGTTGATCCTGGAGACTCGCTTTATCATCCCCTGGCTCGCTCGAATAACCGGCCTCGAGCCGGTGGTGTTCTGGTTCATCGTTGCCGGCCTCGGACTCTTTTTCCCTCTGCTGATTTTGTCCCTTATTTTCCTCAAAGCTGAGGGACAAAAAATCGACAAAGAAACCTGGACCGGTCGATTGCGATTCAGGCAAATGAACCGCATGGACTGGCTCTGGAGTCTCGGAGCAGTTGTGGTCATTGGGATTCTGAGCGTAATTATTCTCAATGGTCTTAAACTGATAACCGGCCATGTTGAGAATCATCCCCCCTTTATGGCTTATGAACCGCTCACCCCGGATCGTTACTGGATACTGTTGATATGGTTTCCCTACTGGCTGTTCAATATCATGGGAGAAGAGATATTCTGGCGCGGCGTGCTTTTGCCCGGACAGGAGCTCGCCTTTGGCAAAAATACCTGGATCATTCACGGCTTTTGCTGGGCCATTTTTCATATCGCCTTTGGCTGGAAAATGTTGCTGATCATGTTGCCCATCCTGTTCATCCAGTCTTTTGTCGTTCAGAAACGCAAAAACAGCTGGACAGGCGTGGTCATCCATGCGCTGGTAAACGGCCCCGGTTTTCTGGCTATCTCTTTTGGTTGGTTGTAAAATCGTAGACTATTGATATTCACATGTATCAGAAAAAACCCTGCGACAAGCATTAAGAGAAATCAACATGATAACGATCAATACTCAACGCTTCATGTCACAGTGACCGCTGCTGACCGCTGTGATAATAATGATTGCGCTATCCGGCAGCGAGGCAACAGGGGCATACCATGCTGTCGCGTTATTTAAAGCAAACCGAAACAGAACGCTCTGATGACGGTAAAAAGCGTTTGGGGAATTGATACCCTATAACCTTTCTTTCAGGAAATTTACCTAACCTGGTAGATTTTTATTGGGCGCAAAAACAGTATAAAGCCGGCTCTTGCCGGTGTTCATTTTGGCCGATTTAATAGGCGCTCTGCTATTTGGATCCAAATTGGAAAATTTATCCTTATTCAAATAAGAGGTTTTATTTGCCAATTTCAGGGCAAAAGAACCATCTTTTTGTGCAGAATTTGATCGCCAACCGTCAAACGGGCAAAATAGATACCGGCGGCGCAAAAGGCGCCCTCTTTTGTTTTTCCGTTCCAGACCTCGATATAGTGCCCCGCCACTCGTTGTCCATCGACAAGGGTGGTGATATACTGTCCCAGCGCATTATAAATCTCGATTTTCATCCGTGCCGATGTGGCCAGGCGATAAAAGAGCTGTGTTGAGCGGTTGAACGGATTGGGATAGTTTTGAAACAAGCGACTGGCGGCAGATTGCTCTGCCAGAGCCGGATCCTCAATCCGGTTGAGATAGTAAATTCCGAACGTATGGTCATCCTTTTTGGCATAGACCCAGCCATCTTTTATGAACAGCGGCCCGGTTACGTTCCTCAGTACCGCTTGTATTTTCGGGTCATAGGGATCTGTAACATCATAAAAAGTCAGTTGCTTGTCTATGATTGTCAGCACATTCTCCTGCAGCGAATAAGATAGCCATGGCATATAAAGTGTTTTAACCAAACCAGGAGGTTGTTGCGGATGGTGCAGATCCAGGGCATAAAGCTCAACCATTGATTTACCATAGAGACCCCCTTGTGGGCGCGTTTTGATTAGAAAGACATAACCGCCGTTAGCGACGAGATATACGTTGGCAAACGGGTGCACCACCACCGTCGCTTTTTCGCCCTGGTCATCAATCTCTTCGATAACGACTTTTGTTGTTTGGATTGTACCGGTCGGACTTTTTCGTGCATAGACGATATAAGGATATACAAACATGAGACGGGAATTTACAGACTCTTCATACTGATACGCTTTCAAAAGAGAAGGTTCGGACAGACTCTTCAGCGAATAAAGTAAAAGTTTGTCATTGCACTGATAGGCATATAACAGCCCGCCGCTCACCCCCAGGCGTGTGCATTCCCTCGTCAATTCAATCTCATTAACCTTGCTCGCCTCTCTTCCATCAACATGATAAATATCTATCCGGCTGATCCACTCTTCATCCTGCCGGCCATAGAGAGAACAGTAGAAATAATCACCCATGGCTGTCATGGCGGTGACGCGTAGAGAATCAAAATCCACTTTATCGAGATAAACCGGTAAAGAGGGATCACTCCTGTCATAATAATAAAGGTACGATCCATACATAGAGCCGGTTTGAACAAAAACATGTTTGTCTGTTGCAAATATTCTATCTATCGAATGCTGATCCTCGGGAATGGGAATGGAATTGACCGCAAACGATGCATTCCAAAGGGAAAAATCAGCCAGCGATAGCGTACCCAGATCACTAAAGGTCTCAAAAATTCCATCAAAAGCGGAGACGCGATAGCGATAGAGCGAATCCGGCTGCAAAAAATGGCTGCCGTCGAACGGAAACCGGGTTTTTTCGCTTTCATAAAACGGCTCCTGTTGTCCCTGCCAATAAAACCGGTAAACAAGGGGATCGTTATCCGCATCAGCAGCAGCTGACCAGGTAAAAGTCGTTTCCGGTTTTTTCAGTATTACACCATCTGCAGGTGTATCGAGTTGCGGCGGTGTGGGTTTGTGATTGATGATCAGATCACTGAACCGGCTGCGTGCAATCACATTGCGATTTTCGGGATCGCTGGCCAGAGTAGCCGCCGACGTTATGCCCACCCTCCCGGCGGCTTTGTCTTCTTCAATGGTGCCGTTGAGATAGAGAAGCGTATTCGAACCGGGCAGGCAGGGTGCAGCAAAATCAATATCAATGCGGTAACTATTGTCACCGAGGTGTTGAAAATCAATCATTGCATCTTGCTCTTTTATAGCAGGCGTCACTCCCGTAAAGGCCATTCCTTCTGTTTCAAGCCGCAGGGAAAACGACACCGTCTGCAGCGGAAACAAATTGGAGAGCCGGACCGGCAGGGAAAAAGTTCGATCCAGCGGATCGACTGCCATAGGAGCGCTGTGAACGACCCCGGTAGAGTGATAGACCAGGTGAGC
This sequence comes from Candidatus Zhuqueibacterota bacterium, assembly GCA_014728085.1. Classification (GTDB taxonomy): domain Bacteria; phylum Zhuqueibacterota; class Zhuqueibacteria; order Residuimicrobiales; family Oceaniaggregativiventaceae; genus Oceaniaggregativivens_A. Next base: position 34,235 of record WJMF01000049.1, read on the forward strand.
CAGATCGCAGGTCTCTTTCAAGCGAACAATTTCCTCAAAACGATGATCGCCGGTGGCGGTTATGGCGGCAATGGCCACGATTTGTGTATCCCCCGGCGCTGCATCAAAGGGACCGCAGGAAAGCATGAAACGGCGATCTTGAGGCAAGGTTTGTTCCAGCCAGCCGCTTTGGGTATAGGGATCACCGCTAAAAGCCCACCGTGATTGCTTACCGGTAATGGGATTGATCAGAGGATTGCCATCATAATCCAGTCCCTGCAGCCGGCGATAAGCGGCGGTAGCAAGATCCACATCCGGTAGACGATTGGGTACGAATTCCTGCCATTGACGAGGGCCGTGCTTATAAACGGGCGGTGAAAATATCCCGCAGCTCCGGAAACCGGTTTTTATGTTCTGTTTATAGCAAACTGTATCGCCGGCCGACGGCACGACGGCGGCTTGCACCAGGGCATAGCCCATGGACCGGTGTTCTTCCCCAATAATGGATTCCATAGCGCTATAGGCACCGTTATAAGCAAAAACCAAATTAAGCAGGCTATCGCTACCGACCTGATCATTCGCAGGATCGACGAGCTCACAATCGGCAAAAATACCGATATAGGCGTTATGCCAATGGTTGTCGCTTTTGTTGATGATATCCCATTCAATAAAAACGATATCATCAAGAATTTCCAAACCAAATGTTTTCATGTGAATCTCGGCGCCGAGCGGATCGGTATGACCCAGGGTGTGCCCGATGGGCAGTGGGTACGCATCGGTAAAAGTGCAATAGAGCATCTGATCGCCGATAATCGATGGCGTGCCGTCCGCCTTGACGGGTGCGCCCTGCCAGGCGGGCCAGTCGCGATAATCCGGGTTATCCGCCTCTGTATCTCCGCGGTTGATCTTATAGATGCGAAAGGTAGGATCGTCCTTGCCGAGCGGCCGCCCGTTTTCATCGATCATTCCGGCAAGCGCATCCGATTCAAACTGATTGACCATGACCCGAATCGAGTCATCGATTTCCGCGCCCAGGATCAAACCGCTGGTTAAAGCCAGGACCGGTCCGGAAGGCTTGAGCAAAAATCCGTCATGCTCTTCCCTGTCGGCAAAGCGGCCATTATTTCCAACATACATGAGCAGATTATTGGCGTCAAAAGCCTTGTATTCGGTAATGGCAGCGTTTTGTCCGGATTTGACACCGCTCTCTTTTGGTATGGCTGCGATCAAACCGATACAGATCAACACAAAAGGTAAAATTGTTCTTTTCATTAAAAATGACCTCTTTTACGGTTTGCAATATAAGAGCGATGTAATTGGTCCAACGTGTTCGGTCGCGACAAGACAAAGGCTTGAATAAAATCTCCCGGCGGTTCAGCATCGATTTTGATCTGTTCCAGGAACGTAGCGGTTGCAAGGCAGGCGGGGTCTGCAGATGGTCTGTTTACTTTGTCGCAAACGTTCTACAAAAATATAATAGTCAGAATCTCGATAAAATGCAAATAAATTTTTAAGGACAGCAGTTTTTTGGGGATTCCCGTTCATGGTTCGTCATATCAAACCTTTTATCTCTCTTTAATAGAGAAAAAAAAAGCCCCCATCAAAAATGAGGGCTCGGGAGGAGTGAGGAGAAGAGAGCACAGATTAATAAGCAACGCTCAGACCGACATTAAACGTTCCGGGCAGTTCAGAATCACATCATCTGCAAGACACTCTTCAAGTTCTATACGTCATCGGGATAATTTCATCAACTCAAACGACCTGGTTAAAAAAACAGGCACATCAAACCACGGTTGCTTCATAGACAAGGATTGGCCCGAATAATGAGCTGATTGAAAGAAACAACCGATTTTGCACGCTTTTTTTGCAGAAATCCATTACAGTGTTAAAACCATAGACATACAAGACAACCAAACGAGGGGACAAATGAAAGAGAGATTTATTGAAAAAAACAAAGAGGATGCCTTTGATTTTATCATTGAAGAGTATTTCAAGGCCGGCTTTGGCACTCTGAACAAAAGCGAAGTTGATCTGTTGTTTTTTTCAGCGTTGATGAAATACGGTGAGCTTGAAGACACCTCTGATTATGCCATGAGCAAATTGTTGCAGATTACCCAAACGCGGGTACGAAATTTCAAAGTCAAGGACGGTCTGAAATATTCTCCGATCAGACAGGAAAAAGTAGAAAAGGAGTTCCTGCAAAAAGCGGAATACGCCCGGGTTGAAGATGACGAAAAAATCTCCATACCCATCTACGATCCCAATATCTACATCGAGCTGGAAAACCTGATCGAAAGAGAAAAAGGGTATGTGGAAGCGCAGCTCAATCCAAAAATATTTACCATACGCATCGATCAGTTTATCGGTCTCCTGACACCGGCTAAATGACACGGCAGAAACATTATGAAAACCATTCATTACACCATCAAAGGGTTGTTGCTTTTAAGGACACAATTTGCCGGCAATGCCTGTTCACAGCAAAGCCGGTCCTCTTCATTTTAACGATTGCGATCGTCCCTGGGGCATGAAACACAAAAAATGCTTTTGCTCAAATAGAAAAAATGTATCGCGCATGAACGGTCTGAGGCTGTGTGAAAACGAAAAATTTTATATCAAGAGGGTCTGGTAAAAAATATAACGAACCGGTAGAGTAGGAAAGGGGATGCATTGCATCCGCCTTTCCCCTCGTCGAACCGGACGTGCGGTTTTCCCGCATCCGGCTCTCACTGTAAACTTTCACCAAAGGATTTGACCTTATGGTAAAGAATTCGCCGCAGTCTGGAG
>WJMF01000223.1 GCA_014728085.1 Candidatus Zhuqueibacterota bacterium
CGTCTATGAACAAATCAGCCGCGCCATCCTCGCCGGCCTGCGCTATCTCGATATTCGCACTGAATTCGAACATGCAAAAAAAAATTCAGGCGATTATTCCCGCGGCGATTTTTCTTCACTTTGTTACGCCACCTCGATCCGGTACGAAATCAACTACCGGGGCAAAAAACTGGTGGGAAGCGCCCAGCGTCATTTTGACGCCGCTGTTCTGCAGCACGGCTCTATATTGATCGGCCCCAAACATGCGGATCTGCCTTTTTATTTGACAAAAGGCAATGCAGAATGGAAAAATGCGGTCAAAGCCTTTATGCAAAAACAAACCACCTGTCTCAATCAACTCAGTCCGGAACCGCTGAGTTATGAGCGCGTCGCCGACGCTCTGCTGCAGGGATTTCAGGATATTTTCAAGGTAACTTTTCATAAAACAGAGCTTTCAAAACAAGAATGGAACCTGGCAAAAAAACCGAGCCAAACAAAAGACTGACCATTCTGGGTGCCACCGGCTCTATCGGACAAAATTGTCTCAATGTCGTATCGCGATTGCCGCAACATTTCAGCGTCGCCGCGCTTTCGACGCACACACAGGTCGAAAAACTCCTCGGCGATACGGCAAAATTCAAGCCCCGAATGGTGGCAATAACCGGCACCGAACCCGATGCGGAACAACGACAGCAATTAAAAGCACACGGTGTGGAGATATTTTGCGGTCCGTCGGCGCTCACCGACCTGGCTGAACACAGCGATTATGATCTTCTGGTCAACGCCATCGTCGGTGCTGCCGGATTTGTTCCCACCTATCGCGCCCTCAAACGCGGCAGGGATGTGGCGCTGGCAAACAAGGAAACGCTGGTTATCGGCGGTGCGCATATCATGGCAGAAGCGGAAAAACAACAGGCCGCCATTTTGCCTGTCGACAGCGAACACAGCGCTATTTTTCAGTGCCTCTTCGGCGAAGAGCCAAAATCCGTCGAACAGCTCATTCTGACCGCTTCAGGCGGGCCGTTCAGACAAACTCGAGCGGAACAATTCAGTAAAATTACCGTAGAACAAGCGTTAAAGCACCCCAACTGGAGTATGGGAAAAAAAATCAGCATCGATTCAGCTACCATGATGAACAAGGGACTGGAAATAATCGAAGCCCGGTGGCTGTTTAAGATTGCAGCCGATCGCATCAAGGTGGTGATTCATCCGCAATCGATCATACATTCCATGGTGCTGTTCTGCGATGGGTCCATCAAGGCACAAATGGGATTACCCGATATGCGGATTCCCATTCAACTGGCACTGGGCTTTCCGCAGCGTTTACCGGCAACCTTTTCGCGACTCGATGTCGCCTCGCTTCAGGAGCTGACATTTGAAGAGCCTGACCGGAGAAAATTCCCCTGCCTTGATCTGGCCTATAAAGCGGTTGCCAGGGCGGGTAATGCCCCGGCAGTCCTCAATGGTGCCAACGAAGCTGCGGTTGATCTTTTTTTAAACCGAAAAATTAACTTTGATCAGATCCCTGTTCTGATCGATAAAGCACTCAAAACCATAGACTATCACGCCGGTCCCGGTATCGACGATCTTTTGCAGAGCGATAAAGCTGCCCGTCGACTGGTCTGTCAGGCTGTGAGTTGACGAGATATAGTGAAACCATAAGGAAAAAAAATGCTGACGATTGCCAATACGCTTTTATCTTATGTCATTCCCCTTGTTTTTGTCCTGGGCCTTTTGATTTTTTTTCATGAGCTCGGGCATTTTATTTTTGCCAAATTGTCGGGTATTCGGGTGGAACGCTTTTCCCTCGGCTTTCCGCCCCGTCTTATCGGCAAAAAAGTCGGGGAAACCGATTACTGTATATCCGCCATCCCTTTCGGCGGTTATGTGAAAATGTCCGGCATGATTGATGAAAGCCTGGACAAAGACGGTATCAAGGGTGAACCCTACGAATTCATGTCCAAACCGCTGAGTGTCCGTGCCATGGTCATCGCCGCCGGACCGTTGTTCAATGTGTTGCTTACCGTTATCATTTTCGCCTTTAGTATTTATTTTCAGGGCGTGCCAAAACCCGTGGGTCCCGTGGTAGAGGAGGTCGTTGAGGATTATCCCGCCATGCAGGCCGGGTTGCAATCCGGCGATGTGATTACCCGGGTGGACGAGCAGCCTATCGAGACCTGGCAAGATGTCACCAGCATCATCCACAACCACTCCCGGGGTGCTCTGGAGATCGAGTGGAAGCGGAACGGAGAGACGTTTAGCGCTACCATTACACCGCGATATGTCGAAAACCAGCTCGGAGAGGCTGTTTATATGATTGGTATCAGTCCGAAAACCAAAATGGTTTCCGCCGGCGTTTTTGAATCGATAGGGTTCGGTTTCAGCAACACCTGGAATCTGACAAAAATGATGTTCAGGGCATTCGGATTGCTCTTTAGCGGCGAAGTCTCGGCCAAGGAGGGACTTGCAGGTCCCATTCGCATCGCCCAGATGGCCGGAGAGTCGGCTAAAAGCGGTATGGGAAATCTTTTTATCTTTACCGCTCTGATCAGTTTGAATCTCGGTATTCTCAATCTGTTGCCGATACCGGTTCTCGATGGCGGCCATCTTTTGCTCCTCGGTACCGAAGCGGTTATGCGCAGACCGCTCTCCGTACGTGTTCGCATGATTATTCAGCAAATCGGTATGGTGGTCATTCTCGCCATTATGTTGTTTGTGATTATTAATGATGTAATGCAGGTGTGGTAAAAGTTTTTCTCTATTTTTTTCTGCGTTCCTCTGATCGCTGACCGCTGATTTCTGTCCCTTTGCTCGCTCCAATGCTCTGAGGGCGTGTGAAAACAGAGTCATTTTTATTAATTGTGTTTTATTTGAAAAAGGATAAACCGCGAAGACCGCGAAGAGAAATATTTTAATGTGTTGTTTTTATTTGATTTGTTCTTTTATGCTTCGTGTTCTTAGCGTCCTTCGTGGTTGGTTACAAGTCTTACCAGACCCTCTTGATATAAAATTTTTCCAGCTTGTGTGACTCGCACAGAGCCACAGAGCCACAGAGAAGAGATAGAGGGCAGATGTCAGGAAGAAAACAATCTTGCAAGCGCTACACTCAGCCTTTTGTTCTTTGACCGCGTGCTTTTCTTCGTGCCTTTGTGGCTCCGTGCGATATTTTCTCTGTACAACGGCGTAGAGACGCCCGACTCGGGCGTCTCTACGACCCGCCCTTAAATTGATCTTGACACTTTATTAAATAATTACTAATTTTAATCTTACAGTTCATTCATCCGATCAATTATGAGGTGATTTTGCAGATTAAAAAAACCGCCCTCTACGAGCAACACCAACACCTTGGAGGCAAAATCGTCGACTTTGCCGGTTATTATATGCCGGTTCAATATAGCGGTATTATCAATGAACATCAGCGCGTGCGCAAGAGCGTCGGTATGTTCGACGTCAGCCATATGGGTGAATTTGTCATCAGCGGCGACAAGGCCTTTGATTTTTTACAATATATTACCATAAATGATGTTTCCAAACTGGTGGTCAACCGGGCCCAATATACGGCGATGTGCAAAGAAGATGGCGGCATGATCGATGATCTCATTCTCTATCGCCGCGAGAATGATTACCTGATGATCGTCAATGCCTCCAATATCGACAAGGACTGGCAATGGGTTTATGATCATTGTATCGACGGCGTTGAGCTGCATAATCGCAGCGATGAATTGAGCCTGATCGCCGTACAGGGACCCAAAGCGGAAGCAACCCTTGAAAAACTGACCGATGAAGACCTTTCCGCTATCGACTTTTACTGGTCGGCCATCGGACGTCTGGCGGATGTCGACATGACCATCGCCCGTACCGGCTATACGGGTGAACCCGGGTTTGAGCTGCTCATTGCCAATCCCGACGCCGAATCCGTATGGAAAGCGATCATGGATGCCGGCGCAGAGTTTGATATCGCCGCAGCCGGACTCGGCGCCCGCGATACCCTGCGCCTGGAAATGGGCTATTGCCTCTATGGCAACGACATCGATGAAACCACCCATCCCCTTGAAGCCGGCCTGGGGTGGATCACCAAACTGAAAAAAGGCGATTTTATCGGTCGTCAGGCTATTGCCGAGGCCAAAGAAAAAGGACTTGAACGCAAACTGGTCGGCTTTGAGGTCAAAGAAAAAAACGTGCCCAGACATGGATTTCGTATTTTGCACAGCGGTGTCGCCATCGGCTATGTGACCAGCGGTTCCTATTCCCCCATGCTCGAACACAATATCGGTATGGGATATGTCGATATCGATCACAAAAAAGAAGGTACCCCCATCGATATCGAAATCCGCAACCGGTCTGTTGCCGCAACCGTGGTCAAACCGCCATTTTACAAACCGCAAAAGTAGGCTATTGCATCTATATAAGTATGCTTGTATATCATACACCAGCTGATATAAATCCTGAATTACCGTCATCGGGCTGTGTGGTGGTTATAGACGTCTTGAGAGCAACATCGACAATCGTAACCGCTTTGCACCATGGATGCCGGAAAATTATTCCGGTCAGCGAAATCAGTCAGGCATGGGCAATGGCGGAAGAGAAAAAATCGTGTTCTTTTCTTATGGCCGGCGAAAGGAAAGGCAGGATTATAAAAGATTTTGATCTCGGGAACTCACCATCGGATTTTACAGTAGAAAAGGTAAGGAACAAAAGCATTGTTCTTACCACCAGCAACGGCACTCGTGCACTGAAGCGATGTGACCTTGTCCAATCCGTTCTGATCTGTTCGCTATTGAATGTGCAGGCGGTCTCGGAATGCCTGAAATTCCAGGATCCCGAAAACACGATTATACTTTGCGCCGGCAGCGACAATCAACCTTCACTCGAGGACTCTGTTTGCGCCGGTCTGCTGATAAAAAATCTGGCATCCCTGCGCACTGTGCCGCTGGGGGAGGGCTGCGAATACGCGCTCTCCGTTGCCAGGCGATACGGCAGCGATGTCCATGCGATGCTTCATGCCGCCCCCCATGGCCGCTTTTTACAATCGATCGGATTCGGCCGCGATCTCGATGATTGCGCCCGTTTGAACAGTTTCAAAATCGTTCCGAGATATAGGAACAGAGTGATAAAAGCTATGCCTTGTATTGATGACCAAAGTTGGATGAACTGATGTCCAAACGGAAAAGCAGAACCCAGGTTAAAAACAAATCAAAACTCTTCGATCCGTCACGTAAACAGGATGAATTGCTCGGCAGTATGCTGATCCTTTTCGGTGTCCTCATTCTGATGGGGCTCTTTACCTATGATCCCTCCGAGTTGCCGCAAACGGCAAAGATCGGCCAGGTGAAGAACGCCCTCGGTATCGTCGGTGTCTATATTTCACATTATCTCATCCGCTGGACCATCGGGTATCCGGTATTGTTTTTTCCCTTTGTTCTCATTGCATGGGGGGTTAACCGCTTTTTCGGCAAAGAGGTCACCCGGCTGATCAAATGGTCCGTATTTGTGACGCTGATCTCTTTTTACGTATCGGTCAGCGGCGCGTTGCTCAATCTGATTTCCGCAAACCAGACCACCACCGGATTCCAGTTTTCCGGATTCATCGGTACCTGGACGGCGCGTATCTTGACCACCATTTTCAGTACCTATGGCGCCGTGGTGATTCTCATCGGATTGATGGCCATTACCCTGATGGCGTTTACAGCTCTGAGTTTTGCCGAATGCATCCAGTTGGTCTCTTCTTATATGATGCGGGCGGTGCTGGCGATCAGCCGCTGGTTTCGCCGTTTTAAGCCCTCTTTAATGGATCAGCGCTCCATCGATCGCTGGGAAAAGGAAACCAGCCGTGAACCCGAGTTCGTTTACGAGCGACCCGAACCGCGTCCTTCTCCGCCGGCCGCGGCTGAACCGTACCAGCAAGCTGCCGGCGGCGGCCGCACCCTGCATCTCAATCTTGAAACGCCGAAACAAAAAAAGACGGAATCATCGACCCAATTCGAATCACCCTCCCCGGCAACAGAACCGGCCGCAAAAACCTATACGTTTCCGGAACTCGGGTATCTGCAGCCACCACAGGAGGTGGAAACGGATATCGATGAGAAAACCCTGAAACAAAATGCCGATCTGTTGGAAGAAAAGCTTGCCGACTTTGATATCCGCGCCCGCGTTATCGAAATTTATCCCGGCCCGGTTATCACCCGTTACGAGCTGGAACTGGCCCCCGGTATCAAGGTAAGCCGCATCACCTCGCTCGCAGATGACCTCGCTATGGCCCTGCGCGCCAAGCGAATCCGTATCGTTGCGCCGATCCCCGGTAAAGCCGCTATTGGTATTGAAATTCCCAATGCGCATCCCGTCGTGGTCTATCTGCGCGAAATTATCGAGTCCAAAGAATTTCAGCAGAGCGATACGGCCCTGACTATCGCGCTCGGAAAGACCGCTTCCGGTAAACCGTTTGTTACTGATTTGCAAAAAATGCCACACCTGCTTGTGGCCGGCTCGACCGGATCGGGAAAAAGCGTCTGTATCAATTGCATTATCGCTTCCATTCTATACAAGAGCAAACCCGAAGATGTACAGTTTATCATGATCGATCCCAAACGGCTCGAGCTCTCTACCTATAATGTGCTCTACCGCCACCACCTGCAATATGTCGACAACTTGAACGAGCGCGTTGCCACCTCGCCGAAATCGGCTATCGCCGTCCTCAAGGCGACGGAACAGGAGATGGAACGGCGCTATGAGCTCATGGCCAAAGCCGGTGTACGCAACATCGAAGAGTTTAACGTGCGCGCCCGCCAGGGCCGCATCACTGTTGACGGTGAAGAATCAACAAAACCGATTTGTTATCTCGTTCTCATCATCGACGAGCTGGCCGACCTGATGATGACCAGCAGCGCTTCCCGCGATGTCGAAGAACCGATCGCGCGGTTGACGCAAATGTCCCGCGCTGTCGGCATTCATCTTATTCTGGCGACACAACGGCCTTCCGTCGACGTCATTACCGGCGTCATTAAAGCCAATTTTCCGGCGCGCATCGCTTTTCAGGTCGCCTCCAAAGTCGATTCGCGTACCATTCTTGATATGAACGGCGCCGAGAAACTATTGGGACGCGGTGATATGCTCTTTTTACCCCCGGGCAGCCCGGAACCCTATCGCCTGCATAACGCCTTTATCAGTCTCGAAGAAACCGAAACCATTCTCGATCATATTGCCCATCAACCCGCTTATGAAAAGGAACCGCTTCCCGGTTACAGCGAAGAACAGGCAGCCGTCCGCAACGGCGGCCGCAGCAATGAACGGGATGCCCTTTTCAACGAAGCTCTGCGCATTGTTGTCTACAGTCAGCAGGGATCGGTTTCCATCATTCAGCGCAAACTCAAGGTCGGTTACTCCCGTGCCGCCCGTTTGATCGATGAACTGGAAGCCGCGGGCATTGTCGGTCCCTTTGAGGGCAGCAAGGCCCGGGATGTGCTGGTGACACCTGAAGAGCTCGAGGAAATGGGGTATGGCCAATACATAGACGAGGAATAAGCTCTGCTGTCCGGATCAAGGCATTTAACGTCAACACAACATTATTTTGGAGAAAAATGAAAACAATTATATATATTCTCGTACTTTTCACCGCAGCTTCGCTGTCGGCGCAATCCGCTGATGAGATTTTGAAAAAAGTCGAACAGACCTATCTCTCCATCGACCGGATGTGCGCCGACTATGAGCAAACTTTTGTCTGGACTTTGGCGGATGAAACCAATACATTCGATGGCAGAATTTGTACTGCCGGCGGTGTCAAATTTCGCATCGAGAATCAGGATCAGATCATCGTTACCAATGGCACAACGCTGTGGACGCTGAACAAGCGCAACCAGCAGGTCCTGATCGACACTGCAGACAAGAGCGATAAAGAGCCACCTTTTTTACGCTCGTTCGTGGAAAAATACCGCCGCGATTACAATGCCGCTTATGCCGGCGAAGAGATGCTGAACGGTGAAAAACATGATAAACTGATCCTCACCGCTAAAACCGAAGATCAGTTTGAAACTGAAATCCGCCTGTGGGTTCGCCGTGACGATCATCTCGTCACCAAAATCATGCAGATCGATATCAATGAAAATAGTAATCAATATCTGATGGAGAATATCAACACCGCGGTAGACCTACCCGAATCTTATTTTGTCCTCGAGATTCCGGAGGGATACCAGGTCGTTGATCTTCGTCAGTGATACAGGAACCATTACCAACGAATCGACAAGAGTTGATCAGTCAAGAAAACGGATAACACATCTATGGTCAAGCATTCTATAATTGTCATTTTGCTCCTGGCTGCCGCATTGCAGGCACAAACCTTTACGGAGCAGAGCTCTGCTGCCCAGTACATCCTGGGTCGCGAAGATCAGGTTCTCATGGCGGTAAATATCTGGGGGTTTGTTGCCAAACCCGGCCAGTATATGGTGCCCTATGATACCGATCTGATATCACTGCTCTCCTATGCCGGCGGCCCGCGTGAAGAAGCCAAAATCAAAAACATCAAACTGGTTCGCGCCACCACGGAAGAGGAAAAAGGCGAGGTGTTTGAAATCGATGTCAAATCCTTTATCGAAAGCGGCGACACCTCCATCATTCCACAGCTGCGACCCGGTGATACGGTGATCGTGTCTGGAACCAGTTACCACTTTTTTTCGAAATTTTTCGAATTTGTCTGGCGTATTGCAACCATTGCCCAGGCCTATGCTTTTATTGTCTATTGGGCTGGACGTGATTAAACTCTTTGAAAGGATATACTGACCGTATGAATTTGTCGAAACCGCATAACGAAAACGGCAACGGACAATTCGAGGGAAACGGCTATGCGGAAGAACCCCAGATCACGCTGAGGGATTATTTACGCGTTCTCTACCGCAGCCGTTTTATTATACTCATCTCCTTTATCGTCATTTTGGGCATAACGCTTTTTATCACCTTTCGGACCGAACCGGTCTATCAGGCCACCGCCAAGATTATGGTCGAAGAGCAGGGCGGGGTGGGAGAATCCCTTTTTGATGTCACCAGCATGATGAAAAAAGAGACCATGATCAACAATCAGGTCGAGATTCTCTCAAGCCGTACGCTTGCCGAACAGGTGATTCGGGAATTGCAGGTATCGGATCAAGCGCACAGGTTGCGCATGATTCAGTCCGAAACCGAAAAGTCCGGATCCGGAGGCGGTATTTTAAGCTGGCTGACAGGGGATGATGAAAAAGAGGAAAGCGATATCGCCTCGGAATTTGATCGCTATGTGGAGAGGCTTCGCAATTCGATCAAAATTAATCCCATTCGCAATACCGATATGGTTGAGATCAGCATCAATGCCTTTTCCGCCTTTGAGGCCGCTTATATCGCCAATACGGTGACCCGGGTTTACCAGAACATGAACCGACAGCAGAGCCAGGAAGAGGTGCGCCAGGTCAAGAATTTTCTTGAGGAACAGCTCGATATGTACCAGAAAGAGCTGGCCGGTTCCGAGGAAACGCTGAAAAATTATCAGGAACGCTCTAAAATATTCGCCCTCGATCAGGAGACCGAAGAACTGGTACAGAATCTTTCCGAATTCGAGACTCTTTTTAATGAGGCCAAAACCGAATATGAGGCCAATCGTCAGCGGCTTGCCTACATCAATGAACAGCTGGATGACAAGAATATCAATATTGATGTCGATGCGATTTCGTCACAGCCCTATCTGGAGGAGCTGCGCAAGCAGATTGCTGAAAAAGAGGCCGAGCTGACCAAATACATGGCCTCCCTGGTCGAGATCGGCACCTATTCGCAGGCGAAAAACCAGGTGCAGCTGCTGGAACGGCAGATTTCGGCTTTGAAGAAAAAATTCAAGCAAGAGGTGACCAAAGCGGCGGCGTCGCAGTTTATTGATCCGGCGCAGATTTCGGGCTCTCTGGTAAGGAGCAAGATCGAGGTGGAGACTCAGCTGCAGTCTCTGGAACCCAAGATCAAGGCGCTTGGCGACATTGTTGCTGAATACAATACTGAACTGGAAGCCCTGCCCGGCAAGAGCCTCAGACTGGCGCGCCTGATGCGCAAGCGCCAGTCGGATGAAAAGATCTATATCATGCTGCAGGAAAAGTACCAGGAATCGCGCATCACCGAAGTCGGCCAGCTCGGTGTTATCCGCATCATCGATCCGGCTATGCCGCCCAAATATCCGGTCAAACCGCGCAAAAAGATCAATGTTCTTTTGGGTATGCTGGTCGGTCTTGGCATGGGCGTGGCCATTGCTTTTGTGCTCGAATATCTGGACAACTCGGTGCGCAGCATCGAGGACCTGGAGCGCCTGTCGATGCCGATGATGTCGACCATACCCTTTATTCGTCCGGAAGAGACAAACGGGGTGCTCAAAACGCCGGTGGCCAGCGATCCGGAAGTCCAGGCGATCAGCGAAAGACTGGTGACCCATCTGCAGCCCAAATCGCCGATTTCCGAAGCTTACCGTACACTGCGGACCAATATTATCTTTTCCAGTCCGGGCGAACAGCGCCGCGTTTTTCTCGTCACCAGCAGCGGCCCCAAGGAGGGAAAATCGACCTCTGTCTCCAACCTTGCCATCACCTTTGCCCAGATGGGCACCAAAACCCTGCTCATCGATGCCGATCTGAGACGCCCGATCCTGCACAAGCTTTTTGGCCTGAAAAAAGAAGTCGGATTAACCAATGTTCTGGTCGGCCGTGCGGCGCTGGAAGACGCTACCGACAATGTCAGGGAGCTGCCCGATCTCGATATTCTCAGCTGCGGTGTTATACCGCCGAATCCGGCGGAATTGCTCGGCTCTGAAAAGATGCGGCAATTGCTCGAGACCCTGAAACAGAGATACAATGTCATTCTTATCGATACCCCGCCGATTATCGCGGTTACCGATGCCTCGGTCCTGGCGCCGCTCGCAGACGGCGTGCTGCTGGTGGTGCGTTCGGCACAAACGCAGAAGGATGCCGCTATGCATGCCTACGAGCAGCTGCGTCGGGTCAAAGCAAATGTTCTCGGCGTTATTCTTAACGGTCTGCAGGCCTCCAATTCCTATGGGTCTTATTATTATTACCAGTATCACTATTATTACGGCAAGGACAGCGAAAAGAAACGCAAGCGGCTTTCATCCCGGTTTTCGAGAAGCAAATCCCGGATGTAACCGTTTAACATATGATTGATTACCGGATATATGAATATACAACAAGAGATACTGTGGTACGCATTTGTAACCCGGCCCCGGCATGAGAAAAAAGTCAAACAGGCACTGGATCAAAGGGGGATTGCCAATTTCCTGCCCCTGCGACGTACGCTGAATCAATGGAAAGACAGAAAGCGTTGGGTGGAAACACCGCTTTTTTCCTGTTATATTTTTGCACAAACCGCATATAAAAATCGCTATGAGGTGCTTACCGTGCCGAGTGTGGCGCGAATTGTCGGCTTTGGTAATGAACCGACACCGGTATATCACGAAGAGATCGATGATCTCAAAAAAGTGGTGGAGGGACCGTCCCAGCTTGATGTCTATGACGGTTTGCTTCCCGGAGATGATGTCCGGATTCGTTCCGGACCGTTGATGGGAATGGAAGGCAAGCTGGTAGATTTTCGCAGTAAAAAGTATTTTGTCATTTATATAACCGCCATCGGCAAATCGGTGCTTGTCGATGCCGCCGGCACCTTTGTGGAAAAAATTTAAAATAACGGTTTTGTGACCGGTTTCACCAAACCGTTGATAAAGATATCGTATCTTGGGGGATCAAGAGAGATA
>WJMF01000224.1 GCA_014728085.1 Candidatus Zhuqueibacterota bacterium
GTCTTTATACAAGAAGGTGGTATGGCAAAGATCATTCAGGGCGTCCGGTCTCTGCGGGAACCTATTTTTGCAGTTTACGGGTTTCGGGTGTTGAAGAAAGCAAAAAGATCGTTCTACTGCACTGATCACAATAGCAGCGTCTGATGCGCTTGGCGAAGGATGTCCGGTTTAAGGTTTTATTAAAACGAATTTACCCTTCATCGGATAGGGAGATTTTGCGTTTCTGGATGTTGTAATGTTGAAGAAATATGTTCCGGGGGGGGCCTGCTCACCGCTTTGACTTTTGCCGTCCCACCGCCATCTCTGATTTCCGCCCACCTGCGTTTTGAGCCGGGTATGAAAGATTTGCTGGCCGAGCAGATTATAGATTCGCAGATCGATAACATCTGGATTCCTCAGGTCAAAGTGAAAATCCGCATGCTTCCGCGCCGGATTGGGCAGAACATAAGCAAAAGGTTGCTTGCTGTTTTGTACCGTAAAGTGAACGTTAATCCATTCAGAATAGTGGAAAGAGCCATCGTTATCGATTTGTTTCAGGCGAAATTTGTAATACCCCGGTCTGTCGGGCTGATAAGTAAAGCTATATACCTGCTCTTCAACCGTCGTGCCGTTTCCCCGAATAAACGCCAGGGTGGTGAAGTTGACACCGTCATCACTCATGTTGATTTCAAACCCATAATTGTTGCTTTCCGAGGATGTCTGCCATTGTAAATGAATCGCGTTGTTTAGAACTTTTGCACTAAAGTGACTCAATTCAACAGGAGTCAGGTTTTGCTCATATTGTTCCTCGACAATATAAAGAACAACATCTTCGTCATATAGCGGTGTCTGAAAAGATTTAAAGCCATCATAATCATAGCTCTTTACTTGGCGACTGCCGTGCCAAGCACCGGTTTTTGGATCATAAAACTGATAATAATACGCTCCTTTTTTTACTTTTACATCGAGTTCATGTTGCATGTTCTGAGATTGGCTATAGAGGTAAAGGACATATTCGCATCCCGGCTTTGCCAGGCAAAACACCGTTCCCGATTGCGAAGAGGCAAGATCGTCGGCGGGAGTCAGTTTATTTACATTGATCAAGCTTTGAACAAATTTTGCATAGTGTCCCAGATATTGAGTAATGGTGTTTGGGACCGTTCGAATGTCTGCCCAGCAATAATCGCTTGACCCTATGGCTCCGGCTGTAAAATTACCCCAGAATGTTCCTCTGTACCAGTCATGATTTTCCTCAATCGTACCGTTGCCACCCGGCTTTAATTCGTTCCAGTAGAGAGGGCGGCCGTTGCTGTAACCGTTAGGGTCCTGTAAAGCTTTGTTGTGGGTAAAATCCCATTGCCAGGGATAGCATTTGAGAGACGCATGGGGGAATGTTATGTCGAGCGGATAAGGCCCGGTATACATCTCAGAGCCACCAACAGGTATGTCATAGGGATCGTACGCTTTTATCCAGGGCATATAGGCGGACGTAGCTGCATATGCTGACACATCGAGGCGTTCTGCTTCGTTCCACAGTTCCCACTGTACATTGGGAAACGCAGCATAGCGGGCTATGATATATTGCAGATAAAATTTGGTTGCTTCGACATAGCTGTTTGGATTCCATGGTTCGAGGAGGATGTCATTTACCGAACTTGGATTACGGCTGGACCAACTGACTCCTTCTTTGCGCCTGCCCCAGATATCAAAAATATTTAATTGAACGACAATACCCAGATTCATGGCATAGCGGATGATCTCATCGGCTGTTCTTAAAAAAACCAGATTCATGGATTGCAAATCGTAATTTAAAGGCAACACCTGAATTTTTAACAACACGCTGTTTAATCCCATTTCAGCGATCGTATCGAGATAATTCTTTACATAATTTATATATGCAGCGGTTTCCAGACGTTCGGGATAGCTCAGGTTTTGCAAATCATCGGTGCCGAAAGGGCGCAGAAAACAGAGGTATTTTCCCCCCACCATGTGCAAAGGCGTTCCGTCTTCATAACACAATTTTCGGTTATTATCCGGATCTATTTTGATATGGCCATGAAGCCGGGGGTTTTTCTTTTCACCACAGATAAAAAATCCCATACCGGTTTTTTGATCAAAGCGCCAATTGAATATCCATTGCCCTTTTTCGTTTGACATAAACCGGGTCAGGTAGGTATTGTTGCCGTTGTAAAACCCGTCAACCAGAATTTTTTTGCCGCCGGGAGAAATAAATTCAGTGGTGACTTTGGGGTTTTTAAATGGCGTTGCGTAGGATGTAGAGGAAATGAATTCAATTTCTACGATTTCATAAAGCGGGACATTGCTTTTTTTGAGGTGAACCGTAACTGCGCTTGCCGATACTGATGACAAAATGATGCAGAGTGATACAAGTCTTTTCCACATGACACACTATTCCGTATATTTTGTACACTTTTCTGTAGAATATATAAAGTAGCAAGAGGTGTGCCAACCGGGTTGTCTTTTAGGGAAATTCGGTCAACTGTTTTGTTCGTTATACCAGTGTACCAATCCCATTTCAAATGGATTTGTTAGTTCAGGATGTTTTGGCCTGATTCGAACCAGCAATCCATGCTGGCCCGTTGTTTCGCAGGGGACATGAGCATGATAATCGATGGTTTTCTCGCGAGTTTCTGCGGGTGACATTTCGAGAGATTTGCCGTTTTGTATTTCACCCTGGGCGTTGAGATGGCCGTAATAAATTTCAACGCTTATATCATCTGTCTTCAAGCCGTCAATAGTTATTTTGGAGCGGACCTGAAGCGAATTACCTACTTTGATTTCCCTGTCTTCCACAGTCACGCTCGTGACTTTGATTTTATTCCAGTTTTTCTGAATTTTTTCTTTCCAGGCAATGAGATCTTTGGTGGCCTGAAACTGATTATCGCTCAGTCGTTCCCATCTCTCTTCGGCTTGAATATAGAACTGTTCGAAATAGTCTCTGACCATTCGATGCGTATTGTATTGGGGACAGACTTTTTGAATGCTGTTTTTCATCATTTCGATCCATCTCCTTGGCAGATCACTTCTTCCCCGATCATAAAAAATTGGTATAACGCTGTTTTCCAGCAGATCATAAAGCGCTTCGGCTTCAATATCATCTTGTTCTTCATGGTCCTGATAAACTTCACCGCGGCCGATGGCCCAGCCGACATTGTTATTATAGGCTTCATCCCACCAGCCATCGAGGATACTCAAATTCAGAACCCCGTTTGCACCTGCTTTCATACCGCTTGTACCGCTGGCTTCCCGTGGTCGGCGCGGTGTGTTTAACCAGACATCAACACCGCTGATCATATGGGATGCAATTCGCATGTCATAGTCTTCCAGGAAAACGATTTTATTGCGAAGGTCCGTATGGCGAATGGTGTTGACAATGTCTTTAATAATTCCCTTACCGACATTGTCATGCGGGTGAGCTTTGCCGGAAAAAACAAGCTGCACCGGGTGTTCAGGGTTGTTCAACAGTTTTTCCAGACGCTTTAAATCTTTAAAAAGGAGATAGGCTCTTTTATACTGGGCAAACCTGCGACCAAATCCTATAGTGAGTGCTTTCGGATCCAAAACTTCCCGGGCCAGCTCTACCTCGTTTGAGCTTGCTCCTGAATTTTCCAGTTGTTTCTGCAGGTTTTTACGGGCAAAGGCGACGAGCTGTTCCCGCTGGCGTTCGTGTGCCCGCCAGAGTTCTTCGTCCGGAATTTGCTGTATCCGGGTCCAGACCTGGCTTTCAAGGGGCTGGTTGAACCACTTGGGTCCGAGGTAATGGTGAAAGAGATCCGCCAGATCTTCGGAAATCCAGGTTTGTATATGCACACCATTGGTTACGTGGGTAATGGGCACTTCGTTTTCCGGCAGCTCGGGCCATAAATAGTTCCACATGGCTCTGGCGATCTCTCCGTGCAGGCGGCTAACCCCGTTATATTGACCGGTGGTATTGATGGCGAAAATGGCCATATTGAATTTACCTTCCGTCTGTGGCAGATGAACACCTCCGAGCTCAAGGAATTCTTTTTTGCTGATGTTAAAGGACTGATAATAGGATGCCAGGTAATGTTCCACCAAATTGGGGTCGAATTCATCGATACCGGCTTGTACCGGAGTATGGCTGGTAAAAACCGTACCGCCGCGAATGGCTTCTTTTGCCTCGTTAAAGGTGAGATTGTATTCACTCATGATTAACCTGATGCGTTCGAGAGCAAGAAAAGCAGAATGACCTTCATTCATATGACAAACGGTCGGAGAGATGTCCAGCGCGTGTAAAGCCCGCATACCTCCTATTCCCAAAAGAATTTCCTGCTGAATACGCAATTCTTTATCACCACCATAGAGGCGGTCGGTTATATTTTTATCTTTATCATTATTTCTTGCAATATTGGTATCTAAAAGATAGAGCTCGATTCGGCCGATCCTGGCCTTCCAGATTTGAGCGAATACCTCGCGGTCAGGAAATTCAACGGATATGATGACAGGTGTATTCTCTTTCTCTACCAGTTGAATGGGCAGATTATAAAAGTCGCTTTCAGGATAAGTTTCCTGCTGCCAACCGTCGCTGGAGAGATATTGATGAAAATATCCTTCCTGATAAAGCAAACCGACGGCGACCAACGGCAGTCCAAGATCACTGGAAGATTTTAAATGATCTGCAGCGAGAATGCCCAATCCGCCCGAATAAATCGGCAGTGCCGACGCAAGCCCATATTCCATTGAGAAATAAGCAATTGTGAATGCCTTGTGATTGCTGTTGATTTTATCAAACCAGGTAGGCTTTGACAGGTATTTTTCAAGCGTTTCACGAGAACGGCTGAGATGCGATAAATACCCTTCATCCTGTCTTCTGTTTGATAGCCGTTTTTGATCGATATTCCCGAGCAGATAGGCGGGGTTTCGATCGCATTCTTCCCAAAGCGATCTGTCCAGGCGCCTGAAAAGATGCTGAAAATCAGCATCCCATGTCCAGTAAAAATTATTGGCCAGAGTTTGTAAGGCCTGTAGTTCCTGGGGTAATGACGGGGTTACTTTATATGTTTGCAGTTTTTTCATAATAATATTCCTGTTCGGAAGGTTTTAACTTGTTTTGCCGTTTTGTGATCCAGTACACATATATTCTGGTAAAAAGTAAATATTAATATAAAAAAAGTAAATGTACTATCCAATTAAAATGTTTTTATGTTTGGCATGTTCATTGCAAAATCACAATAAACGTGATACCAAAGTAAAACCGGCTACCAGCAACTGGCATTATAAAACATTGATAATATAGCAATTACAAATTTTTTCTTCGCGCAGGCATTTTGATAAAATTGCCTTTCACGAGAAATCAGGTGTATCAGATTGGTGTAGCGTATCACAGAGAGACAGAGCAACCTCGTACCGCAGCAAGACATTTTTTTTGTAATTCATTTTATAACAGATAATGGAGGGAATGATGAAACTCGCGTTAAAACTCTTTTTTATCGGAATGATTTCTTTTGTGACGTTGGTGTTTGGCGGCAATTCAGATACACTATACGTGACGCACAGCAGTGGATTGCCAGGATCGACGAATAAAGAGTTCATGATCAAAATGTCCAACGCCGACACAGTACGAGGTATGAGTTTTGTGTTGACGGATCTGCCTGAATCGATTACGGTAACCGATGTGCAAATCCAGGTTAAGACAAATACGTTTCGGGTTTTTCGCACAGCGACGACTGAAGGCGGAGTAAAAGTGGTATTGATTCCGCAAGCCAACAAAACCGGTGACGATCGATATCTACTGCCCGGCACTGCTGCGGACTTGCTGAGAGTGATTTGCGACGTCAATGCCGATGCGCCGGCCAAAACCAAGGCAACGCTACGGCTAGCCAATGTTGCCATCTCCAACATGGAAAATCTAACCGAGACATTTAACATCAAAGATGGCTATTTTTGGCTTGGAGCAAAGGGCGATGTGGATACCACCTTTGTCGGGGTGGATATGTTCGACGTCCTCAGGATGATCGATATTGTATTAAATCGTCCTCCCGCTGCGACCGAGTATGATATCTGGTCCGGAGATCTCAATGGCGATGGGGTTATCGACATGGTTGACATCATCGAAGCCATTGACCTGGCCCTGCAGGGCACGGTCATGTTTTCGAAAATGTCTGTTCCGATCATAGATGAATCTGTGAACAGCAGTGCCCGAATTGATGTTGGTGTTTTGCCCAACAATTTTATTGGTGAAACCCGGGTTCCGTTTGTGGTGCGCAGTACTGAGAATCTTCACGGCCTTATGCTTAGTCTTAACTATAACCGCAAGAAAATACATCTGTCAAAATCTCAGATAGAAAATCTCGCTCCTGAAGTCAAGGCGTCTTTCAAGTATACGGAAAATTCTCTGAATGTAATGCTGTATCGCATGGATGGAAAACCGGTGCTCTCTCAGGGAGAAAACTTTTTCGAGCTGTCGGTTCGGGTGAATGAAAAATTGGATCACGATGAACATATTCGCGTTATCCAGGCCCTTGCCGGTGGAGAAAAAGTCCGGAAAATCCAAACCATTTTTGGGGAGAATCAGCAACAGGAAAGCTATATACCCGAGACATTTGCTCTAGAGCAGAATTATCCCAATCCGTTTAACATGTCTACGGTGATCAATTATGATGTTCCACCGTTGGAAGAAAAGAGCACAACTGTACGTCTGGCGATTTACAATACGAATGGTCAATTGGTTAAAGTGCTCGAGGACAGGCAACGGTCAGCAGGGCATTACAGCGTTCAGTGGAACGGTTATGATGAGCAGGGTCGCTATGTTGCCTCTGGTGTCTATTTTTATAAATTGATTGCCGGTGATGTGGTCATTACGAAAAAGCTGGCGGTAATGAAGTAATTTTTAAGTAAATGTAAAACAATGAGGTATAGATCATGAAACTGAAAGTCTTTTTATTTATATTGCTTTTTGTTGCTGTTCAGGCAAATTCTCAGGTATTAACCGATGAATTCAACCGGGCAACCCTGGGCGCCAACTGGAGTGCGAATTCTTTTCTCTCGCTGTCAGCAGGGCGGCTGATTAATACCGCTGATTCCGCTTCCTGGGATTTTCTCGGTACCTACAAAGCTGCAGCCAATCCGTTTGAAGTTTCCATTCTCTGGGCAGCTTCAGCAAATGTCGAGGGAACCAACTCGGGTGGTATCGCAGTATATTTGGATCAACCCTCTTCTACAGCGAGTGGTTATCTTGTGTACAGGCGCTACGGAGCTATCAAGCTTTATGAGATTCAGAACGGTCAGCTTACGAATGCCATACAGACCAATAAATTTCCACAACAGTCCTATGCGCAGCCCGGAGATACCCTGACCATAAAACCGCGAACAGATGCCAGCGGACATCATTTTGATGTCTATATTAATGGGCAATTCGATGGTACGGTTACTGATGTTAATAAATTACAGGGTAATGTCGCCAACAAGTATGCCGGTGTGATTCTCTATGGAGATCCCACTGACCGTAATGTATTCATTGAATCATTTCATCTCAAGGCTCCGTATATCAGCATTGCGGCCCCGAACGGCGGTGAAAAATATACCGGTAACAGTACCCAGAGCATCACCTGGACCAATCATAATTTTAATGGCGCCACGGTTGATATATATTTTTCAGATAATTCGGGACAGGACTGGCAGGTCGTTGAAATGGGCGTACCCAACAACGGCAGTTATTCCTGGGCAGTACCGGATGTGGCAGCAACGACATGTCGCATCAAGGTCGTCAATGCCGGCGCAGCGCTGCCCTATGATGTCAGTGACGATGATTTCGAGATCGAGGAAGATATTCCGACGGTTTCCATTACACGGCCGCAGGGAGGTGAAAATTGGATTATCGGAACCTCGCAGTTGATTAACTGGAATGCTTCCAGTTCGATTAACTTTGTGGATCTCTACTATACTCTTGACGGCGGCTCCACAAGAACTCTTGTTAAAGGTTCTCTCTCGGCATCGCAGGGAAGCTATGTATGGACGATTCCGACCAATTTAATAGCCGATAGTGTCCAGATTATTGTCGAAAAGACGGTGCTGGATCAGGTTTATTCTGATACCAGTGCATATTTTAAAATTTCGGCGCTGGCGCATCTTTACGTCAAAGATGCCAGTGGTGAACCGGGGACGACGGATAATATCGTGCGGATCGGTCTGAAGAATCAGGTGAACATAAACATGATCGCCTTTCGGGTAACCGATTCAAAGAGCGTACTTTCTATTCCAATTGTCGACAACAGCGTTTCGCCACCCATTATCAAAGTACGCGCGGTGGGCCGTACCAAAAATTTCACCATGCGGGCAATCGCCGACGCAAACTATGTTACCATTGGTATTGTCCCTATTTCGAATTATATTCCTCCCAGCAGTTCCAGCAGTGATGATACGATTGTTGAGATTTATTATGATATCGCCAATGATCCTACTCTGATCAATACGGCATCGGAGATGTTTTTGACCAACGTACTGGCATCCGCCGTCGATCAGGGGCCGATTGTTGCTCAGCTGTCAGAAGGGCATTTCTACTATGTCAAGGCAGGAGACCTGGTTACGCCTTTTGACACAGTCGATGACGCTGATGTGCAAAAAATGGCGGATATTGTGCTTGGTCTGGAGCCGCCTGACACCTATATGCAAAGCGGAGATATGGATAACGACGGCGATATAGACATCTATGACTTGATTGCTGTTTACGATCTGGCTTTTCCTTAAATGAGCATAGAGCCGGGAATCTTTTTCCCGGCTCTGTTTCCCTGAATACATTAAATGATTAAGGCGGGTGAGTATTATGAAAAGAATACTGGCAATAATTCTTTGCTTTATTATATCTCTCGCTGCTTACGGAGTTGATCTTACAGTAGGCTCAAATGTGGGGGCAGCGGGAACTTCTCAAAACGTAATACATGTCTCTCTGGCAAATGATGTTACCGTTCGTGGCGTTCAGCTGGATTTAACCGATGATCCTGATCTTTTGGTTCCGGATTCCGTTGTGGCTACCGAAAGAACAGAAAATTTTACCATTGTTCCGCAGGATAACGACGGCGTGCTGACCATCCTTCTATTGTCTCTCGACGGAACCACTATTCAACCGGATAGCGGGGAGATCTTTAAGGTCTATTTTAGCATTTCACCGGATGCGCAGCAGGGTCAGGAGCTGGATTTGATTGTGGAAAACTCTGTAATTGTTCATAAAGAGGGTGATCAAACCATCTATCTTCCCGTAACGGTTAACAATGGTAAATTCTACATCCAGAATACCACAGATGTGGGTGATGAAGATGCTGTCAAACCATCGGATTATGCTTTGATGCAAAACTACCCCAATCCGTTCAATCCGACCACCACCATTTCCTTTTCCCTGCCGGGAAAAACCCATGTAATGTTGAATATATACAATACAATCGGCCAGCTTGTCAGGACCCTGGTCAACCGATCTTTTCAGCCGGGTAAGCACCAGGTTGTCTGGAATGGGCATAATGATGCAGCAAGAGAGTTGCCCGCAGGTGTCTACTATTATCAACTGATGACACCGGATATCAAGATGACCAAAAAGCTGATACTGGTAAAGTGATACGGAGAAAGCGCGATAAAATATATTCAGATGGCAACTAGTAGGGGATTTGATAGACCAGACTTTTAATCTCTTTGAATTCATTTAACCCCGTCTCCAGCGACTGCTTTTCCGGCACGTTTTTCAGCTCCTTCCTGATGAGCTGATAGCGTTCACGGGTGGGCGGATGTGTATAGAGGAGCAACCTGAAATTTTCGGGTTGCTCTGCTTCCAGCAGATAGCATTTTCGAATAAAACGACCATATTCAGCAGGGTCATAATTCGCCTTCCAGCAATACTGAATTGCTTTTTTGTCGGCCAGAGACTCGTACTCTTTTGGGTAATCCAGAATAGTTGCTTCAGTATATAGATTGCGAATAAGGTGCGAGGCGATCTCGGGATTTTCACCGACAACACTCTGAGCGGCCAACGCATAAGCATACTTTTGCGACAAGCGATCTACACCATGCCGGTGGGCGATATGTGCTATTTCATGCGCGATAATACCGGCAACCTGCGCCGTGTTTTCAGCCTGATCTAAAATTCCCCGAAAAAGATAAACATGCCCTCCCGGCAGAGAAAAGTGGCATACATCCGGTTCGTTGATTACATAGACCGTATAGGTCAATCCATCCCATTCAGAAACATGGCCGATTTCTTTTGCCAGCCTGTTGACAAAGTCATTGATTTTCATGTTGCGGATCAGTTTGAATCGCCGCGCATTTTCAATGACCATTTGTTTTCCAAGCGACATCTCTTCATCAAAGGTCACAAATGTCAGAGAATTTTGTTTGGGAGCATTGCTGCATGCGCTAAAAAGCGTCATGAACAGTATAATGACGATTAATTTTTTCATGTTTATATTGCTTTCTTCGATTGCTGCCAACCCTTGTTGACTCGTTTCAGAAATTCTTCCTCTGAAATTATGGTGACACCCAGCTCCCTGGCTTTGTCGGCCTTTGAACCCGGATTGTCACCTATAACGACATAGTCTGTGTTTTTGCTGACTGAAGAGGTGGCCCGGCCGCCTGCATTCTCCACCAAACGCCTGGCTTCGCTACGGCGGAGACTCTTCAGAACACCGGTGAAAACAAAGACTTTATTATCAAGAACGGTGCTTTTATCTGTTTGTTCCGTCTTAATATTAAGACCCTGTTCTTCGAGTTCTTTAATAATTTGGAGATTTTGCGGATTTTGAAAAAAGGAAACAACACTTTTTGCAACATTTGGGCCGATTTCGGGAATTGCCATCAATTCGTCGGTGCTCACCTCTTTTAATTGATTCAAGCTGTTATAGTGCTGTGTCAAAATACGGGCAACATGTTCACCGACGAAACGTATGCCCAAAGCATATAGCAGCCGCTCCAGCGAACGTTGCCGGCTGTTCTCTATTGCCTTGATGATGTTTTCAGCTGATTTTCGGCCCATGCGTTCCAGCTTTTGCAGCTGTGAAACCGAGAGTTTATACAGATCGGCTACCGTCTCTATGAGATGTTTGTCTACCAATTGGTCAACCAGCTTATCCCCCATTCCGTCAATATCCATAGCCGTTTTTGCGGCAAAATGGAGGATGCGTTCCTTCACTTGTGCCGGGCAGGCGAGATTGACGCATCGCCGGGCCACTTGATCTTCCGGCTTGAAAGTATCGCTATTGCAGACCGGACATTTTTGCGGCAGAGAATATTCCAGTTCCCCGCCACGACGGCGTGATTTTATTACTTTAACCACTTTTGGAATGACATCTCCGGCGCGCTCTATCACAACCCAGTCGTTGATGCGTATATCTTTGCGGTCGATTTCGTCTTGATTATGCAGCGTTACCCTGCTGACGACAACCCCGCCTACTTTAACCGGTTTAAGATTGGCAACCGGGGTGAGCGTCCCGGTTCGGCCAACCTGGGCGACGATTTCCAGTATTTGTGTGGTTTCCTGACGGGGTGGGAATTTACAGGCGATGGCCCAGCGGGGGCTTTTGCTTTTAATTCCCAGCATTGATTGCAGGTCCAGACGATTGATTTTGACGACCAATCCATCAATTTCATAATCCAGTTTTTCGCGCAGATCGAGCGCAACGAGATGTTGTTCAATGACCTTGTCAATACCATGACAGACCACTGTGTGCGGGTTGACTTTAAATCCAAACTCCTTAAATCTGTTGATATAATCCGATTGTGTTGCAATGCCGGCTTTGTTGTTAAACTCCCCTACTCCATAAGGGAAAAACATGAGAGGTCGTTTTGCAGTAATCGCAGAGTCCAGCTGTCTTAGAGAACCAGCAGCAGCATTTCTCGGGTTAGCAAATGGCGATTCGTCATGTTTGAGGCGTTTTTCGTTGAGCTTTTCAAAATCCGAGTGGACCATAATCACTTCACCGCGGATTTCGATTCTGCCCCGGGTGTTTTCTCCCCGAAGGGCTAATGGTATGGTTTTAATGGTTTTCGTATTGCGGGTCACATCTTCTCCGGTGATGCCGTCGCCCCGGGTCGAACCGCTGATGAGCATGCCATTCTCATAGACGAGTTCAATGGCAATGCCGTCCAGCTTTAATTCACAAATATATTCGATGATTTTTTCTTCAGGTAACAGCCGTTTAATTCTCTGGTCAAATTCCCGTATCTCATTTTCATTTAATGCGTTATCGAGGCTCAGCATCGGGATTGAATGGTCGATGGTATTAAAGGATTCCAGCGGAGAGGCGCCAACCCGGCGGGTAGGAGAATCCGGAGTAATGAGCTCCGGATTCTCTGCTTCAAGCCTGGTCAATTCCCTGTAAAGACGGTCATATTTCGCATCGGATATTTCCGGGTCATCCAGGACATAATAGCGATAATTGTGATAATCGATCTCTTTTTTCAGTTCTTCAATTTTTGCTCTGGCCCGCGAATCCATTTTTTCTATCCTATGTTTTTATTGTTCTGATGATGACAGGGTCATCTCTTTGAGCAGGTTTTCCGCACCGTCAAATTTTTTCATCAGCCATAAGACATATCGAATGTCTACACAAATTGACCGTGTCATGGGTTCGTCGAAAATATAATCAGCAACGATACTTTCATAGTTACCGTCGAAGAGCAATCCTATCAACTCTCCCTGTTTGTTAAGAACAGGGCTTCCGCTGTTTCCCCCTGTGGTATCAAGGGTTGTCAAAAAATTGACGTGCATTTTATCGGTTTTGGTGTCCCGATAAGGGGCAAAATCAGCAGTGCGTATCAGGCCGAGCAATTTTTCAGGTACATCGAAAGGATCATCACCGCTATATTTCTGTAAAATTCCGTCGGTGCTGGTAAAATAGTCACATTCAACAGCGTCTCTGGGCGAATATCCTTTTACATACCCATAGGTTAACCGTATGGTACCATTTGCGTCAGGATACATGTTTGTACTCTGCCACTCGGCCAGAGCACGGATGTATTGAGGCCGCAGGGCTGTTATGCTACCGTCAAATTCTTTATCCTTTTCGTCAAGAGGGTCGAGTTCTTTTTTCAGGGCTTGTGCAAAAACGATTGCCGGATCATTTTCAAACGCTTCCGGCTTTACCGATAGATCAAAGACTTTTTCTCTTCCCTCCAAAGTGGTGAGCATGCTGTTTTTATAGAGATTTTCTATATACTCTTGTTCGTCTTTGCGTTTTTCAGTTCCGCTTTGACCGGAAGCAATCGCTTCAATTGTTTTAATGCGCTGGTCTTCCGGCAATTCATGCGCAAGGCTGAAAAACAGAGCCAATGCCCGCATTTCGGTCTCGGCGTCATAATTGCGAAAAGAATATTTCAGGCGTTTGAGCGATCTCTGCATATCTTTATCGCCATAACCGGGTTTTCGTTCCAGTTCGGGCTTTTCCTTTTCTTCAAACCAGGTCACAGCCCGTTGCGCACTTGCCAAAACAGAGCTGGCGATTCTCAACCAGTATCCGAAATAGCGCTTTTGCTCATAGGCCATCAATTCCTGGTATTGTTTTTCAATTTCAGGCAGGATATGTCCGTATTTGGATTTTGCTTCCGGTGTTTTTTCCAGGTAGGAGGTGAATGATTTTTCAAACAGCTTTTTTTGCTGTAACAGATTGGTACGCCGGAGCCCGTCGTATTGTCCCGTGCTGTTTTTTAACGAGTTGTTCAGTCCGCTCAGCCGTGAAGCCAGTTTAATCTCCACTTTGGGGTCTTCTTTTGAGCGTTTTTCCAGTAAATTGATGTATTTTTTCAGCATGTCAATACGCCATGGATAATAAAAGGATTGACGATACTCGATATCAAAGGAAGTGCGATAACGCGCAGTCCCTCCCGGAAACCCCAGGACCATTACGAAATCGTTTTCCCTATAGCCGTCATCTGAAACAGTTAACCATCTTTTTGGCTGAAAAGGAACATTTTTTTCTGATGGTTCTGCCGGTTTCCCGTCCGGGCCAACATAGGCGCGTAAAAAGGCGTAATCACCCGTATGTCGGGGCCACTCGAAATTATCAATATCTCCACCGAATTTACCGATACTCTGTGGAGGGGCGTAAACAAGCCTGACGTCCTGTATGCGGGTAAATATATATTTAACATACCACATACCGGAATTCATCGATGCCACACGCGCAGATATGGTCGTATCCTCTTCTGCCTCTTTTACGATTTTTTTGATATTCTTTTCGATCTGATCGTGCCGTTCCTTTGCTGAATTTGTCTTTTCGGTTCCTTCAAGGACCTCTTTGGTTACATCTTTAAAATTTTGCAGAATATAGACGTTGGTTCCAAAAGTAGGCAATTCTTCTTCGTAAGAGGCGGCCAGAAAGCCGTTTTCGAGGAGGTTGTTTTCTTCTGTGCTGTTGCGCTGAATGGCACCGTATGCACAGTGATGGTTGGTGACGATAAGACCGTTGGGGGATACAAAAGAAGCGGTACAGCCACCGAGACTGATAACGGCAGCTGAGACACCACCGTTGGTACGGTTCCAGAGAGAATCGGAGGGTATTTGCAGTCCTTTTTCTTCAAGATTCAGGTTTGGGATTTGATCGATCAGGTACATACCTTCGTCTGCATAGAGAAATTGGACCATCAGAAGGGAAAGGACATAAATAAGGATAGTTGTTTTTTTCATGTTGAGTTCCTTTATGCTTAAAGTGTTGTTTTATTTAATGCCGAAAAAGGCTTTGGCGACGTATAGCGCTATTTTAGGATTTTCCTTGAGTCGCCGCATACAATAGGGATGCCACTGTTTGCCATAGGGAACGTAAATGCGCATGCGGTGCCCTTCTTTGACCAGGATATCGCGCAATTCTTCATCGACTCCCAGCAACATTTGAAATTCATACTGGTCTTTTTCAAGGTTGAGTTTATGAATTGTTTTTAGCCCGTGCCAGGTTACTCTTTCATCATGGGTGGCGATTCCAACGTAGGAGCCGGCACTGAGCGCTTCTTCAATTAAGAGTGCAAAATTGTCGTTTACGGTTTGCGGATCCTTGTAGGCGATTTTTCTCGGCTCCACATAGATTCCCTTACAGAGACGAAAGTTGGTGCGGGTTTTTACCAACTGTTTTACATCGTCCAGGCTTCGCCGCAGGTACGCCTGGAGGACAATCCCGGTGTTATCATATTCTTTTTGCAAGCGCAGAAAAACATCGATGGTTTTAGCGGTAACGCTCGCGTCTTCCATGTCTATGCGCACAAAATTGTTATAATGTTTTGCTTTGTCGATAATTTTTTTCAGGTTTTCATAGCAATAATCCGTATCGATCAACATACCCAGTTGGGTCGGTTTTACGGATATATTGCAATTCAGTTTTTCTTTATCGATACGTTCGAGCACATCAAAGTACTCTTGAACCGCCTCTTCGCATTCCTCCTTTTTATGTGAACTTTCACCGAGCACATCCATCGTTGCCACCATTCCTTTATCATTCAGTGTCTTGACGGTAGAGACTGAATCTTCCAGTTTTGAACCGGCGACATATTTCTTGGAGACCATCCAGACGATTGGTTTGGGGATAAGGGGCATCACGGTAATGATTAATTTGTTAACCAAAGACATGGCGGTTGTCCTTTCATCATTTTTGAGTTTTATGTTATGATAAAATCCTATGCAAAATAAATTTTTTACCAAAAAGAGTCAAGTTTAAAGGTAAAAGTGGCTTTGGTGAGGGATGAAACTTTTGGTTGATTTTATTGTTATATTCGATTATATTATTTTACTTTGGATGAAAACGGAGGTTGCTGGCGCAATGGGAAAAGTGATTGCCATCGCAAATCAAAAGGGGGGAGTTGGTAAAACCACGACAGCGGTTAATCTGGCATCTTGCCTGGCGGTAGCGGAATATCCAACCCTGTTAATTGATATGGATCCTCAGGCAAACAGCACCAGCGGATTGGGTTTTGATTCCCGCAAGTTGAAAAAAACGATCTACGATGTGGTTATCAATGAAGAACAAGTCGGTAATGGGGTTATTGATACAGACCTTGAATATTTAAAATTGTTGCCCTCAAGTATCAATTTGGTCGGTGCGGAAATTGAGTTGGTGTCTACAATATCTCGTGAATATAGATTAAACAGAGCCCTGGAAACCATCCGCGATCAATACAAATTTATTTTGATCGATTGTCCTCCTTCGCTCGGATTGTTGACCATTAATGCCTTAACCGCTTCTGATTCGGTCCTTATTCCGATACAATGTGAATATTACGCCCTGGAGGGATTGGGACAGCTTTTGAATACCATCAGGCTGGTGCAAAAACATCTTAACAAAAATCTGGATGTTGAGGGCGTGTTGTTGACAATGTACGACAGCCGTCTCAATTTGTCTCGTCAGGTTGCTGAAGATGTGCGGCGTTATTTTGACGGGCGTGTTTTTGATTCTGTGGTCAGTCGCAATGTTCGTTTGTCCGAAGCTCCCAGTTTTGGAAAACCTATTATCTTATATGACGCTGTTTCAACAGGGTCTGAAAATTATATGAGTTTGGCTGAGGAAATAATAAAAAATGGTGAACAAGAAAGCTCTCGGTAGAGGATTGGGAGCTCTATTACCCGATGATTCCGATCAAAAACAAACTGCCGGCAGGATAGAGTTTGTTAAGGTTTCCACGATTTCCCCAAACCCCTTTCAACCGCGCGAGAATTTCGACCCAGAGACGCTACAAGAACTTAAAAACTCTATCCGTGAAAATGGTGTTGTCCAACCTGTAACGGTTCGCATGTTTGGTGATGGCTACCAATTGATCGCCGGAGAACGCCGGTTGCGAGCGGTACGTGATTTGGGATTGCCGGAGATTCCAGCTTATATTCTCGATGTTTCCTCGGATGAAGAGATGCTGGAGCTAGCCATTGTTGAAAACATTCATCGCGAGGATTTGAATCCTATAGATATTGCTCAGGGATATCGTCGCTTGATCGATGAATGTAAACTAACCCAGGAGCAGGTTGCTGAAAAGGTTGGAAAAGACCGTACGACCGTAACCAATTTTTTAAGATTGTTAAAGTTGCCCCGGCGCGTACAAACCAGTATGTCGAATAAAGATTTA
Source organism: Candidatus Zhuqueibacterota bacterium (assembly GCA_014728085.1). Classification (GTDB taxonomy): domain Bacteria; phylum Zhuqueibacterota; class Zhuqueibacteria; order Residuimicrobiales; family Oceaniaggregativiventaceae; genus Oceaniaggregativivens_A. Next base: position 17,035 of record WJMF01000224.1, read on the forward strand.
TCGATGGGTCATGCCCGTGCATTGCTGGCATTGCCGTCCGCTGAAAAACAGATAGAAGCATTACAACAAATTACCAAAAAAAGATTATCCGTACGTCAGGTCGAGCAGCTGGTTCGCAAAATGACAGAGCCCAAAACGCCGGGTAAGGCTAAAAACGAGACGGTAAATTATTACGTCGAAGATGTCGAGAACAAGTTGCGCCAGCGTCTGGCTACCAAAGTGGCGATCAAACCCAGATCCAAGGGCGGAACGGTAGAAATCGCCTATTTTTCCGATGACGATCTGGAACGGCTGGTTTCTCTTATGTGCAATAACTCTGAATGAAGATGCTGTTAAAAAAATCCAAACACCGCAAATTTTTTCAAATTTTGATTATTCCGGATGATCAAGCCGAACCTCGCACATTTTCTGTTGCGGTTAGAAAAATGCGGCTCTATAAGATACTCGCCGTTGTTCTCGCCCTGCATCTGGTCGTTGGTTTGATTTCCTATTATTTTTTGTTTCACACCATGTCGCGGAACAAGGAGCTCGTCAGATTGAACCACCAGCTCAACAAGGACAACCACAAAGTATATCAACTCCTGGAACAAGCGGAAGCTTTAGAGATCGATCAGGCCAAAATCCGGGCTGCATTGGGATTGGAAAATCAGCTGGATGTGGAAGGAAGTGCCCGTGACAATGTAACCGTATATCGGAACCTCGTGCCCCGTTCAACGCCTTCTCCGGTTCAGGTGGAGCAGGCAGGGGTTGATCTCAAGGATAAGCTCGGTTTTTTGCAGCGGTCAAAATCAACTATTCATGATTATGTCGCCAGTGTTCCCACCTATCTTCCGGTTGAAGGCGTTTTGACCAGTGATTTCAAATCTATTTATTCTTTTGAGAAAGCATCACACCGGGGAATCGATATTGCAGCTCCGAGCGGTACCTTTGTGAGGGCCTCGGCTGATGGAGTGGTGGTCTTTGCCGGCTGGACATATGATTTGGGTAATTTGTTGGTTTTGTATCATGGAAATGGATTTTTTACCTATTACGGACATAATCAGCGGCTGTTGTTGCAGCGAAGTGATATCGCAAAAAAGGGGGAACCCATTGCTCTGCTTGGTAACACAGGAATAAGCTCTGCGCCTCATCTCCATTTTGAAATGTGGAAGGATGGTGAGCCGCTGGATCCCAAGGAATATATTTTAGCCTTTTCAAAAATTAAATCATAATGGATAGACATGCTTGGAAAAAATGATATGAAAAGTTCGGAAAAAAATGCTGACCTCAATACCATTCTTGGCAAAGGAACTGTGTTTGAGGGTAACATTCGCCTGGAGCACAGTCTTCGGGTCGATGGTGTGGTCAAGGGCGACGTGGATACCACTGATACCCTGGTGATCGGTAAAGACGGGCAGGTAATCGGAAATATTAAAGTTAAAAGTCTGATACTCGGCGGCAAACTAAAGGGCAATGCCCGCGTATCGGATATTATCGTGCTGGAAAGCAAATCTGAATTCAATGGTGAAATGATTACCGGCAAGCTGATTATCGACGAGGGCGCCATTTTCGAAGGCAAGTGCTCCATGGGACAGGCGGATGAAAATCCGGCAGAAAAAAACATACAAAACAATATGTCGTCCGAAGAGCAATAACGATATATGCCATCTTGGTTCGGGGATATTGGTCCCTATTTAAATTTGGGTTTTCAATTCGCCATTGCGGTCTGCCTGGGCGTTGCGTTGGGATACTGGCTTGATATGCGACTGAATACACTGCCGCTCTTTATCATTCTCGGATTGTTATTAGGAGGTGCATCAGGATTTCTAACCCTTTATCGAAAAGTATATCCGGACCGGAATAAAGAAAAGAATGAGAAATAATCAAAGCAGTTTAATAAGACTCGTATTTTTTACTCTCCTGGTTTACGCTTTTGTTTTCATCATCGCACTTGTGTCAAGCAGTAAAAATATGGTTATATCCATTACTTTAGGATATGTCCTGGGTCTTTTGTACATTGTTAGTGGCTATTTGTCGATTCGCCGGGCGTTTAAGAAGAAACAGACTCTGTTCTTAATCGTTATCCTGGGCGGTATAGCCATTCGATTCATTCTGTTCGCTTTTGTTTTGTTCATGCTTGTACAGTTCACTGAATATTCTGTAGCAGGGTTTATATTTTCATTTTTTCTCTTTTATCTATTCCTGCAAATCCAGGAGATCAGATTTGTCAACAGTGAATTAAAGAGCTGGAAAGGTGATGCTAAAACTGGGTATAAACCGGATGGTGGAGGAACACGATAATGCACAGCATGTTGCTGAGCATGGTGTTGCAGATTCCGATTTTATCATGCACCATCTTCTTCAGCAACCCGTTATCAAGCTCCCCACGGTGTTCGGTATTGATTTGACCATTACCAACCATGTTGTGATGATGTGGGTGGCTTGTGCTCTGCTCATTTTGGCCTTTGCAGTTACATTCAGGACAAACACAATTGTGCCTACGGGATTTGCCAATTTGTTGGAGGCATTTGTTGAATATTTACGAAATGATATTATACTACCTAATCTTGGCGAGAATGGAAAACAGTATGCGCCCTATTTGTTAAACGCCTTTTTTTTCATTCTTCTCTGCAATCTTTTGGGGCTGGTTCCCTTCGGCTCTACCGCAACCGGAAATATCAGCGTCACCGCAGGTCTCGCCCTACTCACCCTAATGGTCGGTCAATATGCGGGTATCCGTACGCATGGATGTCTGGGATATCTGAAAACCTTTATTCCCCCCGGTACGCCTTTTTTTGTTCAAATCATTCTGGTGCCGGTTGAAATTTTGGGTCTGTTGACCAAACATTTTGCTTTGGCGATACGGCTGTTTGCCAACATGATGGCCGGGCACATCACAATTCTTGCGTTGATGATGATCATCTTTATCTTTAAAAACTGGCTGGCATCTGTTTTTCCCCTCTTTATTATGATTTTTTCAGCACTCCTGGAAATACTGATTTCATTTATACAGGCTTATGTATTTACTATCTTATCCGCGATCTTTATCGGGCGGGCAATATCAGAGGAGCATTAAAAGTTAAAAAGTAATATCGACCTTAAAAAAATTTTTACAAGGAGGGTAAATGGACGCTCAAGGAGTAGCTTATGTAACAGCTGGTATTGGAGCTGCCGCGGTCACCTTTGCCGCTGCATTTGGGATCAGTAAACTGGCACGTGCGGGCATACAGGGTATCGCACGTCAACCCGAGGCCGCCGGTGATATCCGCGGGGCTATCATCATTACTGCGGCAATGATTGAGGGTGTTGCCCTGTTGTCAGCCGCTATATGTTTTCTGTTGGCTATAAAATAAACCAGGCAGGAGAAAATGGAATTACTAACACCCAGCGGTGGCACAATTTTTTGGACCATTGTAACCTTTTCAGGGCTTTTGTTTATTCTTTACAAAATCGGCTGGCGGCCGCTTTTACAAATGCTGACAGAGCGGGAAAAAAAAATCAGGGATTCTCTGGAGCAGGCAGAAAAAGCACAATCAGAAGCAGAGAAAATGATACAACAACAGCAGATGCTGATTCAGGAAGCGAAACAGGAAGCGCAGGCGATTATTGCAGCCGGCAAAAAATCTGCAGAGAAAGCCAAAGAAGAGATTACTCAGATGGCCCGCCAGGAAGCGGATCAGATGATTGAAAAGGCGAATGTGGAAATCGAAAAGAGCCGCAACAAGGCTGTTGACGAGATTCGAAATATCGTTGTTGAATTGTCGCTTAGTGCTACCGCCAAGATAATCGAAAGCTCATTATCAAAGAAAGAACACCAAAAGCTGGTTCGGGAATCCATAAATGATTTGGGTAAATTAATTTGATAATTCATCCTCTTGCCAAAAGATATGCCAAAGCGCTTTGGGAACTCGCTGAAGAAAGGGGGCAAATAGAAGCAGTTTTGCAGCAGCTTGGTGTATTTGAAGCGTTGTTCCAAAGCAACCAACTTTTCCGGTGGTTTTTATTGACTCCGGCAATCGGGAAGCGGGAAAAGATAAAGATATTTAAAAATCTTTTTGCCACAAGCGTTTCATCCCTTTGTTGTAATTTTCTGATTCTGTTGATAAAAAAGGGCAGACAGAATTATCTGCCCCAGCTGGTTTTTGAAATAAAACGGTTGTATGATGTAAAGCAAAACAGATTACGGCTCAAGATTATTCTGCCTGTAGAACTCGACAAAGAAGAGCAGAATCAACTGGAACAGCGTTTAAAAGTGTTCTTCCACTCTGACATTCGGCTGGATAAAACAATAGATAAATCCATTTTAGGGGGTATAGTCATAAAAATCGATGATACTGTATATGATCTGAGCTTGCGCAATCAATTGAATAATCTGAGTCGTCTGCTCAAACCGGATAAACGGGTTTTCTAATTGTCAAGGATCGTATTAAGAAATGACAAGAGGTTTTTTTTATAGCGTTGAACAAAATGTTTTAACTACTGCGGGTGTCATTATATGCCTAAAAATTGCAAACTTTCTGGTCTGCCGCTTGTTTTGAGAATCATGAACCAGTGCAGATTTATCTTCCATCGTAATCAGACTATTGAAAGCCCGGATCAATGTTATTCAACAAAGGACAGAAGAATACCCTATAGCAGATCAGGTAGAAAAAATGGACATTAGACCAGAAGAAATCACCTCGGTTCTTAAAAAGCAAATCGAAAAATTTGAAAAGGAGATCGAGGTAAAAGAAGTTGGACAAGTTCTTCAAGTTGGAGACGGCATAGCCAGGGTGTATGGTCTGGAAAATGTTGTCTCTATGGAGCTCCTGGAATTTCCCAATGACGTATATGGTATGGCGTTGAATCTCGAGGAAGACAATATCGGTTGCATTCTTTTTGGAGAGGATCGCTATATTAAGGAGGGCGACACCGCCAAACGGACGGGGCGTGTGGTTACCGTTCCGGTGGGGCCTGAATTGCTGGGGCGGGTCGTTAATCCTCTTGGTCAGCCTCTGGACGGCAAGGGTCCGATTAAAGCTGAAAAACATCTGCCCATTGAGCGCAAAGCTCCGGGCGTCGTAAAGAGACAGCCGGTGAAGGAGCCCCTTCAAACCGGAATTAAAGCGATCGACGCCATGATTCCGATTGGCCGGGGACAGCGGGAATTAATTATCGGTGATCGTCAGATCGGCAAAACCGCTCTGGTTGTAGATGCCATTATCAACCAGCGCCATACCGATGTTGTCTGCATATACGTGGCCATTGGTCAAAGGGCTTCTACGGTTGCCCAGGTTGTAAAGACGCTTGAAGATCAGGGTGCAATGGACCATACGATTGTGGTTTCCTCGACGGCGGATTCACCGGCGCCTTTGCAATATATTACACCCTATGCCGGTGCGACCATGGGTGAATATTTTCGCGATAATTCAATGCATGCATTGGTGGCCTATGATGATTTATCCAAACACGCCTGGGCATACCGCCAGGTTTCTCTCTTATTGCGCCGTCCCCCGGGCCGCGAGGCTTATCCGGGAGATGTTTTTTATCTTCATTCGCGGCTTTTGGAACGCGCTGCCAGGTTAAATAACGATCTGGGTGGCGGTTCGTTAACCGCTTTGCCCATCATCGAAACACAGGCGGGTGACTTTAGTGCCTATATTCCCACCAATGTGATCTCGATTACCGATGGACAGATCTATTTGGAATCCAATCTTTTTTACAGTGGCATTCGGCCGGCCTTAAATGTGGGGCTTTCTGTTTCACGTGTCGGTGGCAATGCTCAGGTAAAAGCTATGAAACAGGTTGCCGGTCAGCTTCGCCTGGAATTGGCTCAGTACAGAGAGCTGGAATCGTTTGCAAAATTTGGGTCAGACCTGGATAAAGCGACTCAACATCGCCTGGAACGGGGTCAGAGGCTTGTTGAGATTCTCAAACAGAAACAATATCGGCCAATAGCGCTGGAACAGCAAATCGCCGTCATTTTTTTGGCCACTTGTGGTTTTGTCGATCAGATTCCCGTTGATAACATATCACAGGCAGAAGAAGAATTTTTAAAATTTCTGGATTCGACGCACCCGACGGCCCTCAAACATATCTCGGAGAAAAAAGAGATAGATGAGGAAACAGAAAAAGCGCTGGAAACGGCGTGTGAGGAATTTGTTAAAATATTCGTAACGGAATAGTCATATGGCAACGCTTAGAAATATTAAACACAGGATTGTCGGAGTTAAGAGCACGCAGCAGATCACCCGGGCAATGAAAATGGTTGCCGCGACCAAATTGCGCAAATCTCAGCAGCGTTTGCTCAACACTCGGCCTTATGCGGATGAATTGGCCAGGGTGCTCGGACATGTAAAAGCGCGTTCCGGAAAGACCTTGCATCCCTTGTTTGAAATCCGGCCTTCCAGACGCGTCTGTTATGTCTTGATAAGCTCGGATAAAGGGTTATGTGGCGGGTTTAATGCCAATTTAATTCGCCGTGCCCGACAAGAACTTGAAAAAAGTGCCGGCGAGGCGGAAGAGAGTTTTTTAATGACTATTGGCCGCAAGGGCTACAAGCATTTTAAGCGACGCGAGCAAAATATTGCAGCTCACTGGCTTGACCTTTTCAACCATCTGGAATTTAAACACGCACATGATATTGCGGTCACATTGTTGCGATTTTATGAAAAGAAAAAACTCGACCGGATATATATAATATATTCCCGATTTAAATCAGCTGTTCGTCAGGAAATTGTGGTCGAACAGGTTTTGCCGATCAAAGCGGTCAAGCCTGTTGAGGAAGCGTTTCCGGTCAATTTTATTTACGAACCATCGCCTTATATGATTCTCGACCATCTTTGTCCGATGAGCATAAAGTTTCAACTGTGGCGCATGCTTTTAGAATCCAGTACCTCCGAATTTGGTGCCCGAATGACAGCGATGGAATCCGCTACGGATAATGCGGAAGAGAGGATAAAGGAATTAACGCTTTCTTATAATAAGGCCCGACAGGCAGCGATCACAAAAGAGATCACAGAAATAGTTGCGGGTGCGGAAGCGTTAAAAGGGTAAAAATAATAGTCTGGTCTAAATGGTTTTCTGGTAGGAGAGATTCTGGTGGAACATGTCGGTCGAATTACGCAGATCATTGGCCCTGTCATTGATGTTTATTTTGAATCAGGTACATTGCCTGCGATTTATAACGCCTTGAAAATTGAACGCAAAGACAAGTCTCAACTTGTTCTGGAAGCGGTACAACACCTTGGTGAAAACACGGTCCGTTGTGTGGCTATGGATTCTACAGACGGCTTACAGCGCGGGGGCAAAGTCGAGGATACCGGCCATCCGATTCGTGTACCTGTTGGAAAAGGTACTCTGGGGCGGTTGTTGAATGTTGTCGGTGAGCCAATTGACGAAATGGGCCCTATTGAGACAGAGCAGAGATGGCCCATACACCGCGAGGCGCCGGACTTGACCGATCTCGACGTCAAACAAGAGGTTTTGGAGACCGGAATTAAAGTGATCGATTTGCTCGAACCCTATAACAAAGGGGGGAAGATCGGACTTTTCGGCGGAGCCGGAGTGGGTAAAACCGTCCTGATCATGGAATTGATCAATAATATCGCCATCTATCGGGGTGGATTTTCAGTCTTCGGTGGCATCGGAGAGCGGACCCGGGAAGGAAATGATCTCTGGCTGGAGATGCGGCAAGCCGGTGTTTTAAATATGGAAAAATTAACCGAATCCAAGGTTTCAATGGTCTTCGGGCAGATGAATGAACCTCCCGGCGCTCGTTTAAGAGTGGGGTTGACAGCATTAACCATAGCGGAGTATTTTCGCGATCAGGAAAATCGCGATGTGTTGCTCTTTATCGACAATATCTTTCGTTTTACCCAGGCCGGATCAGAGGTTTCCGCTCTGCTGGGACGCATGCCCTCGGCTGTCGGCTATCAGCCGACCCTGGCAACAGAAATGGGCGAACTGCAGGAGCGAATAACCTCTACGAACAAGGGCTCCATCACATCGGTGCAGGCGATTTATGTCCCTGCGGATGACCTGACGGACCCGGCACCTGCTACCACATTCACGCATCTCGATGCTACCACCGTGCTCAATCGACAGCTGGTTGAAATGGGAATATATCCGGCTGTCGATCCGCTCGACTCAACATCCAGGATCCTCGATCCCAGGATCGTGGGGGAAAGACACTATACTGTTGCGCGTCAGGTACAACAGATTTTACAAAAGTACAAAGACCTTCAGGACATCATTTCTATTTTGGGTATGGAAGAGTTATCTGATGAAGACAAGGTAATTGTCAACCGTGCCAGGCGAATTCAAAGATTTCTTTCGCAACCCTTTTTTGTAGCTGAAGAGTTTACGGATCAAAAGGGGAAATATGTCAAATTGGAGGAGACAATCAGAGGGTTTGAGGAAATTATTGAAGGCAAACATGACCACTTGCCTGAACAGGCGTTTTACATGGTGGGTACAATTGAAGAGGCCATTGAGAAATCCGGGGAGATGATGTCTATATAGCCCGGGTTCATTAAATCATGAAAGAGAATAAATTTAAAATTGAAATCATTACTCCCGAGCGTGTGATATCCATAGATGGGGTTTATCATGTAAGCGCATTGAGCACCGGCGGATATTTTGGCCTCAAAGCTCGCCACGCGCCCTTTTTAACCCTTTTAAAAACCGGAATCATTGAAATACGTTGTGACAAGGGTATGCAACGCTATGCGGCTAGCAGAGGGTATTGTGAGGTTGCTAAGGATAAAGTTATTTTTTTGGTGGAAAGTGTCGAGGCGGTAGAGGAAATCGATCTCGAGCGGGCTGAAAAAGCCTGTGAACGCGCCTTGGAGCGCCTGAAGCAGAAACAATCAGGTCTCGATTTTGCCAGGGCACAATAGTCATTCCAGCGCGCCCTAAACAGGATTCATATCGTTTCTTTTAAACAACAAGTTTTAAATTGTAGGTCTGTTTTATTTTCCTTACTTTGATTTAATTACGATAATTTGCTTGACATACTGCAAAATTCTTTATATTATTTTTTTATATGATTTTGTGGCGCCCTGCAATGATCGGTGCCGCTTGGTTTATAAGTACGGAGATAAAGGTTGATGTGTAAAATCCGCCAATATTATATGCTCATAGTCGGGATGTTTTCCATCCTGTTCTGTTTTCCCTGCCATTCGTACACTGCCACACCTCTCCAGGATGGCGCGCCCGGCATTTCTTTTCAGGATCGGTTGTTTCATTATCTTTCTCTGCAGACCGATCACGTTGTTGAAGATTTAATGGCAAGAGAAATGCAAGTGGTTCAAATGGTGGATTTGATCAACAGGGAATTCAAAGGCCGTGAAAACGTGGTTCAGGAAGCGATTACGGTTATTGAAGGACCCAAGGACTCTTTAATATCCGATTATACACAGGAACTCGAACTTCTTCTCCAGTTATACGATAACCTGCAGCATCTCGAGCGGATAGCCGAATATGGAGATCAAATAGAGGCATATGATGAGGTTCACAATATTAAGTCCATTCTGGTTTCCGGTCTGGAAAACCGGGAAATATATGATAAAGGCATATATACCGCCGAGCGGGTGGGCGAAACCATAGATGACTATACGGCTGAACTGGATACCATGCTGGGTATATATGATACACTGGAATTTTTGAGAAAGCGTGCGGTGACGCAAAAAAATGAAAAAGCGCTGTTGCTGGTTGATGAGCAGAAACAGAAACTTTACAAGGTTCTCAGTCGCTGGGGACGATTGGGCCCTCTTTCAGAAGAGGATTATATCCGTTATCAGCTGGAAACGGAAAGAATTCATGATGTGGTAAAGACTCTTGACACGATTGCCAGAGAACGCAGCCAGACCAATCGGGACAGGATTTCCCAGATGAAAAAAAATCTGGTCGACAGCCTTGACCGCTCTGTATATGATTTGTTCGTTGTCGGTGATTTGCAAAAAGATATTTCTCATACCACCAGTGACTTTATTAAAGTCTGGAAGAATGAGCGGATTATTGATGTCGAAACCCATTTGGCAAAATACAAAGCCATTCGCTATGAAATTATCAAGCGATCCGATCAAAAGGACATTCAGCGTTTGCTGACCGCCCAAACCAAGGATGCCTTGCTCAATTATGCCAATGGCTTGTATCGCGTCAGCGAATTCCAGTTTCAGGATATTATCGATACCTATGAACCTTACTTTGGACGGTTGACAGCAATACATTATTATCTCGGTGAAGCGCTATATCATCAACAGGCTTTTGAACGGGCCAAGTTTAAGTTCATGGATGTCGCCGGCGAACCCAAAGCGACACCTTTTCATGTCGACGCGCTGGTGAGGTTATTGCAACACGCAGACAAATACGAGGGGTCGGCTGCATTTTTCGCTCTTTATGAACGGATCGTTGAGCTCGATTCGCTCGCGAGCGGTGACCTTTTGTCCTATTCTCATTATAAAGCCGCCAACAAATACTTTGCCAATACTCAATATCACGATGCGAATCGTATTCTGGATCAAATTTCCAAATCGAGCAGATTTCATTTGCCGGCTATGCTTTTAAAGGGCGTTATTTACCTGAATCTTGATGATTATAATTCTGCGATTCCGGTTTTTCAGGCGCTTGCCGGCAAGGAAAGTTATCCCTGGACAAATTTAGATGTTGCTTATATTCGGAATAGTGCGCTCTTGCGGTTGGGTATGGTCTATTATCAGCGCAACGACTTTATGAATGCCCGCAACTATTTTGAGCAGGTGTCACAGGGGTTCAAGGGATTTGATAATGCCCTGATTGGAAAAGCATGGTCTTCCTTGCGTGTCGGGAATTATCAGGGCTCTATTGATCAATCGTATCAATTGCTTCGCAATCATCTTGCATCCAACTATTCCTATGAAGCACTGGTTTTGTCGGCACATTGCAAGCAATTGCTTGGCCAACCTGAAAGTGCTTTACAGAATTATCGCTATGTCATCCGGGCCAGAAAAATGATGAATGTTGCAAAGGATTATCACAGCGAGCGAAACCGTATTCTCAGCCAAAAGAAACAACTTGGTCTTATCGAAGAAGAGTCACTGGAAATGCGTCAGGAAATTTTATACTATAGAATAGAGGAGATGCAGGAGCGGTTGTCGCGGCTCTTGTTCCGCATCCATCAAAAGGGAGATAGCGGTAGTCGTCTGATTCAGGATTATCAGGATGAACGTGTGGATATTATTCATCATCTCGATGACCTGGACAGGGTGATTCAGTGGGCTGAAGAGATGGAGCGGCCGGAAGTTTTGGCAAAAGCATTGGAGCAACGACAGAGGCTTTTACGGGTTTTGCAAACGTTTCAGGGCGACCGGGACGTTGTCAATACGACTTATTTAATCGATTTTCCCCTGGCAGCCATGGAGGCGAATTTGATCTGGCAGCGGGATAATTTTGTTGATCTTTACAGAAATTTGGACCTGGAAAAACGCCGGCTCGAAAATTCCATCAATAACTTGAGCAATATAACCACTGCGGAACTATCCTTTTCGGATAAACTCGATTTGGAGATTCTGAATGGTGATTTGAATCATTTGCAAACCCGCCTGAGCAAATTTCGGGAATGGATTACGGAGCAAGTGCCGGGTGAACCACAATCCCGGCTTGACTATTGGAGTGACTATGCCGGATATCAAGTAAGCAAAATCGTATATAATTTGCGTCAGGATAAAGTGGATCAGATCGGTGATTACGCTTCGCGATTGCAGATGATTCGGGATGTTCTGCAGGCTCGTAAGGAGGAACTTGAGAGCCGTTTGCAGGAATTTAACGAAGAGATACAGGTCTTGCAAAAACGATGGTTGTCGCGAAAAATAAAATTAGAACAACTGGAAAAGCAGACCTATTTTAACAAATATTACTTTGATACATCTGAGCGTGAATCCGAGAACTGGGAATACAGGCTTCAGCAGCTTATAGAGGATTAATCGGTTTACTGCAACGATGAAAACCATAGGAATTCAGGGATGATTAAGCAATTTCTGACCTGGCTTGTCATTTTAGGTACATTTTTCTTCGCCACGATGATTTGGGCTCAGGAGAGCGCTGATAATGCAGCACCGTTATCCGATGCTATTGATGATACAGTGACTGAACAATTTTCCATAGATGAATTGTTAAAATTCCGGAGTTATTATCAACGACAGATCAGCAAGCTGGAACACGAAAAAACGGTTCTGCGCCAGGAAGGAATTCGCGATGCAGAGATGTTTCTGGAGAGGAATCCCAACAGCCGGGTCGGAGACAGAGTGCTCATTCGTCTTGCCGAGCTCTATATAGAAGATGTGGACGAAGGTTTTGAAGAACAGATGAGAGAATATGATCGTCTCATATCACTATACCAGCAAAATGAGATTGATTCCCTCCCGTCGGAACCGAAAAAAGATTACTCAGGGGTGGTCGACCTGTATAATCAGCTGGTAAATGACTATCCGCACAGTGAGCTGGTTGACGATGCTTTGTTTAATATCGGTCTGCTCTATGAAACAAGCGGTCACGCCGACAGTGCTTTTGTTTACTATAACCGGGTGCTGGAATTGTTTCCCTATTCTGAGCTGGAGCCCGATGTTTTAATGAGGTTAGGGGAATATTATTTCAATCCGCCGATCAATGATATTCATACGGCCATTTCCTATTTTGAGAAGGTGCTCGAATTTAAAACCAGCCCGCGCTACAATGAGGCGCTTTACCGGCTCGGTTGGAGTTATTATCGCCTGAATCAATATGAGAAAGCGATTTCCTATTTTACTCTTTTGGCCGACGATGTACAATATGCAAAGAAATATGATCCGGAAAACCGTTACAGCAATCCTGCCGTTTTGGACGAGTCTATTGAATACATTGGAATTTGTTTCGTTGAAAAGGGCGGGCCGGAGGCAGCCGCTTCGTATCTGCAAAAAATCGGGGGGCGGGATTATGGCGTCCACATTTTAAAGCGGATGGGTGACGCCTATATGAAAGAAAAAGAGGATTATGAAAAAGCCATTCAAAGCTACGAGTTTTTGTTGAATCGTTATCCCACCGCTCCTATAGCGCCCCGGATTCAGAATAATATTGTGATTTGTTATCGCCGTTCGGACAATGAAACTTATGCCTATGTGGCGAGGGATCAATTGTTTGATAACTATCGACCCGGCACCGACTGGTGGCAGCAAAATCCGGATGAAGCCTTACGGGAAGAAGCACTGGGATATGCTGAAACGGCTCTTCGTGATAATATCACCTTTTTGTATAATACAGCACAGGAAACCGAACGTAAAGATATTTACTCAAAATCTGTGGTGGAGAGTCGCAGATATTTGCAGGCTTTTCCAAATGATTCAAGCGCTCAGCACATTCATTGGAATATGGCCCTTATTCTGGATACACAGCTGGGTCGGGTGGATTCCGCTTATGCGGAATATATTGAGATTAGCAACAGATACTGGGACAGCCCTTACCAGCGGTATGCGGCCAAAAATGCTGTCGCGCTTGCACGGGATGCGGCAATGACCGAGGTGGCAGAAGCCGAAGAACAAGCGTCTGAAGAGCAGACGCTTTCGATTGAGGAGCTTCGCCAGCAAGCTGCGGCAGAGGGGATAGAGGGCTTTAACTTTCGTGCCAGAATGAAATTAGAGAAAAGTAATCTGAGCGGGCCGGAACAAAAACTGGCGGACGCTTATGATAATTTTATCAAACTTTTCCCGCACGAAGAGGAAACGCCGTTATTTCTCGCCAATGCCGGTGCACTTTACTATAGTCATAATCAATTTCGCCAGGCACTCAAATATTTTAAAACGCTTATGCGGCATTTTCCGGGAAATGAGCAGGTGGCACAGGCTCAATTTGCCATTATGGAGAGTTATTTTGGTAAAGCGGATTTTCAGAGTTCGGAGATTATTGCCCGAAAGATTGTAAACAGCGACGCGTCTGAACAGATTCGGCAGCGGGGCAGGCGCCGGCTGGCTGAATCCATTTACCTGAACGCAGAAATGCTTGCGGAAAGCAACCAGCATTACGAAGCGGGTAAGGAATACCAAAGAGTCGTAAAGGAAGTTCCGACCAGTGAGTTTGCAGATTTGGCGCTTTTTAATGCTGCTGTTGAGTATGATAAAGCCAATGATTATATGCGTGCAATCGAATCCTACAATTATTTACTCGCTACGCATCCAAACTCTGTTTATATTTACGACGCTCAGAACAATCTCGCCTTTGACTATGTCGAACTCGGTGATTATCACAATGCTGCGCTGACCTACCAGCGTCTTGCCACCATTCATCCGGACGAAAAACAAGCGCGGGATGCGCTATATAACGCCAGTTTGTACTATGCCAAAGCATTTGAATATGAACGGGCGATCAACGCCAACCAGCTTTTTTTACAGCGTTTTCCCAAAGACGAACAGGCAGATGAGCTGGCTTTTGAGATTCCGCGTTTTTATGAGCAAATGAATAAAAGCGAGGAGGCGTTTGAAGGGTATGAAGAGTATGTGGAGTTATTTCCCGACAGTCCGAAATCTGTTGAGGCTTTTTACCGAAGGGGTATGCATCTGAGAGGGCGGCAGCAGATGCGCAGTGCTCTGGTGGAATTTCAAAAAGCGCTGTTACAGAACCGGGACCTGGAAGAGCGGAATGAAGAGGGCAATATCTATTTTGCTGCAGAATCGGAATTTGCCATGGCCCAGATAAAGTTTGTTCAATTTAAGCAAATTCATTTTCAGCTTCCGGAAGCTGAACTGGAACGGAGCAAAACAGAAAAGAAAGAATACCTGCTCGAAATCGTCCGGCACCTGGGAAACGTCGCATCCTATGGCACTTCGCGCGTTTACGAGGCCACGTTTTTAATTGGTCAGGTGTATGAAGAATTTGCTCAAACATGGGCCAAACAGGAAATTCCCGAGCGGGATCCGACCTGGCAGGCTGTGGCCCGGAAGGAAGTAAACGACGCGGCAAGGATCCTCTATGAACGCGCTTCCCGCGCCTACCGAAATTCGATACTCTCTCTGACGTCGTTGGCCCAAAGCTATCGGAAATTTATTCTCGAAGAAGCTTCGGCGGAAATTATCGTTGAGACGGATTCGAACACGATTGTACAACAGGATAGTGTTTTGCGCATTGCCGGCAATTATATTCAAAAATCTAAAATCGGTCTTTCAAAAACCAATTATCAAATCGGGTTTCTCGCCTTGCAATCTGCAGAAGCGGTCATGCGGGCACCGATTCCTTCCGGTTTGGACGACTATTCCGAATTGGTTTACCGGCGAAAACTAATCGAAAATGCCATTACGCCTCTTATTCTGGATACCTTTAAAAGCTTAAAAAATGCACTTGTGGAAGCGGACTCGTTTTCTATTCAGTCACAATGGGTTGAAATGGCGAAACTGGAAATTATTCAGAGTCGTAATGTTATTCCCAACCGCTATTCTGATTTGGCCCTATATGGCTTGTATCATGTGTCAGACAATTTTCAATCCTATCGAAAACTGGTTTTCGGCGGCGAATCGTTTGATCAGGTTTTGAATGACCTGCAAACGTTCTCAGAGCAAATCGGCAATATTCTCGGGTTCAGCCGGGAAACCTTTGCAATTGCGGTTCAGAAATATGATGAGATTATTAAAACCGCTGCAGATTTGCGTATCGAGAGGAAATATATACAGAGCAGCAGAGACTCGCTCTTTCATACCGTTTTTGTCTATGCCATGCGGTGTGAAACGCTGAGCCGCACCGCAAAATCTCTCGGGGACCAGGCGCGCAACCGGTTTTTGGACAGTGGCAGACCCATCTATGAGGAAGGTTTGTTTACGTTTGAGAGCAATTACTTTGCGTTGAGACGAATTGAACAGGCAGCCCTGGAAATTGGGTATGAAAAAGCACAGGAATATAATGCTGATAATATCTATACCAAAACTATAACTTTACAGCTGGTTCGTTTTGATCCGGAACAGTATGCTGGTTTGCTGGGGATGACGGTTGAAACGCATCATTTTAACACCGATACCACCTGGCTGACGCGAGGGGTACATGAGGATGGATGGATGCGTCCCGATTTTGCCGATACCAGCTGGTCCACGGCAGCCGTTGTCGATCCCGAAGGTTGCATCTGGAAATCACCCGTACATGATACGTCAACCGTTTCCACTCTTGATTCTGTCTCACGGCAAGCCCCGCGGGAAGTCTATTTTCGCAAGTCGTTTTCAGTTAAAGGACTTGCTGTATCCTGTTCGATCGAAATAGAATCGGATCAGATGATAAGCATTTACTTTAATGGCGATTTGATCAAACGGCTTGTCGGCAAAGAGGAAGAAGAAGCGGTTTTTACTCTTTCGGATTTGCTGGTCGACGGTAAAAATGTCATTGCCATCCACGCGCGCAACAATCGAAAGGGTCTGGAAGGATTATGTGCCAGCCTTGAAGTAAAAAGTCTTCCGCAGTGGGATAAAGTACGAAAAAATTTGAACCACAGAATCGAGTCAGAGATTTAGAGGGAAGAGATCATGCTAAAAGTGTTAATTATGACTATTTTTCTATTCATAGCGGCGGTAACGTGTCCGGCACAGGAGGTTCAAGCAGATACGACCGAGGAGGAAGAAACACCGGATGTCTGGCAGGCAGAGGAACAGATCCTCAATCCGATACATATTGAAGCGGTTATAGAACAACCCCGGGTAACCCTGATTCCAAAACGGACGGACACACCTGTTGAAGATCTTCCGCTGCATTACCGTTCTTTTGATATAGAGTTAAAAGCCAAACCGAAGCTGATAGATGAGTATGGTAAAGAGCTGGAAAACGCAGCCCGAATTGAAAAGCTGAAAAAAGTGCTTGATAAAAAGGAGAATTAAGGATATATTTTTGTTTTCTTGGATCCTAATGTTGAGATAAGGAGGAATCGATGTCCGAAATTTTAAGAAATTTTAGTCCGGATGTGGCCGGCTGGCAGTTCATGTATATTTTGCTTATTCCAGCTGTTTTCACAGTTGCGATTGCCGTAGAGCGCGCTATCTATATTTATATAAAAAGCGATATCAATGCTGACGAGTTTATGAAACAGGTTCGTCAGCTGGTCAAAGCCGGTAAAATCAAGGATGCCTATGAACTCTGCAAGCGGGCTGGTGAGCGCGCCCTTCCCAAGGTAGTCAGCTTTGGTTTGCATGCTGTTGTCAATAAAGAAGAGGTTGATTTTAGAACCGTTCAGAATTCCGTTGACGAAGGCATGCTGGAGGTCATTCCCCGCCTGGAAAGGCGTACGGATTATTTGGCAATGTTGGCCAATGTAGCCACCTTGTTGGGTTTAATGGGAACCATTTTCGGACTAATTTTATCTTTTCGCGCAGTATCTGCTCCCGGGATTGATCCGACGGAAAAAGCAAGGCTTTTGGCTGCCGGTATCTCGACAGCAATGAATACAACATTAACCGGCCTGGTCATTGCCGTTCCTGCAAATGTCTTTTATACTTTGTTACACAGCAAAACCAAAAAAATCATCGATGAAATCGATGAACATACTGTTAAACTCATTAATTTGTTGACAGGGAATAAATAAATATGGCGTATAAACCATCTAAAAGAGGAAGCAGAGAATTCAAGCCTCTGGAGATCAATATTTTTCCCATGATGAATTTAATGGTCGTTTTGGTTCCGTTGTTGTTGTCAACAGCAACCGCAATCAAGATTGGAGTTATCGAGCTCAACCTGCCACCAGCGACAGCGGGTACAATTTCGCAAAGCGCCATTCCCACAGAAGCGCGCGAAGATTTGGATTTAACCATCAGCCTGACCAGCGAAGGTATTTATTTATCCAGCTCAAAAGCGGTTTTGAGCAATACCGAAGAGGATGTTGGCGCCACCATTCCGCCGAACGAGGACGGCACCTGGGATTTTGAAGCGCTGTCTCAGCTGTTGCTGGAAATCAAGCGAAGGATTGCCGGAACCGCCTTTGATACCAAACGCATCATTATTCAGGCCGAACCACAGATAGAATATCAATCGCTTGTAAGCGCCATGGATGCATCCCGCTCGATTCCCATTGATGATCAAACAGAGATTGAATTGTTTCCTGAAGTAACTATTAGTTCAGGAATAGTCAGAAGATAAATTTTAAGGTATAATTTATGGCGTTTATTCCATCGAGAATTAAAAAGCATAAAACCAGCACCAAAATGGTGCGGTTAAATTTAACCTCAATGATGGATATTTTTACAATTATTTTGGTTTTTTTGTTGAAAACGTATTCCACAGAAGGACAATTAATACATCCTTCCGATAATTTGACCCTGCCCTCTTCCACGATAGAAACCGCCCCCGAGATTGCACTGGATGTGATTGTTTCACGGGAATGGATCATGGTGAACAATCAACCCATTGCCAGAGTAAGTGATGTTGTTGGCCAACCCGGTTTAATTATCGAGTCGCTTAGCCAGGTATTACATCAGTTTGCAACCGAAGCAAAACGCATGGAAGAGATGTATGGTGTACCGTTTTCGGGCAAAGTAACCATACAGGGAGACAAAAAGTTACCCTTTCGGACTCTGTTAAAGGTTATGGCGACATGTGGCCGGTCAGAGTATCCAAAGATGAGGTTGGTTGTCTATCAAAAACAAAGTTGATTCGCAGACCGTGTTAAAAAATTATCGTAAAAAACCTTTTTCTGAACTGGATCCCCTTTATATTACCACACTCGTACTCTCGTTTTTGCTGCATTACGGTATAGTGGGTTATTTTGTTCTAAATCCCCCCGAGTCCAGATTGCCTATCAAAGGAACGGTAGAGCGAATTCAGGCCGGGTATGCTGATCAGCTTCTCGGTGGCGAGACGACGGTTATGGCAAACCAGCTGAAAATTGATCAGCAACTCTATGAATATGAAGCACCTGCAGAAGAGGAGACCAGCGCAAATTTGCTGCAAGAGCCGGAGACACAATACGCTCAAGAGGAAGAACCGGATTCAGATGAACCAACCCCTCGGGCAGACGGGGGTGTTGAGGACAAAGCCGTAGAGCGGCAGCGTACCCTCTCTGATCGTTCCGATGCATCGGCCAGGTCCTTCGGGCGCACAGGGAGCAGCAGCAGACGGGATGCACAGATGGCTGATAAAGGGATACTCGGCGCCTTGACCCGTTCCGGCAGCCAGGGGGGAGAAAAAGCCATTGATGATATTCTGAACAGCGATGAAGAATTGGATGACATTTATAAGGAAATCGGTAAAGGCTCGGCTGCAGGTCAGGGTAAAGCCGCTGGTAGTGGTGGCCGGGGAGAGGGGGGCGGCACAAGTGACTCTGGTGGTCGAAAAGAGGTTCAGGGGCAAAGACGAACGGTAACGGGAAGCATCAATACCCGTATTTCCGATATAGAGGGTACCGGCAGCGGAGAAGGCTCGGGCGCCGGGGGGGCTGAGGCGACAAAAAATACAAAAATGATTAAAACCGAGCTGACACCGATTCAATCTGAAGATGATACCGACGCCAATGAGAGACAAACTCTGGTCGGGGCACGAGACCTGAATACCGTTTCTGAGGTGGTTTTTTCTCACAACTCGGCTATACAATATTGTTTTGAACGAGAACTTTTAAGTAATCCCGATCTGAGGGGTAAAATTGTCATTCGATTTACCATTACACCCGCCGGCAATGTTAAGGATCCCGAGATTTTATCTTCCACATTAAATTCAAAACATGTTGAGCGCTGCATATTATCAAGAGTCAGCTTGTGGAATGATTTTGGTGCGATTGACCCCGAACTGGGCAATGCAGTTTTTCGACAGGTTTATACATTCGGATACTAGCCTTTTTTCCTGGTTTTACTCTATCGATTCATCTAATGAATTAACGGATTGCAGGTTCACAAGAACGAGTCGTCTTTTATCCCTGTCCGGCATGTCGTGGGGAAGCGCAAACCCGGGTGTGAGGCACCAAGATCATTGTGTGCTGGATTAAGATAGCAATTTTTATTATATTGGGTTTGTGAGAAAAATTCTGCCAACCGGATACTAATGTAAAGGTATATTTATGAAGTGGAAAAGAACACATACTTGCGGAGAATTGAAAAGTAAAAATGTCGATGAGACCGCCGTATTAATGGGATGGGTGGACAGAAGACGAGACCACGGCGGCTTGATATTTATCGATCTCAGGGATCGATATGGGGTGACCCAGATACGCGTAGATCCGAGCTCCAGCGCATATGAAGAAAGTAAAAAATTACGCGCAGAATATGTTGTCGCTTATAAGGGAATCGTCGAAAGGCGTCCGAATGATATGATTAATAGCGGCTTACCGACCGGTGAAATCGAGCTATCAGCAAAAGAAATAGAGGTATTGAATGTATCCAAGACCCCTCCTTTTCAAATTACCGGTACGCAAAATCCGTCGGAAGATTTACGCTTAAAATATCGATATCTGGATTTACGAAATCCGGCTATACAAAGAAAGATGTTGATGCGCAATCAGATTTATAAAGTGGTACGCGATTATTTTTGCGAGCAGAGGTTTGCTGAAATTGAAACGCCTTATCTGATGAAAAGCACTCCCGAGGGTGCCAGGGATTACCTGGTGCCGAGCAGGGTCTGGCAGGGACGTTTTTATGCTTTACCGCAATCACCGCAAACCTACAAGCAGTTGCTCATGATTTCCGGATTCGACCGATATTTTCAGATCGTACGTTGCTTCAGAGACGAAGATCTGCGAGCCGATCGTCAGCCGGAATTCACCCAGATTGATGTTGAAATGTCTTTTATCGATGAAGAGGATCTTTTCGCTGTGGTGGAAGGATTGATGAAAGTTTTGTTCAAACAAATTCTGGATATTAATATAGAAACCCCGTTCGAGCGTATATCCTATAATGACGCTATGAAAAAATACGGTACGGACCGGCCCGATTTGAGATACGGCCTGATCATTCACGATATATCAAAGGTTGTGGACAATTCTGATTTTAAGGTTTTCAAAAACACCGTACAATCCGGAGGTGTTGTCGCCGGATTATGTCTCTCCGGGGGCGCCAAATACAGCCGTAAACAGATCGATGATTTGATCGCCTATGCAAAGGATCGCGGAGCAGGGGGGTTGGTTCCGATCAAAATTAAAGAGAAGGATTGGGAAAGTAACCTCAGCAAGTTTTTCAGCCAGGAGGCACGTCAGCAAATCATGGCTGAATTTCAGGCTGCGAATGGAGATCTGCTGCTGATTGTTGCCGATGAAAAGGACCGGACCCTTGCGGTTCTCGGAGAGCTGCGCACGTATCTGGGGCGTCATGAAAATTTAATTGACAGCCGGGATTACCGTATCGCCTGGGTTGTCGATTTTCCTCTTTTTGAGTATAGTGCTGATGAGCAACGGTATATGGCTCGCCACCACCCCTTTACCTCGCCAAAGCCCGAACATGTAAAGTGGCTTTTCAGCCATCCGGAGCAAGTCAATGCACGCGCTTATGATCTGGTATTAAATGGTATTGAAATCGCCGGTGGCAGTATCAGAATTTCAACCTCTGAATTACAATCTCAGGTATTCAGAGCCCTGGGAATCGATAAGCGGGAGGCAGAGGATAAATTCGGATTTTTGCTCGAAGCGCTCTCCTATGGCGCACCGCCACACGGCGGCATTGCTTTTGGTTTTGATCGATTGGTCATGTTGTTTACCCGGTCGGCGTCGATCCGGGACGTTATTGCTTTTCCCAAGACGGCAAGAGCGGTCTCTCTGATGGATTCTGCTCCTACGCCTGTGCGCCCGAAGCAGCTTGAAGAATTGGGCATTATTGTAAAAAGTAAAATCGAACCTCTTGATGATCAGGTGGAAATGGAGTCCAGTTAATTCTTTAAAAAACGAACAGATAATTTACTATTTTCCACTTGACTATTTACCATTTTTTTATTAAAATCGGGTAAGATTAGTAGTGTCGATATTTTATTAACGACAAAAAACGCAACGTAATGCATCACATGGAAAGGAGGTGGATGCTCGATGACGAAATTCTTACGTGCTATTTCGGTTATTGCCGTCATTGCTCTGTTCGTTCTGTCATTAAATATGACCGGATGTAGTAGACATCCCAACGAAGAACAGTTACAGGTGTTGGAGGACACCAAAGCTGCCGCGCTTGAAGCGGAACAAAAAGTAAGTGACTGTCAGGAAAATCAATCAGAACTCGAGAGCAAACTGGCAGCAACGCAACAAGAACTTGAAGAAGTTAAGGAAGAGAAAGAACTCGTTGTTCAACGTCTTGAGGCCATGGAAAATTGAGGTTTAAAGATAAAATTATCCAGAAATGTGTGGAGGGAAAGTAATGAAATATTCAAAACTTTTTTTGACGATTGCTCTCGCCCTCTTTGCCACATTGGGTACCTCAATGGCCCAGGAGAAGATGAGTATGGAGGAGTATCAAGCTCAGCTTCAAGAGTGGCAAGAACGAGAGGCAAAAGCGACTCAAGCTTTGGAAGAGTGTCAGGCCAAAGTATCTGAACTTGAAGGTCAGATCGAGTCCACAAATGCCGACATTCAGACTATGTGGAGTGAAATTTATGCAGAAATGGGTGCTGAAGAAGCCGACATCGATGCTTACCGCGATGAATTGAAGGCATTGGATGCTCAGGTTTCCGGATTGTTGGCTTTATCCCCGGAAGAACTGTTTCAACGCCGTGATGAAGTGGAACAAGCCGAAGCCAAGCTTGCAGAAATGAAGAAAAACCCAATTTCTGCGCTATCTGAAATGCAGGATATGATTGCGACCATAGAAGGAAAGCTCACCCAAATTCAGAATAAAATGCCCAAGGCAGTTTACGATGAATACACTGTGGTAATGGGTGATTATCTGTGGAAAATATCCGGCAAGCCAGATATTTATGATAATCCGATGCAGTGGATGAGGATTTATTCTTACAACACTGATCAGATTAAGGATCCCGATCTTATTCATCCGGAACAAATCCTAAAAATTCATCGTCAAAGTGGAGAAGATGAATATCTCGTCGAAAAAGGCGATTATCTGGTTAAAATAGCGGGTAAGGCTGATGTGATGGGTGATCCTGCGAACTGGACCAAAATCTACGAGAAGAATAAAGACCTGGTTGGTGACGATCCCAACATGATCTTTCCTCATACGATTTTGGTTATTCCACAAGAATAGTATGATTTCACAGTGGATACCTATCTGCTGTACAACATGTTTTACAGATTCAAAACTCTCGGTCTGGTTTTTCAACAGGGCCGAGAGTTTTTTTTACCACAAGATTTAAAACGAGGTGAATCAATTTTTGGCTGAAGAAAAGCATATTAAATTAAAGGGCATAAATCCGATAGATTTTTTCGGATTTCAGGATAATAATCTTTCCATTTTGGAAGAAGCGCTTTCGATTCAAATTTCCGGTCGCGGAAATGAACTGATTATGCGAGGCGAGCCCGTTAAACTCGAAAAGGCTGAACGCGTCGTTAACGAATTGCTGTTTATGATTAACAAAAACGGCCCCTTGTCCGCAGCCGACATAGAGACCGTCACCCGCTTTCCCGGGGTTGATGAAAAATCTTCGAAAACCGACCATCTCAAGGATGTGATATTATATACAAAATCCTCTTATATTAAACCCAAAAACAAATCGCAGGAGAATTATTTCAAGGCAACCCGGGATAATGATATTGTTGTCTCTATCGGACCGGCGGGAACCGGAAAAACTTATCTTGCTGTTGCCGTTGCGATTGCCCAGCTTAAGGAGCGGGAGGTAAACCGGATCATCTTGTGTCGTCCGGCGGTGGAAGCCGGCGAAAGCCTGGGATTTTTGCCGGGTGATTTGCAGGAAAAAGTGGATCCCTATTTGCGTCCGCTCTATGATGCTCTCTATGAAATGGTTCCTCCGGACAAATTACAGCGACAACTGGAACGCCGGGTCATTGAAATCGTTCCCCTGGCATATATGCGCGGCAGAACGCTAAATAGCAGTTTTGTCATTCTGGACGAAGCTCAGAATACGACAGCTTCACAGATGAAAATGTTTCTGACCAGGCTGGGGGCCAATTCAAAAGCAATCATCACGGGGGATATTACCCAAATCGATCTGCCCTCTGGTGTCGAGTCGGGCCTTGTACAAATTCAGTCAATTTTAACTGGAATCGATGGCATCGAGTTTGTATATTTCTCCAAAAAGGATGTTGTGAGACACCGGTTGGTGATGGAAATCATTTCTGCTTATGAAAAATTTGATAAAGAATAAAAATGAGTACAAATTATAATAAAATGGTTAACCGCAGTATAGAAACAAATTCGTTTTCTTTCAAATCGTTTTTTTCCCGCTATGGTGTGGATATGGCCGGCATCCTGTTTCTGTGCCTGATTCTTACCGCAATTTATCCGTCCGGAAAATCTTATCAGTTTGCTGACTTGAAAGAAGGCCGGGTATATATTGGTCCGGAGATTATCGCACCCTTTACCTTTCCCATCAACAAGAGTGAGGAAGAGTATGCCGCTGACTTGAAAAAAGTCCGGGAAAGTGTTCCCCCGGTTTTTTATTATAATACGGAAATTGCCGAGAACAACCAGGACGAGCTTGTTGGTTTTATCGCTCAATTGAGTCGTCAACTCTCGGTATCCGATGATGTCAGAACAGAACTCGAAACATTATTCCGTGAAAATGGTATTGTGTTGTCCCAGGAAGATTTGGCGCTTTTATTATACGGCAATGGCAGTGCTGCCGGTAATAATGCTGATTCTGAAAAAAGTATACAGGATCGTATTCGAAGATTTGAAAAAATTTCTCAGGTGATCACATCAGTAATCAGCAAGGTTTATTCCGTTGGTATTTTGAACGTCGACAAGGATCGTCTGGCACAGACCACTAAAAAGTTATCCATCAGCACTCCGGGTGAGGGAGCCATTGAGGAGCTCGAGAATCTCGAGTTCTATCAGGATATGGCAGAGGCAAGAAATACCGTTCTGGAAAAATTGCGCACGCATGAAGAGCTCAATGAACAAGCGATAAAAATCGGTTATCAAATTGCCGTACATTTTATCGAACCAAATGTTATATATGATAAAGAAGAACATGAAAAGCGTATTGAAGAAGCGACGGCAAACGTTCCACTGGCCAAAGACCAGGTACTCGCCGGAGAGCGCATTATCGATAGCCATCAGCGCGTCACTCAGCAACATATTGAAAAACTCAATTCTCTGGCGGTTGAAAAAGCAGAGCGGGGTGAAGTCGGCGGGTTGTGGTTGAAGGGTATTCCTCATGTCAGCAAGTTTTTTCTCACTCTGGCTATTTTATGCATCCTTTTGATCTATTTGTGGCGCGATCACCGCGATGTTATCAACAGTCGTAAAAAACTACTGTTGATCGAAATTATAATTCTAATCGTCGGATTGCTGACGTTTATGGTAAACCGGCTGGATATTTCCGTCTATTTAATTCCTGTATCAATCGGCGCCATTATTGTTACTATATTCTTTCAGGCTGATGTCGGCCTGATATTTGCTATCACTACCAGCTTGTTGGTCGGAGCCATGCGCGGTAACGAGTATGGCATTGTTTTTATTTCTATTTTTACCTCCGTGTTTATCATACTGACGGTTAGCAAGGTGCGGACCCGAAACTGGATCGTCAAATCCATGATTGTGGCAATGGGGGTTTATTTGATTGCCATCACCATCCACGATTTACTGGTATACATACCCTTTTCCGAAATGGCTATCAATTGGTTGTTTGGATTAAGCAATGGTTTTTTATCGGTTATTTTTGCCTATGGTCTGGTATTTCTGTTTGAATTTGCATTTGATCTGACCACGGATATGACCCTGTTGGAGCTGTCGGATCTCAATCAGCCGCTTTTGCGCCAGCTCGCCATGCGCGCGCCCGGAACCTATCATCATAGCATCATGGTGGGAAACCTGGCCGAGGCAGCAGCAGAATCCATTGGTGCGAATGCGTTGCTCGCGAGGGTCGGCGCTTATTATCACGATATCGGCAAGATGGAAAAACCGGAGTATTTTGTTGAAAATCAGGTGCGGGGAAGAAATCCACAGGAAAAGCTAACACCGTCGATGAGTTCTCTGATTCTTATTAACCACGTGCGCAAAGGGGCAGAAAAAGCCCGAGCTCATGGTTTACCGAAAGAGATTGAAAATTTTATCTATGAACACCATGGCAAAAGTGTGATGGGGTATTTTTATCAAAAAGCACAGGACCAAAGTGATGGTGAGCTCGTATCATCAAACGAGTATCAGTATCCCGGCCCCAGACCCCAGAGCAGAGAAACCGCGATCGTTATGCTTGCTGACGCGATAGAAGCGTCGTCGCGCACACTCAAGGAACCAACCCCAAGCCGGATTAAGAATGTTGTGGAAAAAATCGTCGATGAACGATTTCAGGGCGGTGAGTTGGATGATTCTCCCCTCACGTTGAAAGATCTTTATAAAATTTCTGAATCTTTCCAGAAAATTCTCAATGGTGTTTTTCATGCACGTATAGATTATAGCGGAACCAAGGAGAGTGAGAAAGTTAGCCAGGAGGAGGATAAAGATCAATCGGATCACGATTGAAAACCCATTGCGCTTTGATTTGCCCGATAAAACGCTCTTTATCAAAGGGGTTGAAACGGTAATCGAGCAGGAAAACTATAAAAATCGTTATTCAATTTCTGTTATTTTTGTGGATAACGCATTCATTATCAACCTGAACAAGCGTTACTTTGCTAAAACATCCGTGACCGATGTGATTTCGTTCAATTATGAAGAAGAATTTCTCGAAGGAGAAATATATATCTCTTTCGAACAAGCATTACGTCAGGCGGATGAGCACAGTTGTGAACTCCGGGAGGAACTATTGCGACTGACCATCCATGGTACCTTGCATCTGCTCAACTACGAGGATTACAGCCCGGCGGATCGGCAAAAAATGTCTCAACTTGAAGACAAATACTTGAATTTTTACTTTAAAAGTATATCTTAAAACAGTATCTTGTATTTGGTTTTTTCTTTAAAGCGAATAAAAACAGAGACATGTTGAGTTACAGTGACAGAACGGTATCTTTTTAATGATGATACCGGTGTCGTGTCGCGAACGAAATCTTAAGACATATGTGAAAATCTGCCGTTGAACATTTTGGAGGTTAAACTTAATTTGGAAACTGATCCCGGCTATTTTCTTGCCCTTTTTTTTGTTTTGTTGATTCTTTCCGGATTTTTTTCAGGATCAGAAACCGCTTTTTTTTCCTTAAACAGCGTCGTACTGGATCGCCTGGCTAAAAGCAGGGATAGGCGCTCGCAGCGTATTGTGCTCTTGCTCTCTACGCCCAAACGCCTGTTGATTACGATATTGATCGGAAACACACTCGTCAATGTAACAGCTGCTGCCATTGCAACCATTCTCACTTCCAATTGGTTTGTCTCGGTGGGCTTTAATCAAAATCTGGGAATTATCCTTAACGTCGTTGTCGTTACCTTTCTCATATTGGTTATTTCTGAGATTACGCCCAAGATATATGCGGTTAAAAACGCAGAAAAATTTGCCAGGGCTGTTTCATTGCCCCTTTTATTGATATTTCGTTTTTTCTACCCCTTGTCCTTTATTATTGATAAAACCATTTCTGTCCTGGTTAAGGTGTTTCCGGTGGAGGAGGCCGAGGAAGAGAAATTTTTACACCCCAATGAATTTCAGGCTTTATTGGATCTCGGCGAGTCGGAAGGTGAGCTCGAATCGGAAGAAAAAAAGCTCATTCATTCGATTTTCGAATTTGGTGACACGGTTGTTCGCGAAATTATGGTACCCCGAACGGATATGGTATGTATATCACATGATATCAGCATCGAAGAGGTCGTTAAGATTATCGCGGTTAAAGGTCATACCAGAATTCCTGTATATGAGGAAACCGTGGATCAGGTTCAGGGAATCATTCATGCCAAGGATTTACTGCCTCAAATAATCGATGGTAATACAACGAAAACCATCCTTGATTTCGCCAGGCCCGCTCTGTTTGTACCGGAAGCTAAAAAAATCGATGATCTCCTTAAAGTGTTTCAAAAGGAACGGCAACACATGGCCATCGTCGTCGACGAATATGGCGGTACAGCCGGGCTTGTGACGCTCGAAGATGTGCTGGAAGAGATCGTTGGTGAAATCCGCGATGAATATGACCAGGAACAGGTTTTATATAAAATTCTGGACGATAAGAGTTATCTCATGAATGCTAAAATAGATATTGATTCTCTGAATAAATTAATTCATATTAATATTCCTGAAACCGACGAGTACGACACACTCGGGGGGTTTATTCTGGATATGACCGGCAATGTTCCCGAGCAAAATGAAGTTCTGCGATACGGTGGTTATGAACTGACCATGGTAAAAGTTGAGCAAAACCGGATTATTCATGTAAAGATTGCTTACAAACCGGTCGAGGAAGAATCCGATCAGGAAAAAAACGAATAACGGCTATTTAGGAATGGGGATTTAATCAAGGAGGTATCCATGCTTGCACTAAAATTTGATTTTCGGGATCTTTTCAGGGCACCGCGACTCGCTTTTGCGCTGCAACGATTGTGGATTCAGGTTGCAGGATTATTCGTTGGATATGCGGCTTATTTGCTGCTCACCTATTTATCGTATTTTATTAGTGGATTCGAATTGGCCATGACCTGGAAACGGTATGGTCTGGTGATTTGCCCATTTTCGTCCGGAGAACTTTTGCCCTGGTATGGCTGGGTGGTCTATGCCGCGGCGGTATTGCTACTTGTTGTCTCTTTTCTCATTGCCAACACGGCTGTCTCCCGCGCAACTTATATGCTGGCCAAAGGAAATCATTTTTATACCTGGAGAGAAGCATACAGGTTTTCCTTTCGCAAAATGCTCTCCGTTATCCTCACGCCTATTTCGCTTTTGGTTTTGATCGGTTTGCTGGTTCTGGGCGGTTTGGTTATCGGATTGCTCGGCCGAATTCCTTACCTCGGACCGCTGGGGATCAGTTTTTTTACGATTTTTTGGTTTATTGCTGCTCTGTTTTTGCTCTTTTTTGTCATCATTCTCTTTGTGTCGTTACTGATGGCACCGAGCATTATCGCTACCACAGACGAGGATGCTTTTGAGGCGATTTTTCAAACGTTTTCTCTGGTTTGGGCACAGCCATGGCGGCTGGTATTATATCAACTCTTGACCATTGCTTTGTCGCTGACGGGATTTTTCGTTTTTGCCGCTTTTGTCAAACAGGCGCTTATGCTCATGAACAGCATTTTTGCTTCCTTTATGGGCGTCGATTTCATTAATTTGATGCACAACGGTTTGGCTACCCTGCAGGGATGGTTAATTTGGGGGCAGAGTACTTTGGAAAGCGCTTTTGGTGAATACAGCCACTATATCTATTTTTCAAATTCGTTTTTAACCCTGCCGGATCTCTCTCTTGTCGTCAAAATTTCGTCATTTTTTTATACCTTTAGTTTGTTGTTTATCGGGCTATGGGTGCTTTCTTACCTGTTTTCTACGTATACGGTTGGGAATACTCTGGCGTTTATGGTATTGAAAAACATCAAGGACGAGGAAAATTTGCTGGAACGTAAAGACAAAGAAGAAGTTGAAGAAGCGGAGGAAGAGGAAGAACTAACAGAGGAAGAAGAGGCTGATTCTGCTGAAAGAGATCAGTGATGAGCGATCGTCTACTGAATTAAAAATTAAAAATTTTTTCGCAAATCGGACGTGATGGAGGTATATATTAGTGAATTTCGGTTATATAAAGAATTGGGATGAATCAAAGGGGTATGGATTTATTACCAGTGAACAAGGGGACGACTTTTTCGTGCATGTTTCGGATTTGGATATTACATTGAAACCACAAATGATTCGCGAAGGAATGCGGGTTAAATTTGATATTCGTTCTGATATGAAAGGTGACAAAGCCATTCGTGTAGCAAAAGCCTGAAAGTCGTTTTGAAAGAGCCGTCCGGGTATGCCTGGATTTAGATAGGATAGCAACACCATGTCTCAAATGTTCGTCAAGATAAAAGATCAGCAATATGGTCCTTACTCTTCCACAGAACTGGAACAAATGGTCGAAAAAGGTCAATTTCAGTCCGACGATCTGGTCTTCAACGAGAATTCTCAGGAGTGGATCCGGGCGAGTGAGAGCAATGAACTGAGTGAGCTTTTTTCCGAAGAGGAAGAACAGGTTTTCCAACAGCAGGTTCTGGCTGTAGGGGGTGGCAAGGGCGGCGTCGGCAAAACGGTAACCACCGCCTCGCTGGGTGTTGGACTTGCTGCGCTGGGTTATAAAGTGGTTGTTGTTGATGCTGATCTGGGTGGCGCCAATCTGCATACCTGCATGGGTATATTGGAACCCAAATATACGTTCTATCATTTCTATACGCTGCAGCGCGATTCCCTGGAAGATATCATGCTCGAAACCCCGGTAAAGAATCTAAAACTCATCAGCGGTGCCTGCGGAACCCTTGGGCTGGCCAATCCCCGATTTTCTCAAAAACTTCGCTTTATATCCAATCTAAAAAATATAAATGCTGATTATATCATATTGGACCTGGGAGCCGGTTCTTCCTATAATGTAATTGATTTTTTTATCGCTGCAGATCAGGGTCTTGTTGTCACCTCACCTGAACCGATGGCTATCCAGGAAACCTTTAATTTCATTAAAGTGGCGGCTTTCAGGAAGATACAGAGACATTTTCGCCAGAACGCAAAGATTTCAGCCCTCTTTGACAGGGATGTTTTTGCTGAGATTGGCAGAATGGGGGATTCCATGTCACAGCTGCTGAATGAAATTTCAAAAATTGATGAAAAAGCCGGTAAGCAAGTCGAAGAGATTCTGGAATCCTTCAGTCCCAAGCTCATTCTGAATATGGTGCACGAAAACGAAGATGTTAAGGAAGGTGCGGCCTTAAAAACAGCCGTAAAGGAATTGTTGTCGCTGAATATGGATTATCTGGGATATCTGGAATATGATGAGAATGTGCGTTATTCCGTTAAAGAATTAAAGCCGTTTATTATCAATAACCCAAAATCAAAAGCGTCGAAGAGCCTGGCAAAACTGATCACGGTTGGACTTTTGAGAAAATCCGGCTGGAACGGCTTTAAAGAACGGCGCAGGGTATCACGGCAAATACATGACGAGGCCAATTCATATCCGACCAACCAGTTGAAAGAAAGCGATATGATTTGCTCGGTTCGTTGTTTTTACTGGGGAGATTGTGATTTCCAAAATGGGGGGTTTCCCTGTCCGGTTCGTCATCTGGACCCGATTTTTCACCGCTAACTTTTCGCCAAAAAAGGCTTTCTCCTTTCAATATTTTTCCGTATTATGATAAAGCAAGGCATATAATGCCTGTTTTGCGGTTTTCCGGTGCTTTAGGCATGTCAGCTTTTGGATTGCAGTGCTTCAGACAGAACACAGAGTGTCATCGCAGATGAATGTATGTATACCACTCAAATAGATCTATTCATCGATATTTTTTTGCAAAGACGAGTTCTGTTGTCCGGCTGGTTTGCCGGACCATGATAATCTGCTTACAATCCTAGAATAATAACATGTTCCGACTCAATCAACAACCCGCTTTGATACGGCATTCGAAAAGAATCCCTCCCGCCATAACCCTGGCGCTGAGTTTTATGATAATCATTATTTTGGGGAGTGTGGCTTTATGGCTGCCATTCAGTCATTATGGTCATCTCAGCTGGCTGGATGCATTTTTTACCGCAACTTCGGCAACCTGTGTGACCGGGTTGATTGTTGTAGATACCGGTGAAAAATTTACCCTGGTCGGCCAATGGATTACGATTCTGCTCGTTCAAATCGGCGGTCTCGGCATCATGACCTTTTCCGTCTTTTTTTCTTATTTGTTCTATGGCAGACTGTCGATAAAAAGCAGAAACATGATCGAGCATTCACTCGGCATTAAAGGGATGCCAAAACTGGGGCATATGTTGTTATTTATCGTTGTCGGCACCTTTGTCTTTGAGCTTATTGGCGCTCTGATCATGTCCGTTCGCTTTCACCATTATTTCGACTGGCCAAGGGCGATCTATTTGGGTGTTTACCACGCGATCTCTGCTTTTTGTAACGCCGGTTTTTGTCTTTTCAGCAACAGTTTCATGGACTACCAATCCGACTGGGTGTTAAATCTGGTGCTCCTCGCCTTGATCGTGTTGGGAGGAATCGGATTCTGGGTCTTGTTTGATTTAAGAAATTTTTTTATACACAACAGAGGATTTCGAGCATTATCGATGCATAGCCGGCTGGTTATCTCGACGACTCTCATCCTGATCGTTACAGGATTTATACTGATTTTTCTGTTCGAATACAGCAACACACTTGCGGAATTGTCCGGTCCGTCAAAGGTCCTTGCAGCGCTTTTTCAGTCAATTACCACCCGCACGGCCGGATTTAACAGTTTGAATATTTCAACGCTGACGAACAGCACATTGTTTCTGATGCTTTTGCTCATGATGATCGGTGCCTCGCCTGGTTCCTGTGGTGGGGGTATTAAAACCACGACATCAGCGGTACTTTTTGGCATCATTCTGTCCCGAATTCGGGACCAACGTCAGATCAGATTGCAGAATCGCGGCATTCCGGAAATGGTTGTATCCAAGTCGATTGGTATTATCGCTTTCTGGTTGCTGGCCGTTACTGTGGTCATTCTGATATTGCTTTTTACCGAACATCCCGGTGGGTTACATGACCGGAGCAGGGTTTTATTTTTGCAAGTGCTGTTTGAATCTTTTTCCGCAATGGGGACAGTGGGCTTGAGCATGGGACTCACCCCCGTGCTGTCACAGGTGGGAAAGCTTTGTATTATTTTTCTCATGTTTTTTGGCAGAGTGGGCCCCCTATCCATTGCGATTGCTATTGCGACCAAAAAAGCCAGCCGCATCCGATATGCTGAAGATAATCTGCTGGTCGGATAGAGAATCGTGGCATGACATGTGGTGCCGTCGACCGGTTGGGCGTTTGAAACAAACGCAGAAAGCCGACAAACCGGTTTTCAACACGGCAACAGAGGTATTTTTTTACGATAATATTTAAGCGGATAATGTTGCGGAGTAATGCGATGAAGTCTTATGCGGTTATTGGTTTGAGCAGTTTTGGCTATTATTTGGCCAAATCTCTGTCTGATAGCGGCCATCAGGTCATGGCAATCGATATAGATGAAGAGAGAGTCGAAAAAGTCAAACCCTTTGTTGATCGCGCTATCATTGCGGATGCTACGGATAAAGATACAATCTCCGGTCTTGGACTCGATGATATGGATAGTGTGGTTGTAAGTTTGGGGGATTCTATCGATGCCAGTATTTTGGTTACACTGTATCTACGGGAGATCAAGGTGAAGCAAATCATCGCTAAAGCGCTGACCGAAGATCACGGCAAAATTCTCGATATATTGGGTGCTACACGGGTGGTTTTTCCCGAGCGCGATGAAGCCATGAGAATTGCCAAAACGATGGAGACGGACTATCTTATTGATGCGATTGCTCTGGGTGAAGGGATCAGTATTATTGAAACCGCGGCACCTGAAGCGATGGTGGGGAAAAGCCTGGGGGAGCTGGACTTGCGCAACAACTATGGCGTTTTGGTCCTGGTGGTAAGGGAGGTCATCCCGGATAATGCTGTGATAATTCCCACTGCGGAACATGTGATCAAGGACAGTGACATTTTGCTGCTG
This sequence comes from Candidatus Zhuqueibacterota bacterium, assembly GCA_014728085.1. Lineage (GTDB taxonomy): Bacteria > Zhuqueibacterota > Zhuqueibacteria > Residuimicrobiales > Oceaniaggregativiventaceae > Oceaniaggregativivens_A. The sequence continues at coordinate 50,640 of WJMF01000224.1, forward strand.
CTGGGGGATGACGAAAATCTCGATAAAATAAAAAAAATGAAATAAATCAAAGGCCCTGAACCCCGGTTTTTGGCGCCGGGGAGGATATATTTTCGTTTGAAACCATTGTGAATAATCCTATATTTAGTAGGATGGCTAATGATAATCAGAGGAGCCAATAAATATGTCTATTCACGTTATTCGGATTATTCGGGAGTTAACCGATACCGCAAATCTTCGCAAAAAGAGCAATTCACTGTATTGCGTCCGTTCGGCAACGGCGCGTTGGGAACCCAATACAGATATTTTTGAAAATGAGCAACATGTGGTCATACGCCTCGAGCTCGCTGGTGTGGATAAAGAAAACGTCAGCATTAAACTTTCAAATGGCCGTATCGTCGTTTGTGGATATCGCCGCAATAATCTACCCGGAACAGAAAACCGCTATCATCAGTTAGAACTTCAGTATGGATCATTTTCAAAGACGATAACGGTTCCCGAGTCCCTGATTCATAATGATATAACGGCAAAATTCGAAAATGGGATTTTGGATATTGAAATCAACAAGGAATCAAATGCAGTTGAAATTCCCATTGCGGTTCAAGAAGAGAAATAAATTTATCAACAGGAGTATTATTGAATGGATGACCCGATCAAGTTACAGTTGGACGCAGAAGATGTAAATAATCGGATACCAGAAGAATTACCCTTATTGCCTCTAAGGGATACTGTGGTTTTTCCATATATTGTAACCCCTTTGGTGGTGGCCAGAGAAAAGTCAGTCAAGCTGGTGAATGATGCCATCTCCGGCGACAGAATAATAGGATTGGTATCGCAAAAATCGGCAAAAGTTGAAGACCCCAAAAGCGACGAGGTGATGACCTTTGGTACAGCGGCTATCATTTTACGCATGCTCAAGTTCCCGGATGGTTCCCTTCGTATACTGGTTCAGGGACTGGCTCGAATGCAAGTGGATAAAATCAAAAGCGAAGAGCCGTATATGCTGGCCAAAATTCATAAGGTTGAAGATAAAATCAAAAACACGACGCGTCTGGAAGCGTTGAAGCGAAACATTACGTTTCAATTTCAAAAGATCGTTTCCCTGGTTCCGCAATTGCCGGATGAGCTGCAGGTTGTGCTTGTGAATACAAAGGATCCGAGCAAGCTTGCCGATCTGATTGTTTCCAATTTGAATATATCAATCGCGGAAAAACAGTCTCTTTTGGAGATGACGAACGTCGAGAAGCGGCTGGAGCGGTTGACCACCTACTTGAGTCGGGAGCTGGAAGTGCTGGAGATGGGGTCAGAGATTCAGGATAAAGTTCAGACCGAGATGGGTAAAAGCCAGCGCGAATATTACCTGCGGGAGCAATTAAGAGCGATCCAGAAAGAGCTGGGTATATCCGATGATAAATCGGCTGAACTGGAAGAATTGCAAAATAAAATCAAAGCCGCAAAAATGTCTGAAGAGGCAGAAAAGGAAGCCATGCGGGAGCTGGACCGGCTGGCAAAAATGCAGCCCGGCGCGGCAGAATATACAGTGGCTAGGACCTATATAGACTGGATGATCTCCCTGCCGTGGTCGGTATATGCGGAGGATAATCTGGATATAGACAGTGCTGCCGAGGTGCTGGATGAAGATCATTACGACTTGAAAAAAGTGAAAGAGCGAATTTTGGAATATTTGGCGGTACGTAAATTGCGCACCGACACCAAAGGACCGATCTTATGTTTCGTTGGTCCTCCCGGCGTCGGCAAAACGTCGTTGGGTCAATCCATTGCCAGAAGTATGGGACGAAAGTTTATCCGTCTCTCCCTGGGAGGGATAAGGGATGAGGCTGAGATCAGGGGGCACAGGCGAACCTATATCGGCGCACTGCCCGGCCGGATTATTCAGGGATTGAAAAATGCCGAAAGTAAAAATCCGATTTTTATGCTGGATGAAGTGGATAAAATCGGCCAGGATTTCCGGGGAGACCCGTCTTCGGCTCTTCTGGAAGTGCTGGACCCACAACAAAATCATGCTTTTTCCGATCACTATCTTGATGTGCCATTTGATTTATCCAAAGTCATGTTCATTACCACGGCCAATGTTTTACATACGATCCCCAGCGCTCTGCTGGACAGGATGGAAGTGCTCGAACTGCCCGGATACATCGCGGAGGAAAAGTTACAGATCGCATTTAAATACCTTATTCCCCGTCAAATCAAGGAAAACGGTTTGAAGAAAAAGCATATCCGTTTTACAAAATCCGCTGTACGCAAGGTGATCCAAAATTATACCCGGGAAGCAGGTGTAAGGAACCTGGAGCGTGAGCTCGCCACCATTTGTCGTAAAGTTGCCCGTGACGTCGCTCAGGGACGGGACGAAAAACGGGCTATAAAACCCGAAAATCTGGCAGACATGCTCGGACCGGTCAAGATACACTCGGAAGTGGCGGAAAGAATCAAAGAACCCGGTGTTGCAACCGGTCTTTCCTGGACGCCGAGCGGCGGTGACATCCTTTTCATCGAGGCGACCAAGATGATCGGTTCCAAAGGGTTATCTCTGACCGGGCAGCTCGGGGAGGTGATGAAGGAATCGGCACAGGCTGCTCTATCCTATATTCGGTCACATGCTAAAGAGTTGGGTATTTCGCCCAATTTTTACGAAAACACGGATATCCATGTGCACGTTCCTGCCGGCGCGATTCCCAAGGACGGGCCCTCTGCCGGTGTTACGCTGGCAACAGCGATCGTGTCCCTGTTAACCGGCAAGCAGATACGCCACGATGTCGCCATGACCGGAGAAATTACGTTGCGCGGCAAAGTGTTGCCCGTTGGTGGTATCAAAGAAAAAGTACTTGCAGCGCGCCGGGCGAATATTCTTAAAGTGATCTTGCCCTCGATAAACAAAGATGATTTGGAAGAGATTCCTGAAAATTTAAAGGAAAAAATTGAATTTATTTTTGTCGACGAACTCTCTCAGGTTTTCGAAAATGCAATTAAACAATTCAATATCAAACAAAAATAGGGATCGGCATGCTTGCAAAACTCGAAAAAAAGCTGGAAGAAATCGATCAACAACAGTTGTTATCTTTTTGGAACCAACTGAATGAAAATGAACGCAAGACCTTGCAGCACGATATCGAATCGTTGGACACTGATCGCATCATAAAATTGCGTAAAATTCTCTCTGAAAAGGATAAACAGGAAAACCTCTATCAACCCGGCAATTTCAAGCCGGCTGATGTCGACACATTGCCCAAAACCGCGCAGGAAAAAGAAAAACGCCGGGCCGCGTTCAGGATTGGGGAAAAGGCGATCAAGGAAGGTACGGTTGGCGCCATTCTCGTCGCCGGCGGTCAGGGCACGCGGTTGGGGTTCCATGGCCCCAAGGGTGTTTTTCCCGTTGGCCCGGTAACGGATAAAAGTTTGTATCAGTATTTCCTCGAGAGATTATTGGCTCTCGAAAGACGCTATTCTACCCGTATTCCTCTCTATGTGATGACCAGTGAAAAGAATCATCATGAAACCAAAGAATTTTTTCTGGAACACGACTATTTCGGTAAAGAGCGCAACAGCGTGGTATTTTTTCAACAGGGTATGTTGCCCACCTTTGACGAGAATGGCAAAATTTTTCTTGAAGAAAAATATAAAATCAGCAAGGCACCGGATGGACATGGCGGGTTGCTGAATGCCCTGAAAGAAAATACCCTTTTCGAGGATATGAAAAATCGCGGGCTGGAAAATCTGTTTTATTTCCAGGTTGATAATATACTTGTTCAAATATGCGACCCTGCTTTTATCGGTATGCACCTGCAAAAGGATGCCGATCTTTCCGCCAAAACGGTCTATAAATCGGATCCGTTTGAAAAGCTCGGCAATATCGGTATTATTAATGATACATATGTTACGGTTGAATATACCGAACTGTCAGAAGAAGAGAAAAAAGCCCGTGACCAAGAGGGAAAACTCGTGTTCGGGCAGGGAAGTATAGCCGTACATGTTTTCAGCCGGAAATTTTTGCAGCGGTTTGCAAGTGATGAATTGGAACTACCTTATCACATCGCTCACAAAAAAATTATCCATATCGATGATGGCGGCAAAAAAATTGAACCGGACAAGCCGAACGGTTACAAGCTGGAGCAATTTATTTTTGATACCTTTCCAATTGCAGAGCGTGTTGTCGTTATGGAGACGGAGCGCGACAAAGATTTCAGCCCTATCAAAAATGCTGAAGGTACGGATTCTCCACAAACGGCACGGCAGCATCTTAATAATTATTTCGGTAGCTGGCTGGATCGGGCCGGCTATGAGCTTGAGCGGGATCAGGAGGGCAATGTTCAACACCAGATTGAGGTCAGCCCCTTGTACGCCCTGGATGAAGAGGAATTTATATCCAAAATACCCAAGGATTTGCAGATTAAAGATAAAATGATTTTTGAATAAAGAATAATCCATTAGCGCTAAAGAGATTATGCCGGCAAAAAATAAAAAGCATTCGCTGAGCAAAAAAATAGCCCGAATTGCAGTTGTTCTGTTTCTCTCCTTTCTTTTGCTGCTGACCGTTCTGCTGGTTGTTTTGAGATTGCTCTATCCGCCCGAAAAATTGCAGAATATGGCCGTTCGTTATTTTGAGCAAACCTTTAACCGTCAGTTAATCGTCGGCGAGGTTAAACTGAATCTCTTTCGCGGTTTTATTTTTAACAACATCCAAATTCCACCGGTTGCCGATTCCTGTCTGAGCATTGATTTCCCGATTCGTTCCCTTCGCGTCGAGCGGGTAGCTGTTGGCTATAATCTGCGGCAATTATTGTCAAAGAAATTTGTTGTCCGCCATATCTCTATTCATAATCCTCATCTCGAGCTCTGCATTCAGGCGCAGGCATCCCCAACCCCTGCCGCAGCGGATACGGTTACAGCGGGCCTGCCGGAGCTGCCGCTTGAATTCGACCTGCGTAAATTGCGCATAAATAATCTTGACCTGTATGCCGATATCGACCAGGATTCGATTCGCAACGAGATCGGCCTGGAAAACATATACCTGTCAGCCGATGATGTGATTATTCCCAGGGGTGAGCTCGAAAAGAATCTCGATGATATCAGAGCAGAGCTCGTTTTCAAGGTGGACAACGGCTCTTTCTTCGCCAGGCAGAGAGTGGATACGCCCGATCAGCCGGCTTTTAATGTGTCAGGAACAATTGATTTACAACAACAATTGTTTGTTCAGGGGGCTGCGCAGCAGCGTGCAAAGACGATTGTCGCGCTGAACGACTTTCAGCTTTTCTTACAAACGGCAGAACAGATAAACCGGTACCATATTACCGACAATATCGCACTCGTTCTCGACGCAAAAGGACGTTATGCTTCAAAACGCGCAAGTATTGAGACCATGCGACTCTCGATCGGTGATAAAGAGTGGCTGTCCATGTCCGCTGATTTTAACTTTTCGGAAAACATCGAGATGAGTATCCGGTTCGGGCAGAACCATATACCGGTTGAGCAAATCCTTACTCTTGCTGCTTCCGTTGTTTCAGATCCGCTATTGACCGAAATAAAAAAAATGCGCGGCAACCTTGTACTGGATCATTCGGAAATAAGCGGCTACATCGGCAATGGTGCCGATGGTATGGATCTAGATTTCGAGATTTTTCTCCGGCTCGAAGACCTTGAGCTCAAGCGAAAACCGGATTTGGTTTTGGATCGCCTAAATGTCGACACCCGGTTTGCAGGTAAAATCCAGGCGGAAGCATTGAAGAATCTGAACACAACCATAAATGTTTTTTATGATACCCTGAGCCTGGCACTATCCGACACAATGAATTTTGCCACAGGTCCCTGCCGTTTGAATATCGATGCTGATTTGAACGAGGATTTTTTGCCGGCGAATGCCGAGCTTGACTTTGCTCTTGACAATCTTTTTGGTGCCAGCCTGCGTGCAAATGCCCGGGCAAAAACGCTGCCTTCACAAACGCTTTCCGCAAATGCGGATATCCATCTGACAGGACTCAACACCGCCCAGCTATCTCAGGGGGCGGCAGAGACAAAAGCGGATTTTGATCTCAGTCTGAATTTTATCTCCCGCGACAGCATAACGGTTCACGCCCTCGTGAATACGGATTCAATACGGCTCGGGACGTTGGAAAATCAGATGCTACAGCCTGTTCAGTTCGAGTCGGATCTGACCGCACAGGCGGATCCGGCATTCCGGCGAATTGAGCTAAAACATAGCCGCTTTACGCTGAACGATTTTCTAACCGCTTCTGCCAAAGCACGGGTCAATCTCAAGACACAGGTTTTCGAGCTTTCTGCTTTCGAGCTGGTCCTGCAGCACTCTCCGCTTTATCAAAGTTTGCCGCCATATATACATCAACAGCTATATGACTTTTCCGTAGACGGCCAAACCACTGTTCATTTCAGTGGCCGCATGGGGTTTGGGGATGAAACACCGGCGTACCGGGCAAAGGCGAAAGCAAGAATTGAAAATACGTATATTCGCTATCCCAGCGAAAGCATAGAGCTGGATAACATTCAACTTGATCTGAACGCCGCGGTCGAGAGCGGCAAGATAAATACTGCAGAGGTGGTGCTCAAGTGTGATAGCATACTTTTCGGTGCGTTACGCCGCTTTCCCTATGTTAATAACCGGCTTTCCATGCTTGTTGAGAGCAGCGACCTCGAGGTGTTTAGCGTCCGCAACGGAACCATCAAACTGGGGGATATTGCAGAAGGTGATTTTACGGCAAAAGCGGATAGCCGTCCGCATCTGGATGCAGATCTTCGGATTCGTCAGGTTGCCGGGGATTCCCTTGAAATTGTGGATAATATTTTTGTTCAGGGCAAGGCAGCGCTGGAAGCAATCGTGGCGGCGGATACCGCTCTTGCCGATCTCACACTTTTCGTTCATCTGGACGACTATTCCGTTTACCCCGGCGACAGCCTTGCCATTCATCATATAAATTCGGATATTCGCCTGCATCAGCAATACGATTTGAACCGGCAGCATTTAATTGCCAGGGATAATTATAATATTTTAACGCCCTCGGAGGGGCTTGTAGATTATCTGCTGGTAAAAAAATACTATTCGAACCAGTTATCAACCTTAACGATTGATTCGGTTAAAGTGATTGGATACAAAATATCCGACCTTAATCTGAAAATCAATGCCGGTGAGGGCTTTATGGAAATACCCTATTTTTCAACCGCTCTTTATGGCGGATCGCTGGCAGGAAGAATGAGTCTGGATTTGGCGGAAGGCATACTGGAACATGCATCGTGGAGAGTCTCTTCACATTTTTCCAATATTAATTCCGGATTGTTGCTGTCGCGGCGAAACGGGGAACAGGAGAAAAGTACGCTTAATGGCAATCTCGAAATGTTTGGTAACGGTATGGATCCTGAAAAAGAGATAGAAATCGGTGGACATTTTTATATTACCCGCGTCGGACCGCAGGTGGTTAACAATATATTGCAATCTCTGGATCCGAGGGGAGAAGATGCCAATGTTTCGCTTTCACAGCGGTTATTGAGTTGGGGGTTTCAGCCGGATGTACTGACGTTTGATATCCGTCACCGGTATTTACGCCCGGTTATTGCCTTCAAGCAGCCCTGGTATTTTCCCATTCGGTTGAGCGGAGGCAAAATTGAATTGGCCCGTGTTCCGGTCAATTTTTTCGTGCAGAATGCATTAAAACAGATGCTTGCGGCTTCACAGCCATAACCCATACATTGATTTTCGGAGTTTTTTATGAAATGGTTCAGTCTGATTATTTTGCTGTTTATGTTCAATTGCGGGATCCAGGCGCCTCAGCTGAGCGTGACCGGCGAAAAAACCGCCCTGGAAAAACAGGTTCTCGGCGATTATGAAAAAATAGAATCTGATTCCTGGTTTATCGCTTCCGAACGTTCCTTTAATGAATTCAGAACCCAGTCGGACAACGAAGCGATTTTTACCGCCATGCATCAACGAAAAGCCAGAAAAACAGAGCTGGATGACTTGCGAAGAGACAAGGTAATCGGCGAAAACAATCGCGGCTTTTTAGAGGTATTGCCCACTGAAGCGTATGAGGAAAATGAGGACTATCGACGACGGGTTGATGAGCTCGTTCAAGCGGAGAACCGGGACCGGAAACGATTGTTTGAACGCATCATTGAAATCAATCAGTGGCAAGATGACGAGGTTTCATATTATCAACAGTTTGCCCGGCCGCAGCAGAAATCGGTTGCTGCCGGCACGATGATTCAAGACCCGCAAGGTCATTGGACGGAAAAGGCAAAACAAGAAAAGGAAACCGATCAATTGTGAAATATTTCAGCCCTTTGATTTTTTTCTGTTTGGTATTGTTCATTGCCGGGGTTTGCACGACGATCCCTGGATGGTCTTCCATCCAAAATTGTTACGAGCGCATAACCTCTCATTATGATATAGATCTGTCCCCCCGGATTTCTCCTGATGGCCGGTGGCTCGCTTATGTGAACCGGCAGACGGATAACTATGATATCTGGGTTCGAAATCTGGTCGACGGACGTCCGCATCAGGTGACCCATCACAAAGCCGATGATTTTTACCCGGTCTGGGGTCCGGATAATCGCACCCTGGTTTTTGTTTCCCAGCGCAGCGATGCTGCCGGAGACATCTATAAATTAAAGCTTAAAAAACGCGGCAAGGAGCTTAAACCGTCAGGAGAACCCGAACGCGTTACTCAATATCTGGGATACGACAGCTATCCGGCCATATCACCGGACGGGAAAAAAGTCGCATGGGTTTCCGACCGTTCTGGTATGGATGAAATCTGGTTTTATAATGACAACACAGGCAATACACTGCAACTGACCTTTGGTGGCGGCACTCACCCCTGCTGGAGTCCGGTATTGAACTTTATCTCTTTTACCTCTTTCAGAGACGGGGAAAACAGCAACGGCGATATCTATATGATTCATTTGAAAGGCCCGGAACCCGCGGATTCCATGAACAGGGCGCTGTGGGATCCCCGGGAATATCCAACCTATCGGCTCACCTGCGGCCCCGCACTCGATGGCTTTTCATCCTGGAGTGCGGATGCCGGGAAGATCGTTTTTCTCCGCCATGAACATGATACGAACGGCGACGGAGATGTGACTCCGGCCGATCACGGAGCTCTCTGGTGTGCGGACGTTTACGAATTTCCCCGGGAAACAACCCCAAAGCCGACCTGGGTAACCGGTTTCTGTTCAAACCTGGTCGACCGTGCCATCCCCCTGACGTTATACGGATACCGCGTCATGCAGCCCTGGTATGCAGATAAAGTATATGCTTCCTTTGATATTGATGATAATGTCGATATTTATGCGATTCCCGACAGTGGTTGTCTGCCGCGGAAAGCAGATGCTGTGGAACAACTCGATTTTGCTGAAACATCATATCCTCTTTCCGGAACGATAGATCAGGAGGTTCCGGGTCCTCTGTTTGTCGGCTGGAATCCTTCCCGTCTGACCAGAGAAGACAGGATTTTATTGTGGCAGCGCTGCATCGCTCTTCATCGCGTGCTTGATTTTTTCGGTACACAATCCCCGGCGTCAGCAACCGCTTTTTATCACATCGCTGTTTGTCATTTGTTACTGGGATTCGAAGAGAGCGCCGCGACCTATCTGCACTACCTTCTCGATCAATATAGTCAGCCGAAGGAAATTCTCTTTTATGCTGAATTGGCGCTCCTTGGACGGCAAGAGTCCGGCCTGCAGGCCCGACTGATGCAGATCGCGAGCCGATATCCTTTACAGTCCCGGGTTTTAGCCAGCGCTCAGTTTGAAATCGGCAAAGAAACAGGCCAACGGGCCGGGCTGAAAGCGGCAATATCTGAATACCAGCGCATCATCAGCAAAAACAGCGCTCAACCTGCCCTGCAAGCCCGGGCAACACACCAAATTGCAGAAATTTACAAGACTCAACAGGATACGGCCCGGGCGCTCGAAACCTATATCGAGATCATCAGCTCTTATCCGGACCAGAAAGAGTGGCAACAAAACGCTCAGCAACAATTTTTTGAGCTGAAAACACAAAACCAAAGCGGAAACGCCATCCGGAAAGTCTATCAGGATATTATTCGGGACTATGCTCACCTGCCTGTTCTTGTTTCCAGCGCAAAACTGTCGCTGGCGGATTCTCTGTTACAATGGGGCAAGACCGATAGTGCCTATGCCCTTTACGGCGACGTTGATGAAAACAGTACCCGGATGACAGAAAAAATAAAAAGCGCGCGTATCGGCCAAGCCCGCTGTCTGCAAAAACAAGGTGCTTATGAAGCGGCATTTGAGCTCCTGCATCATACGGTTGAGCGGTTTGAATCCACTTATCCGGACTATGCGGCTGAGGTAAAATCAGAATGGGTACAAGGCCTGATGCGGCTGGGGAATGAGCTGCGTTTTTTTCGCAGATATAAAGAAGCAAAGCAATACTATGCACGCGCCAAAAAACTCTCCCCCCGGCATATGGATGCACATCGCTGTTATATAGAAACAAAGTATGAACTCGATGAACTCGATGAGGCGATTACAGAGTATGAGAACCTCACCAATGCACATCCGGAAAACTATATACTGGTTTATTCCCATGGTCTCTGTTTTTCCTATAAAGGAACCGAAGCGGCAGACCGTTCCAATGATCCGGGCAAAATTGATCCGGAAATGTTGCACAGCTCCAGCAATCGGGTTGCTCAGGCGCTGGTAAAAGATTTTACCATGATTCAACCGTATGTGACGCTGAGTTTTAACTATGAAATGACAGAGGATTATCTCAATTATAAAGCTTCGGTCCCCAAGAGTGTTTTTGACAGGGTGTATGAAACCCTGCTAACCCCCTTGCGCTTTATCTATCGAACCATCACCTTTCAGGATCCGCCCAAGCCACCGAGATTTTATGAGCGGGCCATCCATGAGCTTACAAAAGCCATTCACATGAATGATGAGAAGGAAAACCCGGCTTTTGAAGCAATGATTGCCATGAATCTCGCCAACACGCATTATAAAATGGGCGAATTCGGCTATGATAAAGCATACCAGTATTACCGCGTCAAGTTGAACTATGATTCCTCTTTTGTCGACATGAAACATAAAGCGTTGACCTTTGAGCGTCTGGGGCACTGCGCCTTGATTTTGGGCGAATATGACAGGGGGCCCTATTATATTCGGAGAACCATTCGGCTCTACGAGGAAATGGGTCAAAATGAGCATGTTTTACTCAACATAAAAAGGCTGGCCCTGTTATACGAAACATCCGATCAACATATGCAGGCGATCGATTATTATCAGAAATGTGCCGGGATTGAGGAACGCAACGGCAAGTATTCGGATTTGGCAAAATCGTACCGGAGTATTGCCTATAATTATTTTCTGATGAAAAGAAGTGAAACCGCAATCGGGTACGCTCAAAGGGCATTGGATTTAATAGAATCGGGACAGGCAGAAAAGATCCGGGCTGAAACGCGGCGATTCAAAGTGGGTTTGCTCGATCTGTACGTTCCGGTTCCATTTTTTGGCATTAAACCTATCGGCACCGCCTCGCTCAAGGGGTTAACCACAGACGATGAACGGGCATTGCTCTATACCATCATAAGCGAAAGTTATATTCACCTGCGCCGTTACGAACAGGCGATTCAGTTTTATCAGCAAAAAATAGAAATTTATGAAAACTACAAGGACAAATCTCCCAAGGCGGCTTTTCTCAACCATCTGGCGCGTCTCTATTTTTTAAAGGGGGATTATGAGACCGCCTTTCAATATTACCTGCAATCCCTGAAGATCTGTGAAGAATATGACCTGATCTATGCCTATTGTATCAACAGCCTTAACCTGGCTGAATTGATGGCGGATCGACTGGTATGGGAAAAATTCAACACTGCAGAGCAAGAGCAAACCTTTTCTCGGTTCCGCGCCCTCACACTGGAACATCTGCAAGCCGCGTTAGATCTGAGCGAAGATCAATTTTATGTTTTGAATGAATACAGCCAGCTCTTGCTGGCCAAAGGACGGTTTTATCTCTTGCCTCTTTTTTATAAAAACGCACATGCGGAGATGACGCTTTCAGACTTGACCGGGGCTGCTGAAGCAAATCAATATTTGAATCAAACGCTCGAAATTTCACTAAAATACGGCTATACCCGACAGGAAAGCGTCGCTCATCTGTTATTGGGTATGTTGGCGCAAAAACTGGGAGATCTGTCCGGAGCGGCATCTCACCTGCAGCGGGTGAGATGGCTTTCATTCAACCAGAGTTATTTTGATCTGGTTTGGCAGAGTAACATTCTATTGGGAGACATTACAAAGCATCTCGACAGGGCTACCCGGCAAAATTTGACCCTCAAGGTTCCGCTGTATTACTATAACGAAGCGATAAACATCATTGAAAAACTCAGGCCTTATAAAATCGGCATTCATACATTCGATTATCGTAAAACCTATCAGGAACCCTATTGGAGAATGATAAAGCATCAAAATGAGCGGAAACATTATGAGCGGGCCCTTGTATATGCCGACCGGCTTCGCCAGGGGTTGTTTTCTATCCTGACGGAAAACGGTTATATTCATTTTGAGGATGAACGATTAATAGAGTTGAATACGCTCTACCGAGACGTGATGCAGAGGCACAACCAGCTACAGCTGGAAATGATTCAGGTCGTCAACCGGCCTCAGCTTTCACAAAAGGATTTGGTTGAAATCAAGCGTGAAATTGGCTCGTTGAAAGCGAAAATAGAAGAAATACAGGTATCGGTCAATGAACGGGCACCGCAACTCTATCGCCTTTACGATAATGAACCGGTCAAATTGGAGGAGATACAGGCATTGCTGAATGAGAGACATGTTCTTTTGTATTTTCAGCGAGTCGCTGATTCTCTTGCTTGTTATACGATATCTTCTTCGGATATTTCACTGCATACCGTTGCGCTTTCGGATCAGATGATCAGCTTGATGGATAACCCCACCCTTTATTCAGAGCCGGGAGTGGCCGATCGTCTCGATTTGCAGATTTTTGATCCCTTTTTCAACTCTAAAGCCAGTCCGGAAAAAGTGACCGTCGTTCCCGACATCAGTACCCTAACCTGGCCATGGTTAGCCGCTCTTCGCAAGCAAGGGGTCGATTGTCCTGTTTCTTTCGGTTCGAGTCTAAAAAGCCTCTATCTCTCGCATCTTAACAAACGGGACAAAAACAACACGGTTTATTTAGCCGGCTCTGAAACGATAAAAGCAGCCATGCCTGAAGAGATGAACGTCATCGAACCCGTTTCCAATACCCGCTCCAACAGTTTTTATAATCAGTTATCCCAACTCGGCCGTGCCGGTATTATCCATTTACAGGTCCAGAGTTTATGGAATGAGCTCGATCCCTGGTTTAGCCGACTGGGATTTGCCGTCAGGAGATCCCATGCTGCTGTTTTTCGTCCTGCTGATCTGTTTAATCAAACCCTTGTTGCTGATTTGGTTTTTTTACAGGTTGAACAGCCTGCCACGCTTTTTTCCCATCCATGGTCTGTTATGATGTGGGAACAAGCATTCATAAGATGTGGCAGCCGGGCCGTTCTCTTTACCACGCAAGATCCGGGACAGGATCAAAGGGTTTACAGAGAGGTTTACAAGCAACTTGACGATCTGCCCGTGAATGAGGATTATCAGGTCATACTGCAGGCATTCCCGGAAACAGAGGGGGCTGTTGAATTTTATTTATATGGCTTTTAAGTCGTCCCGAAACCCGTTTTTTTCGCCAGTGAAATCAGTGGTATTCATGGGCGTCTGATTGTCCGGGACATTTCATAAAGGAATCATATGAACCCGTTCGAATTTTACAGCAAGAATGATCATTGCAATTTGGTTGAGAAAGGTATTCTATGATGACGTGCAACGCATTGATTCTCGCCGGAGGCCGTGTCGATGAGCTCGGTGTATTGACACTGCAGAGACCCAAATCCGCTGTACCTTTTGGTGGACTGTACAGGATTATCGATTTTCCCCTCAGCAATCTTATGCATTCCGATATCGAGCGCGTGGGAATTCTCTCCCAGTATCGCTCGGATTCATTGATTCATCATATCAGCTCGGGTGCCTCATGGGATATGTATGGCAGCCAGCGAGGCATTACGTTTTTACCGCCGATGAAGGGAACCAAAAGCTCGGATTGGTATAAAGGAACAGCTGATGCGGTTTATCAAAATCTTGAATATTTGTATCAAAACCGGGCGGATCATGTTTTAATCCTTTCCGGCGATCACGTCTACAAGATGGATTACCAGCAGCTCATCGGTTTTCATCAACGCATGTCTGCCGATCTGACCATATCATTTGTCCAGAGTTCGAACAGGGGGATAAGCCGGTTCGGCCAGGGTGTGATTGCAGATGACGATGAAGAGGGGGGGCGATTGACCCAATATGCCGAGAAACCCTCTGCACCGATTTCAGACTGGGTGTCGATGACGGCCTATCTTTTCTCTTATGATGTGTTGATAGAGCTTTTGCATAATTTAAATAGTTTTCCGGCCCACGAACATTTTGGACGTGATATATTCCCGTCTCTGCTGCAACAAATACGGGTTTGCGGTTACAAGTTTAAGGGATATTGGGCTTATACGAGAACGATAGGAGAATATTGGCGCGCCAATATGCAGTTGCTGGAGGATTCTTCGGCTATCGATCCGGGAAAATGGCAGGTGCGTACCAATTGGATGAATCAGAGCATCCACGATCTTGCTCCGACCCGAATCGGCAACAGCGCAGAGGTCAGCGCTTCAATGGTGCATAATGGATGTGTCATAGAGGGTGTGGTTGAAAATTCAGTGATTTTCCCGGGCGTGCAGGTACACAAAAATGCTGTTGTCAGGAATTCGATCCTGATGTTCAATACCATTGTGGGCGGCGGTGCGCGGCTGGACAAAACCATCACCGATATAAATGTGCAGGTCGGCAATAATGTTTGTATTGGTGATAAGGATATGGACTTGCAAAGCGAGCAGGGCATTGGCGTTGTGGCGCGGGAGACAAAAATACCCGCCGGAACCAGAATCGAGCCGGGTTATATGATTTATCCGGACCTCAAAGGCGAAAAAATTGTGGAAAAATTCTAAACGGAAGGACAGATGATGAGAAAAACGGTTGCATTTTTGTTGGCAGGCGGTATGGGAAGCCGTTTGAACATACTGGGCTGGATGCGTGCAAAACCAGCGGTTCCGTTTGGCGGCTCTTACCGGATTATCGATTTTACCCTGACCAACGCTATGCGATCCGACATTTCCATAATCGGCATTCTTACACAATACCGTCCCTATTCTCTTATGCAACACATTGCAAACGGAGAGGCCTGGGATATGATTGGAAGGAAACGGGCTATCAAAATATTGCCTCCTTCCACCGGCATTAATGACAATGACTGGTACCGCGGCACAGCCGATGCCGTGCGGCAAAATTTAAGTTTTGCTGAGCGATATGATGCGGAGCAGATCGTTGTCCTGTCGGGCGACCATATCTATAACATGAATTATGCGCCCATGGTGGAATTTCATCAAAAACAGGGAGCAGCATTGACGATCGCCATGATGCGCGTTCCCTGGGAAGAGACGCATCACTTTGGGCTGGCCGTTCTCGATGATGATAACCGTATTGTCGAATGGCAGGAAAAACCAAAGGACGCAAAAACCAACCTGGCCTCGATGGGCGTCTATGTCGTTGATTATCAATTTCTAAAATCCGCTCTGGAAAAATCTTCGGGTCATGATTTCGGCAAGAACATCATTCCGGAAGCCTTGAAAACCAGGGAGGTGTACGCTTATCTGTTTGACGGATATTGGGCTGATGTCGGTACGTTACGGGCCTATTGGAAGAGCAATATGGATGTGCTGAGACCCGATTCCGGCCTGGAGTTGAACACGTGGAAGGTGCGCACGAATATGGAAGAAGAGGGATTGGTCGGGGACCGTCCACCGCTTAAGATCAGCCGCTCCGCCAAAGTCCGGAATGCTCTGGTTTCCTGTGGTTGTTATATCGAAGGAAAAGTCATAAACTCTATTCTCAGTCCCGGCGTGCGTGTTGAAAAAGGGGCTTCGGTGGTGGATTCCGTGATTATGCACGACTCGTTGGTCGAAAAAAATGCGTCGCTGTTCGAGGTTATTGCCGACAAGCGGACGGTGTTCGGCGCCGGCTGTTCACTCGGCAATGGTAAGGTGGAACGTCCCAATGAAAAATATCCGGACCATTTGTATTCCGGATTGACCATCGTTGGTAAAAAGGCAATTGTGCCGCCGTCCGTCTCGCTCTTGCGGAATACATTGATCGAACCGCGGGCTATGGCAGAATCTTTTGAGGATATTCAATTCCGATGTGGTAGCTATATTGCCAAAGTTGATGGATAGAATTAAGAACGCTGTCACCATTGCATACAATCGTTCTGGTGACGAAAGATTACAGGGTTGCGTTTCCGATGAATACACTCAGAGTGGAACGACTAGAATATTATAATCTGGAGCCGGTTTCCCTGAAAGTTGGTGAAGAGATCGTCGGTCTGGCAGGCGCATCCGGTTCGGGCAAAACGCTGTTTTTGCGCGCTATTGCAGATCTCGACCCGCATGGTGGAAAGGTCTTTTTAAATGGAGATGAACAGACCGATTTTCCGCCTCCGGAATGGCGCAACAAGGTCGGGTTTTTGCCAACCGAGAGTACCTGGTGGTTCGATAAAGTCGGTGAGCATTTTGAGCAGGTGAATGAAGAGTGGTTCAACAAGCTTGGATTCGACAGGGATGTTCTCGACTGGCAAACCGATCGGCTGTCCAGCGGAGAAAAACAACGGCTGGCGTTTTTACGGGTGCTGGGTATAGAACCGAGTGCGCTTTTGCTGGACGAACCCACAGCCAATATCGATTCCGGAAACACAAAAAATGTAATCGACCTGGTAAGCGCTTATCATAAACAACATCATATTCCTGTTATATGGGTCAGCCATACCATCGAGCAGCTGAGAGATATCGCATCGCGCATATTTGTGATTCAAGATCAAAAAATATTACCTGAAAAATAAGTCAACCTGATATGAAATTTATTCATCTGACTGAAATCGATCTTATTTTGGCCTCTGTTTTTGTCATCGCCATGGCGGTTCTGTCCCTTTTTTTACAGCTCGGGATTTTTAAACAGATCATTATCGCGGCGGCACGAACAGTTGTGCAGCTGTTGGCTGTCGGCATGGTGCTTAAATTTATTTTTGCCGACCTTCATTTTGGCTGGTTGCTCCTTGTTTCCCTGATCATGCTCATCGCCGCTTCCCGGGAGGTGATGCAAAGACAGGCAAAACGATTTTCCGGATTTTGGGGATTTGGTTTAGGCGCGCTGTCGATGTTTGTCTCCTCTTTTAGCCTGACCCTTATTGCGCTGTTGTTTATGATCGAAAACAAACCCTGGTACGAACCACAATACGCTATTCCCTTGCTGGGAATGATGCTCGGCAACACGATGAACGGCATCGCCCTGGGGCTTGATCGTTTAACCACCAATGCCTGGGAACAACGCACGGTGATCGAAGGGCGCCTGATGATGGGGCATACCTGGAAACAGGCAGTCGAGACGATTCGCCGGCATAGTATACGCAGCGGAATGATTCCGATCATCAACTCGATGGCCATCGCCGGACTGGTGAGCCTGCCGGGCATGATGACGGGCCAAATCCTCGCCGGCAGTCCGCCGGTAGAGGCGGTCAAATATCAAATCCTTATTTTGTTCCTCATATCCGCCGGCACCGGATTCGGCACCATGGTTGCGGTTTGGGCTGCCAGCCGCTATCTTTTCGATGAGCGGCAGCGTTTGCGTCTGGATCGGTTAAAATCATCCCGATGACATGCCAAAGCGGGTAATGATGCAGAGTGCTTTTAAACGAGACCAGATATGGGGAATAACGAGTATTGCCCCGCTGTTTAAAAAATAAAAAAATTGATGGGGTTGAAATGAAACAGTTCTATATGTTTTTGTCGGTTCTGTTGGTAACCGTTCTGGCCGGTACCGGGATTTCAAACGCGGTTGAAACAGGAGATAGCATCAGTTCCTTTCTGGCCAATGATGCCGGGGGCAAATTATGGCAGTCTCGAGACCACAATGAAAATTTATTGGTTATTTATTTCTATCCGGCGGCCCTGACCGGTGGCTGTACGGCGCAGGCCTGCAGCTTTCGGGATGACAAAGGAGATCTCGAGACAATGGGGGTAACCGTGGTCGGTGTCAGCGGTGATCCGGTGGTTAATTTGAACCATTTTAAAAAAGTCAATCATCTGAATTATACCCTGTTGTCCGATGTGAACGGCGTTATCGCCTCCCTGTTTGAGGTTCCGAAACGCAAGGGCGGCGTGCTTTTAAAAGAAATCGACGGTGAAAAGATTACATTAAAACGAAGCTACACCTTTGCGCGCTGGACATTTGTGGTCGATCAGAATACCGTGGTTTACAAAGACACCGACGTTGAGGCTCAGACCGACAGCAGAAAAATTAAAACATTCATAAAAGAATATTTGCAATCCGAATAATCGCTGGTTGTATCATGAGCAATCAGATATTAAACATTGCTGTTGATGCGGACAAGGCGGGCAAGCGCATCGACAAGTTTTTGGCCGAACAGCTGCCATCGGTTACCCGTTCGCGGCTGAAAAAAATTATCGATGACAAGCGCGTGACCATCGCGGGAAAAGTGGTCAAAGCCAATCATTTGGTAAAAGCCGGAGAAGAAATACGCATTCATTTTCCGGAACCGCCCAAACAGACACTGGAACCCGAAGATATTCCCCTGGATATCGTTTATGAAGATCGGCATCTGCTGGTGGTCAATAAACCGGCCGGCATGATCGTACACCCGGCGTATGGCAATTATAGCGGCACCCTGGTCAATGCTCTTCTTGCCCATTGCGAACGCCTGTCGAGTGTTAGCGGTGACGTGCGTCCGGGGCTGGTACATCGCCTCGATAAGGATACGACCGGACTGTTGGTTGTGGCCAAGGACAATGTTACCCATGTCGGCCTGGCACGGCAGCTGTCAAAGCGAAAAATGGAACGCCAATATTGCGCCATCGTCTGGGGAAATCTCAAATCGGACAAGGGAACCGTGGAGGCGCCTCTGGCCCGGCATCACAAGGAACGAACCCGAATGGCTATTCATCAGGAAGGGAAAAGGGCGGTCACCCATTATACGGTTCTTGAACGCTTTGTTTTGACCAGTTTTATTCAGTTGCAGCTGGAGACCGGGCGTACGCATCAGATACGCGTGCATATGAATTCAATCGGACATCCGGTTTTCGGCGATTCGACCTACGGAGGAAAAGGAAAACAGGTCAGCGGACTGAACCATGACCGCACCATCTTTTTCGTCCGCCTTTTCAAAGAGTTTAAACGTCAAATGCTTCACGCCAGAACCCTGGCGTTCGAACACCCCATAACCAACCAATGGGTTTCTTTCGATTCGGATATTCCCGGTGACATACAGGCACTTCTCGGCGAGCTTGAAAAAACACCTGTGTAAATAAACCACAATTGTGGTAAATCGACAGTGTAAAATTGCCACAATTTAATGTGGTAATTTGCATTACAGGGAAAGACCGGTTTATTCTCATTTGTTGCCCGTTTGCCCCGCCTGGCATTATTCGCTTTGCTATTCTTAAAACATGGAATATCAATTATTTATTGAGAGGATGAGATCAACCCTGGCTGGATCCGTGTATGATATGATCCGGATCCGGCGAGCCGGTTTTTCCGTAAAAATGGTACAAGAGTTGCAATAGCAAACACCGAATGAATAAAAGAAGGAGAAATACATTGCAACGCGCAACCATTACCTATATGATCATTTTGTTTTTTATCTCTTTTCTGGTCATTTTGCTACTGGGATTTTTACTACAAATGCAACTCTATGGTGCCGAGCCTTATGTGTTTGCAACGGGTCCTGAGGAAAAGAATGCCATAGAAGAGCTATTGGACAAATATGATATAGATCCCAAAATACGGTTCAGGGGAGATGTCGAGATCAAGCCTGACGAGGAGATCAACGGCGATATTGTCCTTCAGCAGGGGACATTATGGATAAAAGGAAAAGTTGACGGCAGTGTTCTCGTCATCAATGGTGATGCCGAGCTTGATTCCACCGCCCGGATAGACGGGCGCGTTTTGGCCATTAATGGCAAAGTCTGGGTGAAAAAGGGCGCTGTGATTGCGGGCGATATTATGGAAATGACTGACGGTGAGCTCGTCGAGGGTGAGGCCCCCTGGTATTCGCAAGAGGATGAGGAAAACGGGGATGACAGGCGATATCATGATTATCCACGCTATGATGATTGCGATTCCTTTGAATGTCAGCCCATATGGATCGATTACACCCGGGTCGATGGTCTGACGCTTGGTATGCAAAAGGTGGAAGAATACCACCGTCGCCACCGTCATCAGGTTCAGTTGTTCGGCAGAGCGGGCTATTCGTTTGTCCGCAAAGAATTTCAATATCGGGCCGGCCTCAAGCGCTATTTTGGTTATTCAGGCAGCTTTGCCCTGGGCGCCGAATTCTATGATCAGACCGAAACAGAAGATCGCTGGATTATCACGGACATGGAAAATTTTCTCGCGGCTTCCCTCATTCGGGAGGATTTCAGGGATTATTATCATCAACAAGGATTCCGGCTTTTTTTGAACAATGAATTCGGTCGGCATTCATTTGTACAATTCGCTTATGCCAACGAAGCGTTTTCCGACCTTGGGATAAAATCCCGCTGGTCCTTGTTCGGTGGGGATAAAAGGTTTCGTTCCAATCCGCCGGCGTTGTTTCGGGGGTTTGTCAGCGATGATGGCGATTCTGTTCTCAATATCCGCAGCTGGCAGGGAAGACTGTGTATCGACAGCAGAAACGACCGCGACTTTGCCACGCGCGGCATCTATTTTCAGGCCATCGCTCAGATGGTGACAGAAAATCTGGAAAGCGATATTGCCTTCGGCCGCTACATTGCTGATCTTCGCCTCTATCAGTCGCTGGGATGGCATGAACGCCTGGCGTTTCGCTTGCGCGTTGGTACATCTACAGGAATGTTGCCGCCGATGTACTGGTTTGAGCTCGGTGGGGTGTCGACACTGCGCGGATATGAGTTTAAAGAGTTTGCCGGCAATCGCATGGTGCTGGCAAACCTCGAATACAGCATCAATACGGATGGCTTTTTTATCGATGGTCTCAACCTGATCTTTTTCGTCGACAGCGGCCATGCCTGGTTTGTGTCTGGCACAGATCCCCGAGGACACCAGGAGTGGCCCTTGCAGCCGACCGTAATGGAATCATCCGAAAGCCTGGACATTACAAGTGGCTTTGACCGGCTCGACTGGTCGAGCTTGCATACCAATATCGGTTTTGCGCTTGCGGGCGAAGACGACGACTGGCGGATTAATTTCGCCAGAAGAACGGATTATGACGGCGCGGATTTTGTCATTACCTTTCGTTTAAATCAATCGTTCTGATCCCGATTTTTTTGTAAA
>WJMF01000225.1 GCA_014728085.1 Candidatus Zhuqueibacterota bacterium
GTTGAATTAAAATCCGTGGCGATGAAAGGCGGAAGGATCTCGCTCCGCAGAATGATGGAAAAATATATTTGACTCGCACAGAGCCACAGAGAAGAGACAGAGGTCAGCAATCAGCAGTCAGAGATCAAAAGTCAGAAATCAGAGGCCAGAGGTCAGAGGTCAGATGTCAGGAAGAAAAGGATCTTGCAAGCGCTACGCTCAGCCTTCAGTTCTTTGACCGCGCTCTTTGCTCCGTGCCTTTGTGGCTCCGTGCGATATTTTTTTTCGTTTGGCGGCCTGGCGTGAGGCTGGTAAAAATACTAAAATTTACAATGCAGACATCCCTGACACTCCTCATTTTACCGGTAATCCCGTTTCAACAGTATACATGAACAAGCGCTTTCCAACATGCTAAAAAAACCTGGATTTTACCAGAGCCGGGCCAAAGCGGGAGAGCAACCACCATTTTGAAAAACTGTTTTTGCGAATGGAACGAAAATCAAGAGGGACCCCCAGCGCAATGGAACGGGCGACGAGCATTCCGCTTTCAACCGCCGGACCGATGCCCTCCCCCATATCTTTTGTCGCCAGGCCGGCAGCATCACCAATAATAAACGCCTTGCCGTTTTGAACGCTGCGAAGATTGTTGCGTATATAATAAACAGCCCCTTTAGGATCGAGATCAACATCTGGCATCAGATCAAATCGCTGCAATTCCTGCATGAAACGCTGCCAATATTCGTCGATGCTTTTACCTCTGTCCCTGATTTTGTGCAAATAACCGCCGATACCGATGTTGACATAGCCCCCCTCTTTCGGCACATACCAGGCGTACCCCGGCAAATTATCGATAAGAAACCAGAGGCGGCATTCAGGATCATTGAATTTGCAGGCAACCTCTTGTTCCAGAGTTGCAATCAGCTTGTCGCCGCGGCGAGGATGTTTCTTTTTGAAAAAGGATCGATAAACCGGACAATGTGTACCGCCGGCACCGATCAGATAGCGACAATGAAAAAGATCATCGATGGTATAACCGCTGTTGTCTTTTTTTATGTTTTTCACCGCATGTGTGTAAACAGGAGCACCGCAATGACTCAACAGCCATTGATCAAACTGGTAGCGCCGAATCGCATATTGTCTGACCGCAGGGGTAAACTGCTTGCCGAAAACATGTACGCGAAAATGATCAAAAAAGGTGAGACTGAAGGGATAGGAACCAGGATCGATATGCAACTCCTCTAAAAGGTCCGGTTGAATCCAGCCGGCACAAAGCTTAAAACGGGGAAATCTTTTTTTATCGATAATCAAACACTCGCCGCCGAGCCGAACGAGCTCGCGTGCACAGGAAGAGCCTGCCGGCCCGCCGCCGACGATAATGACTTTTGACTCTATCATACGTCTATTATTCCCGGTTCAGGATTAGACAATACGGCAATCGGGTTGCTGCCGTCCGGCTTTGGTGAAAACGACTTGCCACAGCTGTGTCTGGCGCGAGCGAAAGCCGCCGGCGCTGCTGAGAAGATAAAATCGCCACATGCGATAAAAACGCTCATCATATTTTTCCTTCAGCTGCGGCCAGGCCTTGTCAACGTTGGCATACCATGCCATCAGCGTTTTGTCATAATCGGGACCAAAATTGTGCCAGTCTTCCATAACAAAGGATTTTTCCAGAGACCTGCCGATCTGCGCCACCGAGGGCAGCATGCCGTTGGGAAAGATATATTTTTCGGTCCAGCGGTTTGACGCCGTTTTACTGATATTGCTGCCGATGGTGTGAACAAATGCGATGCCATCCGCTTTCAGCGTGCGGTCGACCACATCCATATAGGTTTGATAATTTTTATAACCGACATGTTCGAGGATACCGATCGATACCACGGCATCATATTCGCCCCCGACATCGCGATAATCGGCCAGCTTGATCTCCACAGGCAACCCTTTGCACAACTCGCGCGCCAGCTTGACCTGTTCCTTTGAAATATTGACCGCCACCACCTCAGCATTGTATTTTTCGGCTGCATACCTGGCAAAGCTGCCCCAGCCGCATCCCAGTTCCAGCACTTTCATGCCCGGTTTGAGATCGATCTTTTTACAAACCAGATCGAGCTTGTCCTCTTGCGCCTTCTCCAGGGTTTCCGCCTCTTTCCAGTAGGCGCAGGTGTAATTCATGCGGTTGTCCAGCATAGCCTGGTAAAGACCATTACCCAGATCATAATGCTGTTCCCCGACAATACGCGAACGCGATTTGGTCTGCCGGTTCAGGAGTTTTGATTTCAGGGCATGAAAAACGAGACGCGGACTCGCCTTGACTTTTGCATCAAGCCGGGCGAGAAAGATTCTGTTGATCATTTCGTCCAGAGCGTCACAATCCCACCAGCCATCCATATACGATTCGCCCAGTCCCAGTTCGGTATCCCGCAACACCCGTTGATAAAACCGGTCATCGTGCACCTGAACGTCCCATGGATGGTTTCCATTGATCTCGATACCGGCACTCTGCAATAATTCTGTAAGGATGTTCCTCGCCTTCATGGTTTCACCCATTGGTTTGATGATCAAGCGATTTGCTCCGCGACAAAATGATTGCGGCATATAAATTTAAAATAAGAACAATTGAGCAATCGGTCAAGTGGGTTTGACCCTTTTTTGCGTTTTTAAATCTTTTATTTTAGAGAATAAAATCATATATTAATGTCTGCTGATCAAGCTTGATGATTCTATTTAGAGTTTGATCGAACTTAAAAAACCGCAAAGCTTCAGAACCCCTAAAAGCAAATTCGGTATAAACTTGTAAAGTATTCATAATTTATTATTTGTTCTTCTCTGCATTTCTCGGCGCCCTTTGCGGTTTTTGAATGATTACAAACTCAAATTAAGCTAAAATTACCTGTAATTTTCTCGCAAAAATCATATCAATACACCCTAACCAACGAGGAACACCATGAAAAAACAAATCTTGTCGCTGCTTTTTTTCATTTTGCTCTTTGCGGGGCTATCGACAGCAGCGGAATCGGTTGTTTATTTAACAACCCTCTCAACCAGCCACACCCATACCGGCATGCGGCAAACCCAATCCGGACTCTTTTATCAGACCGTCGGGGATACCTCATGGAATCTTTTGGGACGGCCCAACAACCGCGTTTATGATGTCGATATTTACAAACCCTCTAAAGGTAAAATCATTGCCCTGGCCACCCATACCGGCGTACATCAGTCCCGGGACGGCGGCAAAACCTGGAAGGTCACCAGCGACTGGCGCATGACCGAAGTCAATTGTATCCGCATTCATCCGGATAATCCGGATATCATCTACGCCTCCACCCCCTACGGCTTTTATAAAACCCTGGATAACGGCAAGACCTGGATCCGGTACAACCAGGGTCTGGATAATGTCGATGCCACCTATGTCAGCCGTATCATTCTCGATAAAAAATCGCCCGACTCGATCTTTATCTCCACCGAAGACGGTGTTTATCACAGCAGCGATGACGGCATCACCTGGACACATACCGGAATCAACGTGCGAAATATCCGTACCATAGTCCAGCATCCGGACAAACCGGATATCTTGATGGCCGGGACCGAGGAAAACGGACTCTATGTCTCTCTCGATCACGGTAAACACTGGCAACGGCGCGATACCGGCTTGTTGCAGGATACCATTTACGGGATCACCTTTGATCCCTCTCATCCCGATACGGTCTATGCCGGCGGATTCCAGACCGGCATTTACAAATCCATAGACGGCGGCAAAATCTGGAAACAGTACTTTGACGGACTGACCGATCTCGATATTCACGCTATTGCCGTCGATCCCAACGACAGCAATATTGTCTATGCCGGATCGGTCGAAAGCGGTGTCTACCGCTCAACCGACGGTGGTGAAACCTGGAATTTTGCCGGCATCAAAGGCGGTTATGTCTGGTCAGCTTATATCTACACCTGGGAGGAATAAACGATGAAACGATTGATGATGAGTTTATTGATTATAACCCTTGTTCCGGTTTGCGTATTGTCACAACTGCAAACCCGGGAAGAATATCAAAAAGGATTTCAGGAACGCTTTGACTGGTTTGTCGCCCATTACGACACCTCAACAAGAGCCCGCTTTAATGTCGCTGCAGCGCGCTATTATAGCAACAACAACACCGAGCTGGCGGATTCGCTGGTGCTTGAAGAGCTCAAAGAACCCAGAGGTGCCATGTTCTGGATGTATCCCTGTATCGGCACCTATATCGTCGGCAAGGATAAAATGTCCGATGCCACCAAACAGGCCTTTCGCCATGCCTGGAAAACCTATGCCCCCACCCGCGGCGATACCGAAAACCACTGGGCCATGTATTACGCGTCCCTTTTCCTCGCCACCGAACAATGGCCGGGATTGCCCGGTTCAGAGTGGTACAACGGCCGCAGCTCGGACGAAAACCGCATCGAGAGCAAAGAGTATCTGTTTTCATGGGCCGGGCTGACCACGAGTAAAGGTCAGGGCGAATTCGATTCGCCCGATTATCTGGCTGAATATATGGTCGCCGCCACCATGCTGAGCGGATTTGCCCAGGATCCGAAGGTCAAAAAACTCGGCACCATGCTGGCCGATTACTTTATGGCCGACTTTGCCGCCGAACATCTGAACCAACAGTACGGCGGCGGTCATAGCCGTATTTATGAGCGCAATCTGATGAACTTTCGCTCTTCCACCTCTACCGCTTATGCCTATTATTATTTCAATGCCGGCGAGCCGATCGTCAGCGGCTGGATCATGTATCCGCTCTTCTCCGGCTACAAGCTGCCGCACATTATCTACAAAATCGCCAACGACCGCAGCCAGACTTATTTGCACAAAGAGCGCAAACGGGTGCGTCATAACATACGCTTTGGCCCTGAAATCAATCCTCCGGTATACAAAACCACCTATATGACCGACAAGTACGTCCTCGGTTCATTGCACGGTTCACTACTGCAGCCGATCCAGCAACAGACCTGGGCCGTTCGCTACCGCTATGGACAACCCTATTCGATGATCTTCGGGCTGCATCCCTACTGGTCGATTCGCGAAATCGGCACCTTTTTTCCGGAAGAGATCAAGACCTCCATGGCCGGTATCACTGCTTCCAAAACAACCTATAACAATCCGGACAAATGGACCGGCGGTTCCTATTATGAATATACCTTTCAACATAAAAACACCCTGATGGTGCTCTACGACATTCCGGTCGGCACCACCTCCAATCACATAGACGGCTTTTTCCCGGCCAATCTGCAGCAACGCATCGTCGACGACAGTGGCTGGATCATGTGCAAAGCCGGCGACACTTATGTCGGCTGGTATCCGCTGCAGCCGGGCGAATGGATTCCGGAATACGAACTGGACAAACAGGTCTGGAACCGGGCCACCGGTACCCGCGAAAAAATCAAAGAAGCAAAATTACGCAATTACCGCCTTCGCAGCTGGGAGTTGCAGAACGGCTATGTCGTCGAAGTAAGGAACCAGGCAGAGATCGGTTCATTCGAGAGCTTTCAGCAGGCGCTGAGGAAACACATCCCCGAGGCCTTTCTGGAACCGGGCGATGTATCGGTAAGCTATGTCAATCTCAACGGCGACAAGCTCGACTTTAAATACCCCGATCAGCGCCGCCTCAACGGCAAATGCGTCGATTTAAGCAAAACCCCTTTGTTTCAGGGGCCCTATCTCAACGCCGATGTAGACAGCAAACGATTGTATATCACCTACAAGGACGAATCGCTCTATCTCGATTTTGAGAGATTGCTCAGGATAGAAAAGTAACAGAAGTCAGCGGTCAGAAGCCAAAAGACAGAGGTCAGAGATCAGCAGTCAGAGATCAGAAAACAGCGGTCGCCAGTCAGAGACCAGAGACCAGAAGTCAGATACGATATCTCAGGCAAAGCCCCTTTAGGGGCGAAATGTTTA
>WJMF01000050.1 GCA_014728085.1 Candidatus Zhuqueibacterota bacterium
AAATGGCGGCAAATAATCGGCTTCCAGACCAAAAAGGATTTCGATATCTTGTTTATACTGCTGTTGCGCGTCCCGTACATCTTTGATATAAACATCAAAATCC
This sequence comes from Candidatus Zhuqueibacterota bacterium, assembly GCA_014728085.1. Classification (GTDB taxonomy): domain Bacteria; phylum Zhuqueibacterota; class Zhuqueibacteria; order Residuimicrobiales; family Oceaniaggregativiventaceae; genus Oceaniaggregativivens_A. The sequence goes on from WJMF01000050.1 coordinate 104, forward strand.
TCAATCGGCATTCTGCCGGTAGGGTCATCAAGGCCGGGGACAGGAATATGTTCGCTGAATCCGATTCGCTTTAACCCCTTACCGATTGCACTCTCTACATACTCTTTTATCTCTCCTTCTCCATGGCGACTGAGATAACAATGCACGTGATAATCTCCGGAAAATTTTACCTCCGTATCAGTCGCGGCGTTTTTGCAAGCACTCAAGCTCTTTCTCCATTCTGTTCAATTTTTGTAAATCTGTTTCGGATTGTTCTGCCGCCATTTTAAGAGCCCATTGTCCCATCTGCAGATAAATATTTCTCAGCTCCGGAAACTGTTCCGGGAGCGCTGCCACATGTTTCTCGAGAATGGAAACATCGCCCCGTACAAAGGGGCCGGTCAGGGCGCGGCTTGTTCCCTGCAGGCGGATATTTTCAAGCGATGTCGATATCAACGGATAAAGCATGTCAGCAGCTTTTGCTTTATCCCCGGTCATCCGCTCCAGGAGCCGAAAAGCCATATCCTCGAGCACAACAAAAAAATTGGAGGCAATGACACAGGCGAGATGGTATAAAGGCTTGTCTTCCCGTGACAGCGTCACGACACGGCCGAGCGGAGAAAAAATGGAGGTCAAAACATCCAGCGCCGTTGCATCTCCCTCAAGCGCGTAAAAAATATTATAGAGACGCTGCCACTGATCAAAATCACTCAGACTTTGCAGTGGATGAACCGAGGCAATGCCGGTGTTTTTTCCCCTCAGACAAGCAAGAAGGTCAGCGCTGTGCGCTCCGGAACAATGGGCGACAATTAAAGAGCCGGACCGGCGCAATCCCGCCTTCAGGCAAGTGGCCGCATTTTGAATGTCATCATCGGCAACGGTTAAAAACCAGACAGAAACCCGGCCGGGCAATTGATCCATGTCTTTTAACACCCGGCAACCCCGGATTGGCGGCATGCGGTTACGTCTCTCTTGCGATTCATCGTAAACAGCAGATACCTTCCATCCGGCCCTGTCCAGAGCCGGAGCCAGAGCGGATCCGACCCGTCCCAGTCCGATAATCCCGATCTGTATATCCATTTATTGCTTTCCGACCACCAATGAAGCATAGCCCACAACATAACCGCTCTGCACGCCGGTGACATCGGCCGACGTGGTCTGATCGATGAGTTGAACATCATCGGCGCCAAGCCGTTTTGAGGCGAATAATAAAATAGCCGCCGGCCCGGCACCGCAAGCCTGATAGATATTTTTATTGGCTCCCTTGATAAATTCTTCAGGATCTAACGACAATAGACTGTTCACCGTGGCTTTATCCTGTCGTTTGCACTCCCGGCAGGATTCACCGTGATAGAGATCAGAGCTGGCAAGCAAAAGCGTTTGATCCTGGTCGATGCTACCGGCAATAGCATCACCGATTTGCCGGCAATTCTCCGGGCGATAATCCTGAACAATTATGGGGACAATCCGGAAATTTTCGTTCAGCACCCGCTGCAAAAACGGCAATTGTACTTCCAGTGAATGTTCCGGACGCTGAGCGGTGGTATCATGTCCTTTCGACGAAAAGGAGAGGGCCGGACTTGCCTGTACCAGGCGCTCACTGAGCGCTTTATCGACAGGAACGAGTCCAATAGGGGTCTCGTAATAATCACCGGAATACAGAGAGGCTCCGCTGATAAACTCTGAATGGCTCGGTGCCAGTAAAATGACCGTTTTAAAATCCCGTTCTTTTAATAGCGCAAAGGCGGCGGCAGCGGTTTGACCGGAATAATCATATCCCGCATGCGGAACAATCAAACCATAGATTTTCTCTCCTGTATACTCTTTTGAGGCCTGATGTAAAAATCCGTCGATTTTAGACTCGAGTGCCCGGGCGTTTGCCGGGTAAAACTGACCCGCCCAGGTCGCTTTTCGAACAGTCGACATAAACCTCCTTTTCCCAATATGATCATGTTTTTAACGCTTTGCCGCAATCCGGATACAACCTTTCCAGGCTGATCTTTATAAAGTTATTGAGAATATCGCAAACATTCAAAGCCTTTTTTCTTGCATTTTTATTCAATTTTTGTAATTTGAGCTTTATCCGGATTGCAAAGTCAGAAATTGTTATTCTGCCTGACGCAATTCCTGAAAATTTGCTAACCGCTCATTATCGATTCTGGATTCATCATGCCGGCAAAATCAAAAACAAACAGTCGCAGAGCAAAACGGTGTTATCGCTGCGGGAAATTAATCGATGCGGGAAAAGAAAGATTTTTCCTGAAACGACCGTTCTGCGGCGAGAGTTGCATGATAAAAGAATCGGCTCATGATTTTAGACTCAAAGTGCCCCTCAGGTGGCCACCCCTCTTCGGCTCTCGTAAAGATCACTGGATTTCAATTGCGGATCTGCTGCACGTTCTGGAATTTATCGTCATTATTATACTGGCAGTATTTGTTGTAAGACTGTCCTTAACCGTAAAATCACTTCAACAACCGCAACCCGTCATTACCACAGACACCACACCAACCACCCTGGCCGACAGTGTTTTTTACACCAATCCCCTGGATGCCATGGTTTTACGCAATCACATCGACCTCGAAGGGGAAGCGGGTGATCACCTGATTATAAGCCTGACGGTTAACGACGATTTGACCGCCGTAACCATACCGGAAAAGGGCAAATTTACGTTCAGGAATATTAAACTCGAATATGGGAAAAACATTCTGGTGATCCGCGCCCTCGATCCTGCCGGTAAAACCGTGGTTCTGGAAAGGCTGGAAACTCAATTTGGATCCCCGCGGCTCGATTATCTGGCCAGAGATTTTACCCGCGGTTCCAGATCAAAACCAAAACTGGCGCTTACTTTTGATGGCGGTGCGGGCAATCACGCCACCGGGCCCATTCTCGACCATTTGCTGGAAAAAAATATTTCCTGTACCATGTTTCTTACCGGTAGATTTATACAGCGGTATCCGGACCTGGTGGAACGCATGATTCAGGATGGCCATCAAGTAGCCAATCATACCTGGAGTCATCCGCATTTGACCACGTTCTATGAAAACAGGAAACACACCACTCATCCGGGTATTTCGCGTCAAGACTTGCAGAAAGAGTTGAATAAAACAGCAAGCCGGTATTACAATCAAACCGGCCATAAAATGAGTCCGTTCTGGCGGGCTCCTTTTGGTGAGCACAACCTGGAAATCCGTCGCTGGGCCGCGGAAATCGGCTATACGCAGGTAGGGTGGACACTCGGTCACGGGGAATCACTCGATACCATGGACTGGGTAGCCGATACCACCGTCTCCTATTACCGCACGGCAGAAGAAATTATGCAAAATATCCTCGAGTTTGAAAACAAAGATCCGAACGGACTGAATGGCGGTATCATCCTGATGCATCTCGATACACAGCGAAACGGCGACCATGCCTATGAGATTCTGCCTGCATTGATCGATACCCTTCGTCATAAAGGATACGAATTTACCACAATATCAAAAATGTTCAACAGATAAAATGTCTGATAAAAACACCAACAATCTGATTCAGCTCATCAAGGCGAGACAAAGCGTACGAAGGTTCAAAGCCGAAAGCGTTGATCGTGACCTTATCGTTCAGTGTGTCGAAGCAGCACGGCTTGCACCCTCAGCTGAAAACGCCCAACCATGGCGGTTTATCGTTATCGATGATCAGGAACAAAAATCCCGTCTGGCTCAAAAGGCGTTCAGCGGCATCTATCGTCCCACACGCTGGGCTGAAAAAGCCCCGGTCCTCGTGATTCTGTGTGCCGAACTCGACTTATTGGCAAACCGGCTGGGCAAACAGATAACCGGTATTCAGTATTATCTCATCGATTGCGGTATCGCCGGGGAGCATTTCATTCTGCAGGCGCAGGAACTGGGACTGGGAACATGCTGGATCGGCTGGTTTAGTCAGAAAGGGGTTAAAAAAGCCCTGAATATCCCCTCCGCATGGCGTATCGTTTCCCTCATCGCTGCAGGCTATAATGCGGGCAATGAAGGCAAAAGAAAAATCCGATACAACACGGAAAAAATATGTTATTTCAATATCGTCAAAAATGGAAAATAAAGCGTCGCATAACAATCACTCTTTTTGCAGCCACCGCTCATAATATAGACTTGAAAGGGTAAATATGATTATTCGTACCCGGGCTTATGCCCGTGCCGGCCTGGCCGGAAATCCTTCAGACGGCTATTTCGGCAAGACTCTCTCTGTAACCATTCGTAATTTCTGTGCCAGGGTGACCATGTATGAAACACCGGATCTGGAAATCCTGCCCAATAAACGCGACCACTCTTACTTTGAAAACCTCGAACATCTTGTTAAGGATGTTCAATTGAATGGATATTATGGCGGCATTCGCCTGATCAAGGCCGCTGCAAAAAAGTTTTACGACTATTGCTTTGAAAAAGGCATTGTTTTGTCTGATAAAAATTTTACCGTCCGTTATGACTCCAATATCCCGGTACAGGTCGGCCTGGCCGGCTCCAGTGCCATTGTTACAGCCACCATACGCGCCCTGATGACCTTTTACGGCGTTGAAATCCCAAAACCGACGCTGCCGACTCTGATTCTGAGCGTCGAAATCGATGAACTCAGCATTTCGGCCGGATTGCAGGACCGGGTCATTCAGGTATATGAGGGGCTGGTTTTTATGAATTTTGACAAAAAACTCATCGAAACCCGGGGCTTTGGGGATTATACACCGATGAATCCAAACCTGCTTCCTCCTCTCTATCTGGCCTATATTACCGATCTGAGCGAAATTTCCGGAATCGCGCACGGCAATTTGCGCGGGCGCTTTGAAGCAGGCGATCAGGCCGTGGTGGAAGCCATGAAATACTTTGCAGATTGTGCTGACAAAGCCCGCAAAGCGCTTGTCAACAATGAACCGGACAAACTGTACGACATTATGAACCAAAATTTTGACAAACGCAGAGAAATTTTCCCCATCAGCCGAAAAAATCTCGAAATGATAAGCCTCGCAAGATCGGTCGGCGCCAGCGCCAAATTTTCAGGAAGCGGCGGTGCCATCGTCGGCACTTATGAAGACGAAAAGATGTTCCTCAAGCTTAAACAAGTCCTGTCAGAAGCAGGTGCAGTGGTCATCAAGCCCGAACTTTAGCCATGCCCGGTTTAAAATGGAAAAAAAATTTCCACAAATCCCTTGGCGCATGGTTTGATGATGAATTCAGGGACCTGCCCTGGCGCCAAACCCGGGACCCGTATAAAATCTGGATCTCTGAAATCATGCTGCAGCAAACCCGGGTGAAAACCGTCGTTCCCTATTATCTGCGTTTTATCAGAGCTCTGCCTACCCTCAACATCCTGGCCGAAACCAGCCTCGAGCGTGTTCTCAAGTTATGGGAAGGAATGGGTTATTATGCCCGCGCACGCAATATACACAAATCAGCCCGCCATATCTGCTCAACCTTTGACGGCGTTTTTCCCAAAGAAATCGAAGAGATTCAAAGCCTGGCCGGCATCGGGCCGTATACGGCTGCGGCGATTCATAGTATCGCGTTCGGCGGTGATCACGCCGTTGTTGACGGCAACGTAAAGCGCGTCCTGGCGCGACTGTTCTGCGTGGAAGAAGAGATAAACAGCAAAGAGGGAATCGCAAAGATAGAAAGGCTGGCGCAACAGTGTCTGGCGAAAGGTAACGCCGGCACCTATAATCAGGCCATTATGGAACTCGGAGCCGTTATCTGCCGGCCCCGTTTGCCGCAATGTGAACGCTGCCCTGTGAACGACCAGTGCATGGCATTTAAAGACAAGCGGCAAACACAATTTCCAAAAAAAGCAGCGAAAAAACCCAAACCCCACTATACCGTTGCAATCGGGCTCATATTCAAAAACCACAAGATTCTGATCACACGAAGACCCTGCAAAGGCATGCTGGGAGGACTGTGGGAGTTCCCGGGAGGCAAACTGGACCCGTCTCTGCCCTTGTCAAAGGCACTCGCACAAAAAATAGAACAACACATTGCCGTCAAAGTCCGGGTCGGCAAAAAAATAACCGTCATTCAGCACGGATATACTCATTTCGACATAACCATGCATGCGTTCCGCTGTACACTGATTTCCGGAACCCCTCGATGCCGGGAATGTATTCAATGGCGATGGATCGATTTAAGGGAAATGGACAAATATGCCTTTCCCCGTGCCGACAAAAAGGTCATTGAGCAGGCAGCTCTTGCCGGTTAACCATGCCTGGAAATGGACGCGATTGCAGCGACCTCATGCTCTATTCGCATCCCCCCTAAAGCCCCGGTCCTTTTCCTCCTTTATACAACCACGTCCGCTGCAAAAAAGCAATCACCTGTGATCCCAGGTAAAGGACCAGATCTCACCCCCTGAAAGCCCGGCGTGGTGCCAGGATTCTCCCAAATCATCGGAGTAGATGACCCCTTGACCAAGGGTTCCGACCCAAAGTCTCTCTTGATGCCGCGGATCAAAAATCAGAGCATGAAAGTCCCGGCTATTCGGCACTTGCTTTTGCTCCCATGTCGTGCCGTTATCTTTGGAAATATAAATGCCGGTATGAAACCCTGCTGCGGCCATAATATTCGCATTGTTCATGTTCATGGCCACAGCATATATGGTTTTATCAGAAATCGGACCTTCTGCAAATGTCCAGGTCTTTCCGTTATCCGAAGAGAGCATAACGCCGTGATCGCGGCTGCCTGCAATCCATTTGTCAGGGAATTTGGGATTTTGATAAATATCCAGAATGGCAGCCTGATTCGAGATTTCCGACCAGCGATCAGCTCTGTTCTCTGTCAGGTAAAGCCCCCCTTCTCCACCGGCAAAGAGACGTCCGGAAGTGCTGATATCACAACAAAGCGTTTGAATGAATGATTTTACAATTCCCTTGCCGCTGTATTGCCAAAATCTTCCGCCATCGGGAGACATCCATACCCCATAGGCTGTAGCACTATAGATGGCAGAGGGATCAATCGGATCAAAAGCAACATCCAGAACCTCGGTCATACGCCAGTCAGTGGTAATGCGCCATTCCTCCCCTCCATTCGCGGATTTCATAACACCATTTCCGCATGCGAGACATATTACGCTGTTATCCTGAGGATGCACATCGCCGGCAAAACATTTAGCCGTTCGCCAGCCCAGATGCGTCCAGGTGGTATCGCCATCATAGCGATGTAATCCCAGGGCAACATTATTGCCGTGCAGAATTGCATTCTGATTCTGGATCATAACCGCATAAAGCGTGGGAGCAGTATCTGCGAAACCAGGTTGCAGGGAAAACAATACGATCAGAGCAAAGAGAATTTTTGTTTTCATAAACGCTTCCTTGTACGATAATATAAATTGTCGACCGGCTTGCTGCACCCATGATTCAGTTTATGATGCAGCTCCGGCAATGATTTCAGCGCTCATCAATCCGGCAAAAGAAGAAATCGGCTGAATAAATTCAATAGAATTTATAAAATTGCAACATAAAAATCCAGTGGTGATATTATCCTGTTTGTTTTTTCTTGAAAATTTTCTATTTTAGGCCGAACAACCAGGGATCAGATCTTGAAAAAAATATCCGGCATTCTCGTTACCCGTCTGCGATTTATGGGAGATATCATTCTTTCGACACCCCTCCTGCACGCCCTGCGCCGGGCCTTTCCTGACGCTTGTATCGATTACCTGGCGGAGCATCCCTTTCATCAGGTTCTCTACCATCATCCCGATGTTGATACTATATTGAGTTTTAAAAGACAAAAAGGGCATTCCGTTGTCTGGCCGCTGCTTAAAAAAAAGTATGATGTGGCGATAGACCTGTTCGGCAACCCCCGCTCAGCCCTGCTGACGCGGCTGAGCAACGCAAAAATCCGCATCGGCGGAGATTTTCGTATCAGACGTCATTTTTATACAGACCCGGTAAAAACCAGCGGACGCTTGAATGCCATACAATTCCACTTGCGTTATCTGCGTCCCCTTGGTATTGATCCCGTAATCGTATCGCCTTTCATAACAGTGACCGATATTGAGAAAGAATGGGCGCGAAAATTTCTGTGCAAACTGGGCATCAATACGGAAAAACCGCTGATCGGCATTCATCCGGGAGCCAGCTGGCCGGCGAAAAGATGGTTGCCTGAGCGTTTTTCCCGGTTGGCAGACAGTCTGGCTGAAAACCATAATTTTGAAATTCTCTTTACCATGGGACCCGGTGAAACAGAGCTGGTAAAATCGGTGAAAAAAAATTGCCGGCAAAGGACCTACCTTACCGGTGTCTTGTCGCTGCGCCAGCTGGGAGCGGTACTAAATGCGCTGGATGTATATGTTTCAAACGATTGCGGCCCCCTGCACCTGGCTGCGGCCACAAGCTGTAAAACAGTGGGTATTTTTGGTCCCGGAGAACCCGATATCTGGTACCCTTATGATTCAGCAAAGGGACACAGGCTGGTCTATAACCGTATCGATTGTAGCCATTGTCATCAAGATTTTTGTCCGCGAATGGACTGTATGAAATCTATTACTGTAAAACAGGTAGAAAAGGCAACGCTGGATTCTTTGGCATCAGAACAACCGTAAACGAGACGAATATCGTCGAATAACCGAACAAAGGTGTCCATGTCGTTGTTTACCGTATCCAAAAACAGCGGAGAACAACCTCTCTTGTTTAACCGCAGTTCTGCGATTATCTCTGTTCTCATCGCCACCTTTATTGTTCTGCTGTTTATCAATCTCGAAAATTATTCCTCCCTGAAAAATACAGGTCAACACCTCGAGCGCGCACTTAATGAGCGCTTGATTACAGCAGCCACATTGTCTTCGCAACTACTGGAAAGAGATCTGGATGATCCGATAGACAGCTATAGCCGGACCCTGACCAGAATCACCCTCAATCGTATCAAATCCAAAAATGACCTGGAAGCAGCTTATATCATTGATCGATACGGAAACGTCATTATTGATGCCGATGTGGTCTATGAAAAGAATTTCCGACGCTCCTATATTCTACGCGACAGCCTGGCCATCAACACCGCTCTCGCCGGGCGTGTGGCAACGTCGCAGCTCTACTCGATGATGGGTTCCTTTTTTAAAAATGTCTACATAAACCTCAACCTGTCTGAGGAACATCCGCTGATATTGGTTCTCGAGGCCAATGCGGATTTTTTTGATATCCTGGAAAAATTTAAAAGCCGCTCTTTTATTATTGTTATAGAAAGCGTCTTGCTTTTTGCTCTTCTGCTTTTATTCATCATGTGGGTATTGTCTCAGTTCCTGAAAACAGAAAACAAGCTGCAGCAATCAAAACGCCTTGCGGCTCTGGGACAAATGAGCGCAACGGTTGCACATGAAATCAGAAATCCGCTTGGCATCATCAAAGCGACAACGGATATCCTGCACGAACGGTCACCCCGGGACACCAAAACAGCAGAACTGTATACGTTTATCAACGCTGAAATAAAAAGAATCAATATCCTGGTGAATGATTTTCTGTCATTATCGCGGGATCCGGATTTGAACTTGAAAAACAGAGATATCAGCACCACCATACGGCAATCTTTTACTCAATTCAAAAACGAATATCCGGAGATATCCTTTGACCTGGAACTGGAGGAAAATATCTGTGTCCGGCATGATACGGATCGAATACACCAGGTACTGCTGAATTTATTCATCAATGCCGTCGACGCCTCGAAAGAAACAAAGCCCAAAATAAACCTCAATCTGTACAAGAAACTGATGCGCAAAAAAGAGTTTGCCTGCATAGAAATAATCGACAAGGGAGTCGGTATTACCGGTGATCCGGAAAAGCTATTTGAACCGTTTTATACCACCAAAAGCAAGGGGACGGGGCTGGGGCTGTTCATCTGTCGCCGCATTATAGAATATCATGCAGGAACCATAACCGCTCACAAAATACCCAAAAGCGGTACAAAAATCGTGATACGTTTACCCGTAAGGGCAACGAGAGGAGAAAATGAATGAAAGCCCGTATTTTGATCATCGATGACGAAAAGCACATGTGCTCTGTTCTCAAAACCGCCCTGGAATCGGACAGGATAGATATCAGCGTCGCATACAGCGGTGAACAAGCACTATCCATTCTCGATGAACAGGAGTTCAGCATCGTGATCAGCGATATAAAAATGCCGGGACTCAGCGGATTGGACATTTTAAAACGCATAAAAAAAGAACATCCTGCTACTGAAGTCTTGTTAATGACCGCCTATGCCGATGCTCAAACCGCTGTCGACGCCATGAAAAACGGTGCATATGATTATATCATAAAACCATTTGAAGTAGATGAACTCAGACATAAAGTACAAAACATCATACAAAAAACCGTTCTGGTGAGTGAAAATAAAAATCTGAAAGCAGAGTTGCAAAAGCGTTATTCTCTGGACAGAATAGTGGGGCGAAGCAGGGCGATGCAACGCGTCTATGAGCTGGTGGAAAAAGTGGCCAGAAGCGATGCAATCGTCCTGATTCGGGGAGAAAGCGGGACAGGCAAGGAAGTTGTGGCCCGGGCCATCCACAACCTGGGACATCGGCGGGTCGAGCCCTTTGTGGCTGTAAATTGTGCCGCCCTGCCGGATACATTGCTGGAGAGTGAACTCTTTGGCCACGAAAAGGGCGCATTTACCGGTGCGGAAAAACGTAAACTCGGACGTTTTGAACTGGCACAGCAGGGAACCATTTTTCTCGATGAAATAGGCGATATCAACCAAACCACACAGATCAAATTGCTTCGCGTTTTGCAAAATCGTGAAATCGAAAGATTGGGAGGAGAAGAAACCATTCCCATCGAGGCGAGAACCATTGCAGCAACCAATCAGGACCTGGAAAAAGCGGTGCGGGAGAAAAAAATAAGAGAAGACCTCTATTATCGCATCAACGTGTTTCCGCTTTTTTTGCCCCCTTTACGGGATCGTAAAGAGGACATACCCGACCTGGTCGGTCATTTTCTCGAAGAACAAAACGCAGAGGCGGATATCATAGGTCCCAAAACCATGACCTTCCTCATCGACTATGATTGGCCCGGCAATATCCGGGAACTGGAAAACGTGATCAGACGCGCGTTGATCATGTCAGGCGGAGAAAATATCAAGACGGTCGATCTTCCACCGCATATCAGAGGCGAGGCTGAAATGCCTCTGCCGGGTAATGTAGATGACATCCCAACCCTGAATGAGATGGAAAAACACATGATTCGCCGAGCCCTGGATAAAGCAGACGGCAATAAAACCATGGCGGCAAACTTGCTCGGAATTACCCGTCGCCAGCTCTATTCCAAGATGGAACGGCTTTTCGGCGTATCGGATTTGTAAACGGGTACTATGCTGGTGATATGACCACCTTTTCCCGATAATTTTGGGCATATCACCATGTTGGTGAAATGCCCAAAAACCCCCGCCCAAACAAAAAACCCTTCTAAAAAAATAACAACTAAACACTTAAGCCTCTTCCTTGATTCTGCCTCAATAAACCTGTATTTAGGCACAGGGTTTGCAGAAGGTATAAATGAATATATAAAGGGATTGCAGGAGGGGAATAATAGCTTGAATACGTCTGCGATAATAAAAGAGTTGTCGTTGCGGTTGCAAAAACCACAAAACGAAACCAAAACGCTTTTGGATACGACACTTGACGTTTTCAAAAAGACCCTCGGTAAAAACAGGGGAGTCATCCTGCAAAATTTTGGTTCCTTTTACATCAAAAAACGGGAGCGACGGAAAGGTTTTAATCCACTCAATAACAGTTATATTATACTGCCTCCCAAGATGGTGCTCGTTTTTAAACCCAGCTCCGCTTTGAAAGAAAAAGTAAAGAACCGGAGGGTGGAATGAACGAGACCATAACCAAACAACAATTATGCGACAGGATCGCAAAACGGGCCGGCTGTTCAAAACAGCTCGCTCATGAGATCGTTGACGAGTTACCCGATATTATCGAAAAAGGTTTATACGAAGACGGACAGGTGCGACTCGCGGGTTTGGGAACCTGGAAATTAAAGTGGATGGAATCAAGAGAAGGCCGAAATCCGCAGACCGGTGAAAGTTTGATCATCCCCGCGCACAGCAAAGTTATATTTCGGCCGGAAAAATCGTTACGTGAATATATCAACAGAAAATATAAACACCTTAAAGCAAGAGAATTAAATGCCGGACAGGCGGAGAAATGGGACGAAAAAGAAAAGAATAGAAAAGGCTGGTACTGGATCGCAGCTGCGTCCGTGGTCATTGTTCTGCTGCTCATCGTTTGTCCCGGCCGGCAAGAAAACCAATCGCTCGAGCCGTCGCAAAGCATAGCTGCTGATAAAACGACGCAAAGCAATAACAGCGGCGTACAGGAAAACGTAACCGTCGCCGGGCAAAAAAGCATAAAAAACACAACCGTTGCCATGACGACCCCGGCTCCTGAAGGTAAAACACCGTTGGCAAACAAAACAACCCATGTGGTGGAAAAAGGCGACAACCTCTGGAACCTGTCCGACAAATACTATGATAATCATTTTTTATGGCCCAAAATATATCGCAGCAATACAGAAAAAATCAATGATCCCAATTTGATCTATCCGGGATGGAATCTCTCCATCCCGGAAACAAAGTCCCCTCGTAATGGGGGGTGAAGCCCAAAGCCCCCCGTCCGTCCCCCAGGAAAGAGCTCGGTTATCCGAGCTCTTTCTGTTTCCGGCCTGCAAAATCACAGCCCCAAAACCACCATCAAACATCGATACGATTTTCCTGCTTCAAGATCACCCGACAGTAGCCCCCTCCGCCAGGCAGACACATAAAACTTGATTTAATGCAATCCTCTTTTTATATTTATCGATAGTTTTCAAACCAGCCTGTCCGGCACGTTTTAAACGGAGAATTTGACCATGTCTCTACAGGAATTAAAAAATCAATTTGGAAATCGCATAAAGACCGATGACCTTACGCGATATAGCTACGCTCGTGACGCCAGTTTATACCGTATGATTCCCCGGGCGCTTGTCCGGCCAGGCGATGAGCAGGAAATTATCGCTCTCTTTGACTATTGCCGAAAAACAAAAACCCCTTTAACCTTTCGCGCTGCAGGTACGTCGCTGTCCGGGCAGGCAATTACCGATTCTCTTCTTGTCGAGATTAATCAGCACTGGCGGGATTATTCAATTTCGCCGAATGCAAAGAGCATTACGCTGCAACCGGGAGTGGTCGGCGGTCACGCCAATATGTACCTCGCCCCCTACAACCGGGTCATTGGTCCCGACCCGGCCTCACTGGCGTCCTGTTTTATCGGCGGTATTGTCGCCAACAATGCCAGCGGAATGAGTTGCGGCGTGAAGGGAAATTCAGCCCATACCCTCAAATCCATGCGGGTTGTTTTAACCAACGGCGCCATAATAGATACGGCTGATCCAAAAAGCGATGAAATTTTCAAGGAAAAAGCACCGGCCATATACCAGGGATTACTGGATATCAAATCCGACATCGAGTCAAACGCCGAACTGAAGCAAAGAATAAGCGATAAATTTTCGCGCAAAAACACAACAGGGTATTCGCTAAACGCTTTTGTCGATTTCGTCAAGCCGGTGGATATTCTGACTCAATTGATGGTGGGTTCCGAGGGCACGCTTGGATTCATATCCAGCGTTACCCTGCATACGTTTGAGGACAAACCCCACAAAGCAACCGCCCTGTTGTTATTCGAAACCATTGAAGATGCGGCAAATGCTGTTTTTCTGCTCAAGGAAACAGGGGCCGCGGCACTGGAAATCATGGACCGGGCTGCTCTGCGATCAGTGGAAAATGAAAAGGGAATGCCGAAAGAACTTGGAAATTGCCCGCCGACAGCCGCAGCACTGCTGTGTGAATACCAAAGCTCTTTGAAACAGGAGCTGGAAGAAAAAATCAGGGCCGGACGCAAAACACTGGAAAAACTGAAATTGCTTTATCCTGCCGATTTTACCTCCGATGAAAAACGGCGTACGCTCTATTGGCAGGTACGTAAAGGACTTTTTCCTTCTGTCGGTGCCATGCGTCGCAAAGGGACGACCGTTATCATCGAAGACCTGGGATTTCGCCTTAAAGACCTTGCCCCGGCTATCCTGGATCTGCAAAAATTATTTACAAAACACCGGTACGATGATGCCATTATTTTCGGTCACACCGAAGCCGGTAATATTCACTTTGTGCTGTCGCTCGAATTTTCCACCGCTCAAAGTATCGAACAGTATAATCATTTTATGAAAGATGTTGTTGACCTGACGGTTACAAAGTATGACGGTGCACTGAAAACAGAACACGGTACAGGACGGAACATGGCGCCGTTTGTCGAAACCGAATGGGGAAAAGAGGCAACAGCATTGAAACGCAGGATCAAGAACTTGCTCGATCCTGAGCATATACTCAATCCTGATGTAATCATTACCAATGACGAAAACCTGCATCTGAAAAATCTAAAACCTGTCCCTGTTGTTCACGACCTTGTCGACACCTGTATCGAGTGCGGTTTTTGTGAAGTTTGGTGTCCTTCCAAAGATATCACCATGACGCCGCGGCGACGCATCGCCACGTTACGGGAGATCAACCTGTTACAACAAGGCAGCGATTCAGACCGCAACATTGCCAAAATTTTGCAAAAAGGATACCGCTACGACGGCGTCGACAGCTGTGCCGTAGATGGATTGTGCGCCATGGGATGCCCGGTCAAGATTGACACAGGTGATCTTGTTCGCTATTTTCGCCAACAAAATCATGGCGGCTTTGGCAATAAAATCGCCATCTGGACAGTGAATCATTTTTCCGGTATCGTAACCGGTCTCAGACATGGCTTGAATATGGCCGGCTTTGTCTCTTCCATCATCGGACGCAAAACCTTTGCCACGCTGTTCGGGCTGGTGAGAAAAATTTCCTTCAACTCTATTCCCGCCTGGAATATCTATATGCCCGGGGGAGGAAAAAAATTACCCCTGCCACCTCAATTGAACAATCCAGGACATAAAGTCGTCTATTTTCCCTCCTGCCTGAGCCGCGGTATGGGATCGATAAAAGATGAAATCTATGAACAATCGGTACCGGAAGCGCTTTTACAGGTGTGTGAAAAGGCCGGCATCGAGCTACTCTATCCCGAAAATATCGACGACCTCTGTTGCGGCACGCCGTATTCTTCAAAGGGATTTCAACCGGCCTTTTATGCGATGGCCAAACGGGTTGTTGAAAGCCTCTATGACGCCACGCAGCAGGGGCAATTACCTGTTATTATCGATACGTCACCCTGTACCTACAAGGTAAAAATGTATGGCAATCTCCTGAATGATCCGGCGTTACTCGAAAAATGGCAGGTCTTGAAAATCCTGGATATTGTGGAATTCTTGCACGATTATGTTTTGCCCTGTATCGATATTACGCCTCTTCCCGGAACGGCTGTATTGCATCCGACTTGTTCCAACGTTAAAATGGAATTGAGTGAAAAAATGCTCAACATCGCCCGTGCCTGTGCCGCAGACGCCGTTATACCGGACCACCACGGATGCTGTGGCTTTGCCGGAGACCGGGGCATGCTGGTGCCTGAACTGACCGCCAGCGCAACCCGACGAGAGGCAAACGACGTTGAAACGATTGCAGCCAGTGCCGGTCATTTTTCTACCAGCCGCACCTGTGAGGTGGGTATGTCTTCCGCGACAGGAATGACCTATTCATCCATCGTTCATCTTTTGAATAAATCTTCAAACCCCAAAACAGAGCAGGCATAAAAAGTGTTTCGCTTTCAAAAAGGATATAAGCAAAACAATGCCCAACAATCTGACAGGAGCATTCATGAGCGAAAAAAAATATGAAAAAAAAATAACCTGTATTGGTGCCGGTTATGTGGGAGGGCCGACCATGGCCATGATCGCTGCCAAGTGTCCTCAATATAAAGTTACGGTTGTCGATATCAACAAGGAAAAAATAAAGGCCTGGCAAACGGACCAATTACCGATATTTGAACCCGGACTGTTAGAGGTTGTCAAAAGCGCTCGCGATCGTAACCTCTTTTTTTCCAATGAAATAGATGCCGCTATCGATGAATCGGAGATTATTTTTGTTTCGGTCAACACCCCGACCAAGATGTTCGGGCAGGGAGCGGGAAAAACCGCTGATCTTCAGTACTGGGAAAAAACCGCCCGTGATATCCTCCGCGTCGCAAAATCCGATAAAATCATTGTAGAGAAAAGCACTCTGCCGGTCAGAACCTCTGTTGCAATGGAAAGAATTCTGAACGCAAATGAAAAAGGTATCCACTTTGAAGTTATTTCCAATCCGGAATTTCTCGCCGAGGGTACCGCGGTCTCCGACCTCGAGTCACCGGACCGTGTTCTTGTCGGCTCCAGAGAAACACCGCCGGGATTAAAAGCGAGGCAGGAAATTGTCGATATTTTTGCCAACTGGGTCCCTGCGGAAAAAATCATCACCAGCGACACCTGGAGTTCGGAACTATCCAAACTGGTTGCCAATGCCTTTCTGGCACAGAGAATATCCTCAATAAATTCAATTTCTGCTCTCTGTGAAAGAACGGAAGCAGATATCTCGATGGTTTCCAAAGCCATCGGCAGCGACAGGAGAATCGGAGCGAAATTTTTAAATGCGAGTGTCGGCTTTGGCGGTTCCTGTTTTAAGAAAGATATCCTCAATTTGGTCTATATCTGCGAATATTATGGGTTGCCCCAGGTTGCCGAATACTGGGAAAATGTGGTAAAAATCAATCAGTACCAGGAAGAGCGGTTTGTGCAAAACATGATCAATACCATGTTCAACACCATTGCCGGAAAACGCGTCGCCCTGTTCGGCTTTGCCTTTAAAGCCAATACCGGTGATACCAGAGAATCCCCTGCCATCTTTATTACCAGAAAACTGGTTGAAGAGCAAGCCGATGTGGTGATAACGGATCCACAAGCCCTGTCCAATGCAAAAGAAGACCTTGCCGATATCATTCAAAAGGTCACTCTGGAACCGGATCCCTACAAGGCAGCTCTGGGTGCGCATGCAATTGCAATTATTACAGAATGGGAAGAATACAAAGGGTTGGATTATACTAAAATATTCAACGTTATGGAAAAGCCCGCCTTTGTATTTGACGGGCGCAATATACTGCAGCATAAACAGATTTTTGATATCGGATTTAATGTTTATCCTATTGGCAAGCCCGGATTATCTCATCTATAGGATAGACATCCCCTCGTACCGCAGCAGCAAAACCTTCTGATATTTTGATAGCGCAGCGGTTTTTTGTTCAAACCGGCTTACTCGCTCACCTCTTTCGCTGTTTGCAAAAATCCATTCAGCAGGCGAATGGTATGGTTCGCTATACCCTCGGACGAGGCCAGTATGCCGAGATAAAGCATGCTGATTCTGGTTTTAGATTCTTTTTTCTTAACCCTCTTGATCTGTTTCTTGTCGAACTTTTTAACCATATCGTTTATCTCATGGCCATCATCGACTATGGCTTTGATCTGTTTCAAATCCCCTGCTTTTAAAGCCTCTGAAGCCTTTGCAAGAAGGATATCAAGCTTGTTCCCCAATTGTTCAAGTTCTTCGACTTGTGAATCCAACAGGCCTTTATGATTATTATTTACATGCTTGTAACAACTGCTTGACATTTCAAGTAAATGACGACTGATCTCCTGGATCGAACCAACGGTCTGTCCGAGTTGGGGACTGAGCTGTTCTTCGTCGGCATCGGGAAAGGTTACCATGCGAAAGAAATGCGTGACCATTTCCTGACTGCGTTTGTATAAAGTCGATGCATCCTTTTGCGCATCCTTTAGATGGTTTCTTTTCTCTTTAAAAATGCTCTTATAGGTGTGATCCAAAATCTTTCTGCTCTTTCCAAAAAAGATGCTCATCTCTTCATAGATCGCACTGAGAGCCTGCTCGGCATTTGATGCCATCAAAATTTTATTCTTGGCTTTTTCCGTATAGACTTTTTCCCGTCTTTTATGGATGACATGTGTCCGGTAAATAAAGAAAATAGCAACAAAAATAAGCAAAATGATCGCAGGCAAACCAAAATAGTAGAGTATAACGGCAAAGGTTGCGGCAACCGTACACGCCATAATGGCGGTAAAGAACCAGCCACCGATAACGGTCAGGACACCGGTAATCCGGTAAACAGCGGACTCCCGGCCCCAGGCTTTATCGGATAATGATGTACCCATGGCAACCATAAAAGTGACGTAGGTTGTGGAAAGAGGAAGCTTTAATGAGGTTCCCAGAGAGATCAGAGCGCTTGCGACCATAAAATTCACAGAAGCCCGAATCAAATCAAATGAAGGCCTGTCATCCTCATCAATTTCCTGATTATCGTTCTCCGCCTTGTACTTTTCCGGATCCAGTCTGCTGCTAAAACGGGCGGCCAGCTTTTTCGGTACGGTTGTCGAAAAAGCCTCGGAAAATGAGATCGCCATTCTAACAATAATTCTGGAAAGATGAGTGGAATCAAATCTTTCAAATCCCTCTTCCTGTCGTCCCAGGCTGATTTCGGTTTTGGTTACGGTTCTGGCTTTGCGTGAAATCCACAGCGTGATTACCATGATAATGCCGGCGATCAAAAGGTATAAAGTATTGGTTTGCACCGGTTTGGTCAGAGCTTCCATGCCGGCATTTACCGGATCTGCGGTCAGGCTGGCATTACTAAAAGCGCTAAAACCGGCCAATGGCACGCCAATAAAGTTTACCAGATCGTTGGCGGCAAATGCCATGGCCAACGCACCACAGCCGATGAGAACAATGATCTTGAGAATATCAACTCGCGTAAATAGTAACAAAAATTGAAGAACAACAGCCCAGAAAAGAAAATTGATGCCGATAATCAACAGGGTGTGGGATTGGATCCACTGCAGCATTTCCGGAGAGATAAATGAAGCCCCTTTGGACCCTTTGATCAGAATAAAATAAGTAATGGTTGTCAGAGCAACGCCTCCCCATACACCCCCATAGCGCTTGAGTCGTTTTTTAAAATCAAACGTAAATATCAACCGGCTTATCAGCTGAATTAGCGCCCCTCCCAGGAACGCGAACACAATGGAAAGCAGAATACCGCTGATAATGGCAAGGGCTTTGGCGGTATTGATATAATTGACAATTTCGCCCATTGAAAGTCCGGCCTTGTATATTTTGATAAAGCTGATCGCCAAAGCAGCGCCCAGCAATTCAAAAACAATGGATACCGTCGTGGAGGTGGGCAGACCGAAGGTATTATATAAATCGAGCAAAATAACATCGGTAAGCATAACCGCAAGAAACAGCACCATCAGCTCCGACATGACAAACATTTCGGGATGAAAAATCCCTTTCCGCGCCACTTCCATCATACCTCTGGAAAAGGTGACACCCAGCAGCATACCAATGCTGGCAATAATCATAATGACCCAGCGGGGCGCAACCCTGGAGCCGACGGCAGAATTTAAAAAATTCACGGCATCATTGCTTACCCCGACAATAAGATCGGATATCGCCAATCCAAACAAAACCACTACCACAAATATATAGAGTTCCATAATCCGCCCGATTTAAGTAAAAATTAAATATAGAAATTTACAACTTTCCGAATAATATATCAATAGTTTTAATGTTAAGTAATTGTTAAGTATTTTCATGTCAGCAAAAGCTGTATCGGGGTGGAAAAATACTGTTCAAACATTGCTTTTTTCTTTTCAAAACCATACTGTTCTGTTGATGCATCGCCTTTTGTTTGAGCCCATACCGTGATCTTGTTGCGATGAATAACACAACGGACAGAGTCGACCACAGACTCGTGTGACCGGTCCAATCCATCTGCCAGGCGTAAAAGGGATGCGAGCTGCGAGACCAGAGCCTGTTGGTGCAAGGCCAGACGGGCAAAGCGTTTGTGAGACATTTTCGGCATTGTTTTGCGATGATAACGCGCAATGTTGGCGATCAACGCCTTTTCATCATCGCTCCACCCCGGCAACTTTTGCGATAGTATCAGCTTCATCGAATTTTTGTGATGTTTTGTCTCACCGTTACACCATCCGATATCGTGCAATAATGCTGAAGCATATAAAAGATCATGAGCCGTACTGTCCAGCTTGTGCAAGCTTTTTAATTCATCGAAGAATTGCAAGGCCAGTTTTGCTACTTGTTTGGCATGAGAAGGCTCGGGATCATACTGGTGCAAAAGAATATTGATCCAGGTAAAACGCTTGTTTCGTTCTTCAATATCAATCATTGCAGTAATGCTCCGAATAAAAGGTCTCGCATGCTCACAATCGTCCTGTCGAGGTTGAAATAATCAAGAACATTCTCCAGAATCAATGCCCCCATCACAATGACATCCGCCCGTTCAGGACGAAGGCCGGTTCGTTTTTTTCTCTTCGCCTGCTGCAGCGCTCCCAGTTCTTCGACCAGAGTGTTGACCTGCTTTAAAACGGTGTGATGTGCCTGCCCGGCGTCTTTGACGGAAATCCCTTCCCGGATCATGGCAAGCGTTGTCGCTGTGCCGCCGACAGAGACCAACTGTTTGATTTTTAAACGCTCAAGAGACAAGAGTTGACCGCGAATACAGGCTGCGGCCGCCTCGATCTCTGCCGGCAAAACCGGGTCGTGTCTGAAAAAACGTTCGGTTAAACGGCGGCTACCGATATTTAAGCTTTTAGTATAGTTCAAATGCATTCCATCGCCGGCGATGAATTCCGTGCTGCCGCCACCAATGTCGCATACCAGTATATTTTGAGTTGAATCCAGATCGCTGCTTGCTCCCTTGAAAGAGAGAAAGGCCTCTCTTTCGCCTGATATAATTTCACAGTCCAGACCGACAGACCTCTTGATATGACGAACAAACGCAGCCTGATTTTTACTATCCCGCGCCGCACTGGTTGCAAAAACACTGTATGCCTGAACACCGTATTTCTCTCCCAGCGTTTTATAGGCTTTTAAAGCTTCAACGACACGCTCAATGGCTTTGGGTTTCAGGTATCCGTCCCGATTCAATCCCTCTCCCAACCGCGTCATTCGTTCCCTGTATAGCACAGGAACGATCTCGCTATTGACATCCGCTAGTAAAAGACGGGTTGAATTGGTGCCGATATCAATCGACGCTTTTCTCACTCTTGTTTCTCCGCTACGGTAAAGGAAAATTTAACAGGATGCCGAATTTCGACATTGTTGAAAAGGTGGATCGTTTTATCGCTGCAGAAATATTTATCAACAGTCACATATGAGCATCAGAGCTGTCAAAAATAGATATCGTCGATGAGTTTTCTCAACAACTTGACGCCTTGTTCAACGTCTCTGAGCTGGTCTTCCCCAACAATTTCGCGTTCGATGGTATAGGGATTGGTATAACCCATTGATTTCAAGGTTTGAACAAAACGCTCGATATTGACCTCTCCTTCGCCCAGGGGGACTTGCTCACCAAATGTTTCGCCGGGTTTATCGGACCAGACAGCATCCTTGCAGTGGATACTCTTCACCCGGTCACCCAGCTGTTTTAAAGCCGGAACCGGCTGCGCAACGCCGTAGAGAATCATGTTGGCCGGATCAAAATTGATGGCCAGATTTTTCCGCCCGACATCGGTGATGAACTGCAACAGCGCCTCTGCACTTTCCTGCCCGGTTTCCAGATGCAAAGATTGACCATTGGCGGCACAGTGATCGCAAAAAGATGCCGTGGTTTCAACCAGCGCCTGATAATCTCTTGTTTCTCTCTCTTCGGGAATGAATCCCAGATGCAGAGCGGTAATACCGACATTCAATTCAGCAGCAAAATCCGAGATGGCTTTGGCTTCTTTTGTTCTATCCTGCCGCAGATGCGCCGGAACCAAACCAACGGTTTGCTTAACCACCGGAATGGATGAATAGCTTTCGCCTTCAAATTGACAAAAAACAGCGCTGATTTGGACACCGGCGCGGTTGAATTTCTGCATCAGCATCCTGCGGTTTTGTGGCTGCCGGTCCCGGGATAGCGGCGCAAGCAGATGTGCTGTGGCGATGTCAAGACGCTTCGCCGCCTCGAGCCGATTGTCCAATTCTGCATCAGCAATGATAAACAATCCCAATTTCGGTTTTGTCATATTTGTCCTTTTGGTTTCATTTCGCAATGTCTACAACTACAAAATCCAGATCGGTAATTATTCCCGGCTAATCGGTCTGCACTTTTCAACTCCGTTCGTATAAAATATATATTACGGTTATTCGAGGCATAAAGCTCTGCAAAGAATCTTCATATCTGGAATATAATAAAGAATCGGAAAATGTACAATTTTTTGTCAAATATATTTCAAAAACTGAATGTGCTTGAGCATTTGAATATTGTTTCTTATATTGTGCAACAAAATAATTACCCACCATATGGTAGCGGACATGAAAAATCGATATAAAATTATCCTCGGCGTTGCTCTCAGCGCTTTTTTTCTATATCTCTCATTGCGTAAAGTTGATTTTGGTCAAATGGCGGAAGCTTTCTCCCGTGCCAATTACTGGTATATCGTCCCGGCCATCGTTATCGTTTTTCTCAGTCACTGGCTTCGGGCTGTGAGATGGAAATTGTTGCTTTATCCGATTCATGTCGCTGCAACAGGTCGTCTGTACGTCGCCCTTTTGCTGGGCTATTGGGCAAACAACTTTTTGCCGGCCCATCTGGGTGAATTTTTGCGCGCATATATTATCAGCAAAAAAGAAAACATCTCTGCCAGTTCGGCGTTCGGCACGATTGTCATCGAACGCATTATCGATGTCTTTACTCTGCTGTTTTTGATGGCTGTAACTCTGATTATCTTTCCCTTTCCCGCCTGGGTAACCAAAAGCGGTTATATTACCTTTGCCGTCAGTATTTTGCTATTATTACTGTTGATCTTTATGAAAAAGTATAATAAAAAATCAGTTGCCATACTGAAAAAACTTGTCAAACCAATTTCAGAGTCGCTGTATGAAAAAATTCTTTTGTTGATGGACTCTTTTTTCCAGGGCATTACACCCCTTAAAGACGGCGTACACTATGTATATGTCAGCTTTCTCTCCATTCTCATCTGGGCCTGTTACGCTTATGTTTTTTATCTTTCCTTTCAGGCATTCAACTTTATCGATCAATTTTCACTGCCCTGGAGCGCCTCGCTGGTTCTCCTGGTAATCACAACCATTGCCGTGTTGGTCCCCTCCTCACCGGGATATATCGGAACCTATCACTATCTGTGCATGCTCTCTCTCGCACAATTCAATGTGCCGGATAGCGCTGCGCTGACCTATGCGTTTTTTGTACATGGTATTAATTTTCTCCCTCTGCTGCTGATCGGTTTTATTCTCATCCCCTTCGAAGGGCTCTCCTTGAGACAAATATCAAAAAAACCAGACATCGAACGGTAGAGTATCATGCGCTCATAAACGAAATTCATACACCTTGTCTCACTGCGGGAAATCTATTTCTGCCCTTTTATCGCAGCGCAACATCCCCTGTCATCCCCGAATTGAATACCTGATTCCTGTGTGCCTCTCGCCACAAGCTTGTGGCACATGTGGCACAGAGTAGATTCTATTAAAGATCTTTACTAAATTTCTTTAGCCATACCTCTGTTTTCAAGTCAGTTAAGCCCTCCATGTTTTTTTGCTTTTTTTCACATTCAGGCACAGTCTTTGCCAAAGTAGTATCGGAAGAGGTATCAATAAAAGCAGGAAGAAAAATTTTAGTGGAGAAGGAAGAGCCATGAAAAAACGGACCTTGTTGATCATTGAAAAAGGAGCGGTTATTCAGAAAGCGGTTGAAAAAGGTTTTACGGAAAAAGAATTTGAACTCATCTCACTCGCCAATTTTTCCAAAGGAATCGAATTGCTGCAAGAAACCAGGATTATAGATGCGGCTATACTGGATTACGAATTTTTAAAAGCCGATATAGATGAGGTTATCAAAAGCATTAAAATGCTAAAGGAGGATATCTTTCTGTTGCTGGTAGGCAAAGCGGATACCGATGAACTCGTACACTGTGTAAAGCTGGGCGTGGATGATTTTATTGAAAAACCAGTACAAAACATTCCCCTTTTCAGAAAAACACTAGAGTCGCATTTCAATCAAATCAACCAGGCGCGATCAGTATCTTCTCAGGCGGATATCGACCAGATATCGAGATCCTCCCACTCGCTGGTTGGAAAAAGCAAAAAGATGTACGAATTAAAGAAATTGATCTATAAAGTGGGCCCTCTGGATTCAACCATACTCGTCACCGGAGAAACAGGAACCGGAAAAGAAATTGTCGCCAGAATGATACATCAGGCCAGTCCGAAAAAATATTATAACTTTGTCGCCGTTCATTGTGGCGGCATTCCGGATACGCTTTTGGAATCCAATCTGTTCGGCCATGAAAAAGGCTCCTTTACCGGTGCTTACCGAACCCATAAAGGATATTTTGAAAGCGCCGACAAGGGCACCATTTTTTTGGATGAAATCGGCGACACCACCTCCTCTTTTCAAATAAAACTTTTAAGGGTTTTGCAGGAAAAAGAATTCCGAAGAATCGGCGGCACAGAAGTTCTAAGGTCCAATGCAAGAGTGATTACCGCCAGCAACAGAGACTTGAAAAATATGGTAAAAAAAGGAGAGTTTCGCGAGGACCTTTATTACCGGCTGAATGTCATATCTCTTCACATCACACCGCTCAGGGAAAGAAGAGAAGACATCCCCCTTCTCATCCGCTATTTTGTAAATATTTATTCGAAAAAACACAACCATCTCGGTGTTTATTTAAAACCGGAAACCATCGATATACTGCTGAGACAAAAATGGACAGGCAATGTCCGTGAACTGGAAAACGTTATCGAACGTCTCGTCGCCCTTTCAGACAGCGACTGGATATCTCCATTCGAACTCGATGAAGAATATCTCAGTGCCCCCAAATCCGGTCTGCTGGAGGATGCGCCCCAATTGCTTCCCTATGCTGAAGCAAAAAATCTTTTTGAAAAGGAATATGTAAAAAAACTTTTGGCCCGGGCCGATGGCAATATTTCACAGGCAGCCAAGCTGGCAGAAATGCCCAGGCAGAACCTGCATCTTAAAATCAAAAAACACGGCCTCAATGCCAAAAATATACGGAAGAGAGTAAGAGAAAACTCGACATCCAATGTAGAAAATGAGTAAAGCCAAAATCTTCAACTCTGTTTTACATAGCGGTCCGCAAGCATGACAATAACGCGCCGGACAATGGGTTCCAGATGGGTTTGCATCATTCGAAGGTCATTTATATCCGTCACCAGCTCTACCCATTTTTTGGGGTCGGATAACGTTTCATAATGCTTGCGAGTGCGCTCAACGGCAGCAGCTTTTTCTGTCGACGCAATAACGACAACCGGGATGCTCAATTCAGAAAAGCCGGTAGTGTCGGCAAAAACAGGGTTGATGAACACCAAAGCGTTGAGCATGGAATCGTTGGTTGCCATCCTCAGCAGTGCTTGCGCACAATCCCCATAACCAACCAGGGCATAACCACACTTTGTTTTCCGGTCAGTTCCCGGCAGGATTGTCCTGTCGCCTGAATCCAGGATAGCAGGGTCACACACCAGAATGCGGTAATCCAATGCGGCTATTTTGCTCGCTGTATCATGCCATAGAGAATCATCCCCCGGATTGCAGGTTGTCAAAACGATGGTACCGCAGGCAGGATCGGTTCCGGATTTATAAATTTTTACCGGGCCGTTTTGCACACTGCTGTCGATTCCGATTCGGGGTTCGCTACAGGCGCCGAACAAAAGAGCTGCAAGAATCGCAAAAACAACTATTCTCATATCAATCTCAACTTTGCCAAAAAAAATGGCTTTTAGGACAAGGGTTCTGTTGGCGTTTTCATCATAACCGCCGGGAATTTTCATTCAGTTCTATAAAGAGTTCATTATAAAATTTTTATCTGAGAAAATCAATAGAGAAAAATATCTACTTGATAAAACAAAAATGAATATTTATATTCGCAATACAATCCAGGCCCGTCGATCGGGTCCGACTGTGGATCAAATCAGTTCGATCTATGTTACCGCTCCATCAGAACTGACATGTAAAAATTGATTATCCGGTACACACAAGTAAAAACGATTCACCAGTGAATCCCGAAATCGTATCAGGTAAAATCAGACGCTAACAAACAGGATGAATCATGCAACCATCAAAAACCAAACTTCCGGAAAATGCTTATCGCCCGCTGGAAAAGGGGGAAACCTACAACCCCGTGGTGCCGGTCGATAAACCTTTGCCCGAAGTCACGGCGTATTCGCTTTTGTGGGGCCTCTTTTATGCGGCGATTTTTAGCGCTGCGGCCGCATATCTGGGACTGAAAATCGGCCAGGTGTTTGAAGCTGCAATTCCAATTGCCATTCTGGCTGTGGGAACATCGGTTTTTACCAAACGCAAAAATGCACTCTCGGAAAATGTTATCATTCAATCTATCGGAGCGGCGTCAGGTGTGGTCGTCGCCGGAGCTATCTTCACCATTCCGGCTCTCTACATCCTGGAGCTGGATGCCGCATTTTTCCAAATTTTTCTCGCCTCGCTGTTCGGTGGATTCCTGGGCATTCTTTTTCTTATCCCGTTCCGAAAATATTTCGTCCGGGAGATGCACGGTCACTTTCCCTTCCCTGAGGCAACCGCAACCACGGAAGTCCTGGTGGCCGGGGAATCCGGAGGAGAACAGGCAAAAATTCTTCTCAAAGCCATGATCGTCGGCGGCCTTTATAATTTCTTTATGGGTACATTTCAGTGGTGGAGCGAAGTATTCGAGTCGAGAGCAATTCCAATTCTGAAAAAAGTAGCCGAAGACGCCAAACTCGTCTTTCATCTTAATGTTGATGCCGCAATCATCGGACTCGGCTATATCGTAGGCTTGAAATATTCTGCGATTATTGCCGCCGGTTCATTCATGTCCTGGTTCGTCTTTATACCGGTCATTTACTTTTTCGGCCAGCATCTGGATATGGTGGTGGGCAGTACGGCTTCTCAGCTTATCGCCAACATGAGTGCTGAAGAAATTTTTGGCGCCTATGTACGCCATATCGGTATCGGCGGTATTGCCTGTGCAGGTATCATCGGTATTATTAAAAGTTCAAAAATTATTTCCGGGGCGATCAAGCTTGCCGGCAAGGAAATTTTAAGCGGAGGTAAAAAGCTCGGCGGCGAGGATGTTCGCACACAACGGGATATGTCGATGGGTGTTATCGGCGGTTTGATCCTTTTAACGCTTGTCGCCATCTTTGTTTTCTTCCAACTCGGCGTTGTTCATAATCTCTGGCACGCTGTAGCGGGCTTGCTCATCGTCTTTGTCGTTTCATTCCTGTTCACCACCGTTGCCGCGAGAGCAATTGCGATTGTGGGAACAAATCCGGTTTCCGGTATGACGCTGATGACCCTGATTCTTTCTTCCCTCATTCTGGTGAATGTCGGCCTTTCCGGTGAACAGGGCATGATATCCGCCCTCATCATCGGCGGGGTTGTTTGTACCGCCCTGTCCATGGCAGGAGGCTTTATCACCGATCTCAAAATAGGCTACTGGCTCGGAACAACACCCCTCACACAACAAAAATTCAAATTCCTCGGTACGCTGGTCGCTGCCGCCTCGGTCGGACTGGTCATTATGATGCTCAATGAAACGCACGGTTTTGTCGGTAAAGATGCTCTGGTGGCACCACAGGCAAACGCCATGGCGGCTGTTATTAAACCGCTGATGTCAAATCAGCCCGCTCCCTGGATGCTCTATCTGGCCGGCGCCTTTTTCGCCCTGATTCTGGAAATGATCGGTATTCCGCCTCTGGCCTTCGCCCTCGGTCTTTATTTGCCGCTGGAACTCAATACACCGCTGTTGGTCGGTGGTATTGTTGCCCATCTGGTGGCCAAAAGCACAGCCGACGCGACAAAAAGCAGAAAACGCAAAGAACGAGGCACCCTTATCGCTTCCGGATTTATCGCCGGTGGCGCCATTATGGGCGTCGTTTCCGCCTTTTTCAAATTTGTCCATCTGGAAGAGGTTCCCTTTATCAAACCCATCATCCTGTCACAATGGGCGGATACACATGGCGGTGAACTTTTGGCCCTGGCCCTGTTTACCGGCCTGGCATTTTACCTCTATTATGATGCCAAACGCGATAGTTAGAAATGAATCTCTGCTGTTATATAACAGGGCACGGATACGGGCATGCGGTGCGCTGCATCGAAATAATGCGAACCCTTTTGCAAATGGTCCCAACAACGCAAATCCGGGTTCGGACGTGCGCGCCGCAATGGCTCTTTTCTCCGCTTCAAAATGAACGGTTTAAATACAAGTCTGCCTTGCTCGATGTGGGCGCTCTGCAAAAGAACAGTTTTTCTGTGAATAAAGAAAAAACCCTCAAATCGTATGCCGGTTTGATAAAGAAAAAAAAAGCTCTCCTCGAAAAAGAGACCGCGTTTCTAATAAAAGAAAAAATCGACCTTGTTATCAGCGACATCACCCCCCTTGCCTTTGATGCGGCAAAAGAATGCAATATCCCCGCCTATGCCGTTGGAAATTTTTCGTGGGACTGGATCTATAAAGACTGGTTGGACGAATATGAGGACTATCGATACGTTATAGAAGACATTGAAAATTCATACCGCAAGGCAGACGGGCTTTTTAGATTGCCCTTTTATGGTGATATGGAAATTTTCAAAAACATAGTGGACGTTCCTCTCGTTGTTCGCAAAGCCCGGATAGCGGCTGACCGGGTAAAGCAAAA
Source organism: Candidatus Zhuqueibacterota bacterium (assembly GCA_014728085.1). Lineage (GTDB taxonomy): Bacteria > Zhuqueibacterota > Zhuqueibacteria > Residuimicrobiales > Oceaniaggregativiventaceae > Oceaniaggregativivens_A. The sequence goes on from WJMF01000050.1 coordinate 28,751, forward strand.
ATTAAATTTCCCTGCTGATAAAAAATGCATCCTGCTCGCCTTACGCGACACTGATCTGGACGTGGTTGACTGGACAAGAGCTGCCGGGATTTCAGAATTCTGCTTTGTTTCCACCTCCGAAAAATATAGAGGAGGCAATATTCACTCGATCAAAGAGGGCGTTTTGCCATTCGAACAAGTGCTCAATGCCTGTGATGCCGTTTTGTCCAAACCCGGTTACGGTATTGTTTCGGATTGCATCGGTAACCAAAAACGCATCCTCTATATCCCACGGCAGGATTTTATCGAGGATTCCATTTTAAGGCATAATCTGGAAATTTACTCCACCTGTGAAGAAATGTCGCTTGAACAATATAAAAAGGGAGACTGGCTTTCCAAGCTGAAGGATTTATTAAATAAACCCGATCATTGGCCGCCCATTCAAACCAATGGATCGGAAAAACTTGCTGAAAAAATCCATTCCTCCATGGCAAGGCACTATCAATAGTAATCCCGCAAGAGTTTTATACCTGTCAAGCCGGTTTTTTGGCATCCTGATTCACCCGGACAGACATGCCCGGGACGGGGATTTCTATAAAAGTTGACGCGAAAAACAGGCGGGAAGGGCTTTATTATTCTGTTTTGACTTTTGTGCCGATGACCAGTTTTTCCAGGCCATTTTGTTTCGCAATATCCATTACCTCTACAACCAAACCGTGCTCCGCCTGTTTGTCGGCTTTAAGAATGAGTGTTTTTTGTTCCGAGTAGGGAAGCAGAGCTTTAATCTCCTCAGCCAGGTTCCCAGGTTCTACAGGCTTGTCATTAAGAAACATTTGACCTTCCTGATTGATATAGACCACCATTCGTTCCACCCTGGCAATCTGCCGGCTTTTGGTGGCCGGAAGTTCAAGTTTCATGCCCGGCTGTTCGATAAAACTGGACGTTACCATAAAAAAGATGAGCAATATAAACATAACATCGATGAGAGAGGTTACATTTATATTGACACGCTTTTTGCTTTTTTCGCTGAACTGCACCTTTTCCTCGCTATTCCTGAATTCTTTTTATTTTTTGTACCAGGCGGGTGGAATATTTTTCAATATCAAGTATGAAATTTTCAGCTCTGTTTGTAAAATAATTATAGGCGACCAGTATAGGAATACCAATGACCAATCCCGTGGCGGTGGTGATCAGCGCTTCGGAAATACCCCCGGACAAAGCTCTTGCCTGTCCTGCTCCCTGTGTTGAAATAACCGTAAAAACCTTAATCATTCCGATTACCGTTCCCAATAATCCGAGCAAAGGCGAAATGCTGGCAATGGTTTCCATGACCGACAACCCCTTTTCCAGAGAACGCACTTCCTGCCGTCCCTGTTCTTCGGTTAATTCTTTTATCTCCTCTTTGGGATACTCTTGCAAATTCAGAGCAACCAGCAAAATATTGGCAAAGGGGCCGCTGTGTTTCCGGCATACCCGATTGGCCAATTCAATGTCCTTTTGTGTCTCGATCGATTCGACAACCGAAATAATTTCCGGAATCAAAATCTTTCGTTTGCGCAAAACAAAACTCTTTTCAATAATAATCGCCACCCCGATCACCGAGCATAACAACAGGGGAATCATAACAATGCCACCGCGCGAGAGATAAGAAATAATTTGTTCCATAAGGTTCCATTCCATGTTTTTCGTTTATCGCTGTATGAAATATATAAACTTCCAGGTCAAATCCAGGTATTTATCGGGAAAATCGTCCGGCAAGGAGCGAAAAGGGTCTGAAGCCCTAACCGCATTCAGGGCTGTTTCTGCCAGCGCTTTGTGGCCGTTATAGCCGATTAGTTCAAGATTGTCAACCTGACCATTCTTTAACAGGCGAAATTTCAAATCAACTTCGCCGGAAATCGCTCCCATGCGATAAAATGCCGGTGGCGGATAATTGTGATCTCTTAACCGGCCTTTCATATATTGAATATAGGGCGCCCACTGCCAGTTATAAGTGCTTAGAGAAATCTGACCGGCATTCTTGCTCGATGAGGATTGATTGTCCCAATTCATATCATCGGAAAAATCACCTGGCTGCCTTTGGTTTTTCGAACCGCGTAACAGCTCCGGGTTGAAGGGCTGATAAGATTGTCTTTGCGGCATTTCAACGGGTGTACCACTATCCTCTTGCCGCGGTTCATCCGGTGACGCCTCTTCAGTAATCACCTCTGTCGACGCCGGTTTATCCAGCGAGGCCGCGGCCTCTGACTCGCCTTGCTGTCCTTGCTGGTCGCCGGCAAAAAGTTTATAGTCGGTTTGTCCGTCACTGAATGGCCTCGCCGCTGTCAAGGTTTCATCACGATTCATATCCTGAGCCCGGGCATTTTTATCGGATAAAAACTGTGCATCACGCGGCGGCTCTTCGACCGCCGCAGACTGAGGCGTTTCCACCAAGTCGAAAACCAGCGGCTCACTCTCGGGTTCAGTCTCCATCTCCGGAGATAAGGGTATAAGCGATGTTAACTGATTGAAGAAATCAAAACAGGACAAGAACAAGAGATGACATAATAAAGATACAAACAGCGCGATTTTAAATATATGCTTGCGAATCACCGGGAGGTCTCTTCTTTTATCCATTCCATATAATCATAAGCACCGGCGACTATGGGCAAAGCGATAATCTCCGGGACCTGATAAGAATGATTCTCCTTTACTGTCTTTATGAGCTCGTCAATCAACTTTTGCCGCGTTTTCATGATCACCAGGATTTCCGCTTCGTTTGAAATACTCCCCTGCCAGTGAAATCGGGAATGTACCTCTGATACGATATTGGCACAGGCGATCAATCGCGCTCCAAGCAGCACCTCTATACATTTTTCAGCTTGTGGTTTATCGGCAAAAGTTACAAAAACGAGCAAAAAATTTTCCATACCGAATCCTTAAAAATGATACTATTGCCAAATACCCTGAACATCGGGCAAAATCAATAAATATTCAGGTCACGAAATCCAGTTTTCCGATTTATACCATTCGGCCGTGTCCCGTAATCCCTCTTCGAGATCAATCCGGGGCCTGAATCCCAGAACTTGTTTGGCTCGTCTGTTGCTGCACAACCAGCTGGATTGTTTCATCTCTCTGACTTTATCGCGGTTCAAAAGTGCCGGTTTTCCCTGCAACCGGAACCAACCAATCTGCAGAAAAGAAACCAGATCCAGGAGCCGGTAAGGAATATGCAGAGTTATGGTCTTTTTATTCAAAATCCGCGACAAAAGTTTTCCGATGGTCAACCAGTCGTATTCGCCATCATCACAGATAAAAAACACTTTTCCATTTGCCTCGCGCGACTCTGCCGCCAGTCGCAGCCCTCTTATCAGATCGTCTACGTGGACCAGGCTGATCTTTTGCCTGCCATCGCCGAGTACCGGTAAAACGCCTTTATTAACGTTCTGAAAATAGGCCAAAATATCTTTGTCCCGGGGACCATATACGGACGGAGGACGCACAATGGTTGCGGCATGGCTCGAGGCATAATCCAGAACCGCTTGTTCCGCCATCAGCTTTGTCTGGCCGTAAATGGAAATAGGATGCGGTTCATCCGCTTCAGTTACCGGCTCTCCGTGCCGGCCGGGTCCGGCCGCAGCCTGACTGCTGGCAAAAATAAATTTTTGATGAGATGGGCCAAACCGATCGCAGAGCATCAAAAGCTGAACTGTAATTTCATAATTACCTGCAAGATATCCGGCACGATTTTTTGCTTTTGTCGTGCCGGCGAGATGATATACAAAATCAGCCTTTTCAATAACGCCTTGCAATATTTCCGGTTTTCTCAAATCGGCAGTACAATACTCCAGCGTTAAACCCTCTAGCCAGCGTAAATCACTCGTCCGTCGAACCAGACAGGTGACCTGAATACCATCCTGAATTAACCGCTCCACCAATGTACTGCCGATAAAACCATTACTTCCCGTAACCAGGGCTCTGGTCATACGTTCTCCTTTTCAGAATGAACAGCCGGAACCGGAAAATGTTCCTCGACAAAGGCACAAAAAAAAGTTTTTATTTGCAACATAGCAAAAAAACCTGTAGTTTCTAAAACTAAAAAATATTTATGGCAAATCAAATTAAAAACAGGTAAACTTTGTTTACAAAGAGAGAAAAATCATGCATCGTATCGTCATCATCTTATTGATCCTGGCAGGTCTGGTGAATCTTTCGTTCAGCCAAAACCAGATTCTCTATGCTGTAACCCGGGCCACCTCTACCTATCGTATCGGCCAGAGCGAGTTTCCCTCCATAGGCCTCTTCTCCAGCCGTGATTTGGGAAAAACCTGGAAACATTATGGATGGTATTATTCAAAATGTTTCTCTGTTTCCGTGGTCGAAAAGAGCAATGATAATTGTTTCTTTTATCTGTCCTGCGGTAATGGCATCTTAAAATCATCCGATTGCGGCGAAAACTGGGGAATATCAACGGGCTGGACGATGACAGAATGCCTGAAAACCGCTGTGCATCCGGACTATCCGGATGTAATTTATGCCGCTACCGCTTATGGAATTTTTAAATCCAGTGACGGCGGTAACTCCTGGATTGAAAAAAACCGGGGACTCACCTCAACGTTTACCGCTGATATACTCGTCGATCCGGATCATCCGCAAGAATTATATTGCGCCACTGAATCCGGTATCCATAAAAGCGAAAATGGCGCAGACCTCTGGCAACCCATCGCTCTGCTGGGCAAAGGGATAAGAACCATTGTTCAACATCCAAAACACCCCGAGCTGATGGCGGCCGGGACGGAAGACGATGGTGTTTTCATTTCCCGGGATCGCGGTAAAACCTGGGTTTCCCGCAAACAGGGCCTGGGTATTCCCACCGTCTATGCCATTGCATTTACGCCCCGGGAGCGGGAGACGCTCTATGCAGGTACTTATAAAGGCGGTATTTACAAAAGCACCAACCTGGGAGCGCTATGGCAGCCGGTTAATCAGGGTCTGAAAATGAAAAAAATACATGCTCTGGCAGTCAATCCGCAGAATCAGAACCAAATTTTCGCCGGCACCATGGGTGACGGGGTGTGGAAATCGGATAATGGCGGAACGTCATGGCAATTTACCGGACTCGAAACCAGTGAAGTCTGGTACCTCGTTTTTAAATAAATTATCCTTAAACAACAACCGGGAAGCCGTTATGAAACGAATATTGTCAAGTATAATTGTATTGGGATTTTCTCTTCAACTCTTTGCAGGCTCTATAGCACAGGATTATAAAGATCGCCTGCAACAGGTTCTTGCCTGGGCCGACACCTGTGACGAAAAAAATCACCTGGTTGCAGCCGCCCGTATCCACTATCAAAATGATCCCCGCTCCGGCATCGATATGTGGCAGGGACTGATCAATCGCTACCAAAATGCTCCGGTCGGCATGTTTCAAATCTATTCTCTCATGATCGGCTATTGCGCCGTTAAAGACCAGTTGCCGGACTCGCTAAAAACCGCGATACGCGATTATATGGCCACCGCAAATTTTTATCGCGGCGATACCGAAAATCACCTGACCATGTATTATACCGGACTCTATCTGGCAGCGCAGGAATTTGCAGATCTGCCGGCCGATAAATGGTACACCGGCAAATCATCAGCAGAAAATAAAGCAGAAGCGGAAAACTGGCTGCGGTCCTGGATGGAACTGACCTTTACAAAAGGTCAGGGAGAATTCGATTCGCCCACTTATATGTCGGTTTTTATTTCGCCGATGATGGGACTTTATCAGTGCTGCAAAGATCCTGTACTAAAGCAAAAAGCGCAGGCCATGCTCTACTGGCTGATTACCGATTTTGCCGTCGAACATCTCGACGGTATGTATGTCGGTGCCCACAGCCGCGAATATCCCGACCGGCTGATCCTGCAACGTCATCCCGAATCGCTGATGAGTTATTGGGCCTGGCTCTTTTTCGACAGCATTGAAAAACCGGTTTTTAATCATCAACTCCTCACCGCAGCCCTGAGCGATTTTGTTATTCCCGATCTGCTCTATAAAATCGGAACCGATCGAAGCAAACCTTACGTTCATACCGAAACCAAACGGGTACGGCATATACTCAGGCTGGACGACAAAAAAAATCCGCCGGTATACAAGTACACCTATATGACCAAAGACTTTGCCCTCGGTTCCATGATGGGGGGTGGAATTCTGCAACCGATTCAGCAGCACATATGGGATATAAGCTACGTCAGCAAAGGAATGTATGGAACGCTGTTTACAGTACATCCCTATATCGGTGCCGACGATATGGGCATGTTCTTCCCTGAAGAGATGAAATTCAGCCGCGATCAGGTGGTGCATCATCATACCTATTATGGCAAAGAAGGAAAATGGGCCAGCAGCTCACCCTATGTGCAGACGTTTCAGCACAAGGACGCTATCATTGTCCTCTATAACATTCCGCCGGGAACAACATTTCCTCATATCGACGGCTTTTTCCCAAAGGATCTCGCCGTGCGGGAAGAAGACCCCTCCGGATGGATCTTTTGTCGCGACGGCAATACATTTATCGGCTTTTTTCCTCTGCAACCCTATAAGTGGATTGAAGAAGAGCACGGTTTTAGATTGCGCTCCCATGAGCTCAAAAACGGTTGCATCTTGCAGGCAGGACAGGCACAACAATTTGCCTCTTGGGATGATTTTAAATCGCAAGTGCGTTCACAAAATCTGGCCCGGGACACCTTTGAACAGAGCCTCACCGTCAGCTATACCACCCTGAACAATGATGTCATGACCTTTGCCTACGATGGCCCGCGGCGTCTAAACGGAAAACCCGTCGATTTTGAAGATTACAAACTTTTCAGCGGTCCGTTTACAGAATCAGAAATTGACAGCAAAGTGCTTCACATACGGCATGAGGATAAAGGATTGGTACTCGATTTGCGCAACGATCAAAAGCCCCTTTTCCTGCCGGAAATCGAAATTACACGAACCGAAAACCCGATTCAACTAAGCGGCAAGCTGGACGATCCGGCATGGAAACAGGCAATGCCCTTGCAACTACACAATGCTGTATCCGGAAAGCCCGGACGCCAAAAAACCACCGCCTATTTACTGTATGACAACCGGTATCTCTATGCCGGTTTTATCTGTGAAGATGATCATATTTCCAGCACCATCACAGATCGGGATGGACCGATGTATAACGAAGAATGCGTTGAGCTCTTTTTGGATTTGGATAATGATCCGCATTTTTATTATGAATTTGAAATCAATCCCCTTAACGCCGTTTTTGATGCCTTTATCCTGAATCCCAAAACGATTGTCGATAATGGTACACCGATCAGGACGCTGACCTCTTTTGATGTGAATCTAAAACACGCAGCCGTTGTCGACAAGAAAAATAACAGGTGGAGTGCGGAATTGGCCATTCCGCTGCAAGAATTACCCGATTATAAACCGATCAGAGCCGGCGAAACCAGCTGGAGAATGAATATTTACAGAATCGACTCGCAAAAACAAAATCATCCGGACCTCTATGCCTGGACAAAAGTCGACAAACCCGATTTTCACCTGCCCTGGTATTTCGGATATGTCCGGTTTGAATAACAGGTCAGAATTTGTATCCCATGGTAAAATATATCTGGTCCTGCAAAGCCATGGTTTTGGAAAGATCGCGTTTGCCGAGGCTGTAGATGAGCTCAACGGGTCCAATCGGTGATAGCACTTTAATCCCGACCCCCGCTGCCGCATAAAATTTTTCATACGGGAACAGGGTCCGGGGAATATCAATATTCAGGGCGGCATTGGCAATGAATTTGACAAAAATATCACGCTTGTATTGATATCGATAATCGATACGCGCTATATAAACATCCCGAACGATCAATTCATCATACTCCAGGCCGATAAGCGTATGCGGCCGGCTGACCGGAACTTGTTTATAAGGGGGCAATTCGCGATAACTCTTTATCAAAAGACCATGTAATCTCAAAGTGTGTTTCCCGGAAAAGGTGCGAAACATATCCAGGCCGGCCTGAATTTGGGAATAGGAAACATCAGAACCGAGAGACCTTAAGCTCATCTCATACCCCAGGCGCAAATGAGTTCCATGCCGCGGTAACAAAACATCATCCAGGCGGTCAATATCCAGTTTGCAATTGATTTGGGTCAGTTCGTCCTTCCAAACCGGGTATTCCAGCAACTCGGGGGGAGGTGCAATGGCAGGCTCGATGTTCATAGCTTCATAGCCAAACTGTAATTCCAGATTTGCATATTTCTCAAGCAGAAACCCCATACCTGCGGCAAAAGCGGTCGAATTGTCGTCATAGGAGGAAACCCGGTCGCCTTTAACATCGTAGATATGGGTCGGAATATCTTTATAGACGGCGGTGAGAAACGGATAAACCGGCGTGTTCATGGTCCTGGAGGGATAAGAAACCTTGAAATTCATTCTTTTCAGACCGGCGAATTGAATCTCATACTCCCAGCGTAATCCGGGTAACATAAAATTATTGGCCAGCAATCCGGCGGCAGCCACGAGCTGATAGCGGTCGTTGTATCGTATTCCCAATCGCAACTTTCTGTGAGGCGCTTCTCTGACAAAAATCGTCAAATCAACCCGGTTGACACCTGCCGGTTCAATGGTGTAGGTGATATTTTCAAAATATCCCAGGGCATACGCATCCATAATGCGTTGATTCAGCATTTTTGTATCAAGGCTGTCTCCCGGCTGAATCCCCAGCAGATGATAAATAAAGGAAAATGGAAGCGTCTTTTGCTCTCTTATGTGAATGCTCTTGATGACGGGGTTCTGCCTCTCTACAATCTTGATATAGATGTCGAGTGAATCCTTGCCCTTGTCAACGAGATTATAATCGAGTTTTTTGAAATAATATGTCTCTCTTAATCCTTCGATCTGGTTTCTAAAACGAACCGGATTAAAAGGTTCGTGCTCCTCAATACTCAACCTCGCTTTGATCTCCTCTGCGCTTAAAGAATGATTGCCGACAATACGAATATTGCTGATGCCGTGCAGAGCAAGCTGTACAGTATTGCTGTCCTGTTGTATTTTTTTCAGATTAAACGCCCGAATGAGCTGTAAAAATTCATCAAGATGAGCATTGGCCTCACGTTCGCCGGCAAGAAGAATTTGATCGACTTTATCTTCGGCAAAATCAGCCGCCGTAAATAATGCCAGGTCCGGATGTAAAAAGATATCCGCTTGCCTCACATTTCGAGTCCATTTTTCACGGTCATAGATGGAAATGGTTTGCTCGAGAATTTCTATCGCAGAATCCAGTTCCTGGCGGCTCTTCAAAGGGCTGCTGAGATCAACCGCAATGACGATATCAGCACCCATCTTCTTGACAATATCAACCGGTAAGTTATTGAGCAATCCCCCGTCCACCAAAAGAGAATCACCCCAATCTACAGGTGAAAAGATAGTTGGAATGGCCATGGTGGCCCGCAGAGCTTTGGCAAGAGAACCGGACTGTAAAATCACTTCATTCCCGGTTACCAGATCGACGGCAACCGGGCGAAAAGGTGTAGGCAACTGGTCGAAATCCTCTACGTTCTCATAGGGAAAGGTCAGACTGGAAAGCAGGAGAGATATTTTTTGACCATTAATCAAGCCGCGCGGTGGTACGGGTTTATATTTTTTAAGACCAAAGGTCAGCTGATATCTGCCGCTCTCCTTGCGGACAATATAGGGCATGAGCTCGCGTTCGGGTCTGTCTGAAAATATCTCTTCCCAATCCGTTTGATGAGCGAGTTGTTCGAGATCATTACCCGTATACCCGATCGAATATAACCCTCCGGCGATACCCCCAATACTGGTTCCGACAATATAATCGATCGGAATATTCAAAGAGTCGATCAATTTAAGCGTACCAATATGCGCAAAGCCTTTAGCTCCGCCGCCTCCCAGCACCAAACCGATTTTTGGCCGCTCGATTGCAAAATTTACGCTTATTTGGAACCAACCCAACAGAACTATGAGGATCCATCGTTTCATTTTCTTTCCCGTTCAACTTAACCAAAAGCGATAAAAAGGGCTATCGAACCCGAAATGATAACAATCCACCAGAACATCAGGTTTCGCAATCCCCGGTTTTTCCCCTGTTCCGGCTTTGGCAGCCTGGCCCATTCAGGATTCCAGATAATATCCGCATCAAAGCGATCGCGGCTATGACGCGGCAAAAACAGTGACAGGCATACCAGCACAAAAAGACACAGAACCCAGGTTATGGCAGCCCGGTTGAGCAAAGGTTGCAGCCGGCTGATACCGTTTTCCCCGGCGGAAACAGCCAAAATCTTTAAACCGATACCGACAACAATGCCAAAAATCAGGGTAAATGTTGCCGCTTTCCCGTGCGCTCCCGGCCATAAAAAAGCTGCCAGAAAAATAACCGCAATGGGCGGGGCAAAAAAAGCGGCCATATCCTGTATGTAGATAAAAATACCGCCCTTCCAGAAAAGCAAAACCGGGGCCATAAGCGTGCCGATAACAATAATAAAAAGTGTGGACCACCGGCCGACTCTGACCAATTCCGTTTCACCCGCTTTTTGATGGATCAGCCGCTTGTGAACATCTATCGCCCAAATCGTCGAGGCCGAATTGAGCACGCTGGATACCGTGCTCATAATTGCTGCAATAAGCGCCGCCAGCAGAATCCCCCTGCCAAAAGGAGGCAACAATTCGTTGATCATTTTTATGTAAACAGCATCCTCGGCCAACCCCGGACCGAACATGACAAATGCAATCAGACCCGGAAAAACGATAATGGCAGGAAGAAAAAATTTCAAGCCGGCACATCCAATGACACCCATTTTGGCATCCCACTCGCTTTTGGCGCCGAGACAACGCTGAATATAAAACTGATTGGTGCCGACATACCAGAGCGAAAGCGTAAGCCAAAAGGTTGCCACCCCGGTCCAGGGAGAAACAGGGTGCGATATCTCCTGAATCAGGGAAAACCGCCCCGGATCGGCAGCCAGATTCTGCTGTATCACCTGGCTCAGCCCCCCTGCTTTGTCCAATCCGAAAATGACCACAACCAATCCCCCCACGACCAGAACCGTTACCTGTAAAACATCCGTCCAGACGACCGATGACAAGCCACCGTATATACAATAAGCAGCCGTGATGATTGATATGATCAGCACACAACCCATATAAATCCAGTTAAAGGAAACAAGAGGTTGTGAAGGGGTCATATCATAAAGAATACGACCGCCCGCATACAGCGCCGGCGTCAGTACGGCAAAAACCATGTGTAACAGAGATAACCCGGCAAAAACGGCCCGGGTTGACGGGGTATAACGCCGTTCCAGAAATTCCGGAATGGTGTAAAGCTTTTTCCTGAAAAAATAGGGCAAAAAAATCCACAGCAAGATAGAATATGGAATAAAATTTCCCCACTCAAAGGTGGCAGGGGCAAGCCCGAAGACATATGCCGTCCCGACCATGCCGATAAAATGCTCCGTACCGATATTTGAACCGGTCATAGAGAGCGAAACCGCATACCACGGCAATTTGCGGCCGGCGAGAAAATAATCGTCAACGAGATTTTTTTCGCGCCGGGATACCAAAATTCCGATACTCAGAGTCAGAATGAAATACAGCGCGACGATAATGATCATTGTCAAATCCACGGCTCTTCTCCAAATCGCAGATGATGATATAGACAATAATACATTTTTTTTATGAAAAATTCTACCCCAATTTCATGTTGAACAGATCCGTTTTTTAAGATTGATTTGCTTATTCTATTTTTATATTTTAACAAATCAGAAAATTGACGACACAAAAAACGGGGATCACTATGGACAAACAACCAACTTCAAGATACTGTTTCCTGTGCGGAGAAGAAAACCCGGTGGGTTTAAAAATGCAGTGGGAAAACGACAGGAAAATGAACAGGGTCATCGGTAAGGTAACCGTGCCTGAACATTTTAATGGCTATCCCGGCGTTGTACACGGCGGTATTGTGGCGACGATTCTGGATGAAACAGCCGGCAGAGCGGTTTTGCTGAACGATCCGATGAATTTAATGGTGACAATAAAACTGGATATTGCCTACAAGCAACCGACACCAACCGAAACCGAGCTCACCGTTATCGGCAAAGCAAGGCGCGAAACCAGCCGAAGAGCTATGGTGGAAGGCGAAATTGTTTTACCCGACGGCACGGTAACTGCAACGTGTAACGCCATTGTCGTAAAACCGCCGGATGAATTTAAAGCATCATGGGAAGAAGAAAAGAAATACTGGAAGGTGCGGTGAGTATATCAACAGATCGTTAACCATTTTATGCCGGATGTATAACAAACTCCCGGAAGCGTAACCATTTTCACCGGCGCCGGCAATTGTGCCGGTTTTGCAGCGGTTGAAATCGCATCAGAAATACCGCATTCAAGCACAGTTCAAGAAACCAACAATGAAACGGCGCGAAAATGAAAAGATTTTAATTCGCTGGAAACGATTTTTAACAAATTGTTACAACCACGAAGGACAAAAAGCTCACGAAGGATTCACAGAACGAACCTTGTAATCCCTTCTTTTAAAAGTTCAACATTTAAGTTTGTCAGTAAACCAGGTCCTGGATTTCGATAAACTTTGATTGCACATCCAATGACTCTATTCATCAAATTTCATGAAATTCTTCGTGCCCTTCGCGTCCTTCGTGGTAATATATTCATTATTATGAATTTACAAACCGGCAATGCTATTTGACCTTATTTCAAGCTTTTCAACCCTGGCAGCCAAACGGTTACTCCCCTGATTTTACCTTATAACCTTGTTTTTAACCAAAAGCCGGGATAGAATGACACTTTTTAAAAACCTTCCTCCCGGCGGTTTTGGTTTGGTCACGGTTGGAGATCATCAAAGCGGATCAATGTTTCCGGATCGATCGCCTTTCCCGCAAGCCGCAGCTCGAAATGCAGATGCGGTCCGGTAGAAAGACCGGAACTGCCGACTTGACCAACGATATCGCCTGTGAATGTAACAATAACAATATCCAGTGCGGTAAAAATCTTGTGAAAACCGACGCCGGCAATCGCGTCATCGCAGTAATGTCAGCTTATTAACGACCCGTTTCCCGGCACCTGACATGACACAAAAATAGACTCCACTTGGCAAGAGATGGCCCGTTTCATTTTTCCCATCCCATGTATAGATAGTATAGCCGGGATCTATCTGTTTGTTCGTAGCCGAGACAATACGCCCCATGATATTAAAAATCGCAATATTGATTTCAGTCTCTGTTACCGCAAAAAATTTTATATTCGTTCTTGAATTAAAGGGATTGGGATAATTATTCAACACCTTAAAAGCGCCCTCTTTTCTTTTAAAGCTTGAAATCTCTTCAAACTCCAGAAAAAGATTCAAACTATCCCGTTCTTTTATCTTCACAGTGAATTGATTGGCTTCCAATCCATTCCCCCAGGTTTTAAAAATATAATTTTCCCGCGGTTCTACTTTTAACCGGATTGGGAAATTGACAAAGTAAATTCCATAAAAGGGAAACTGTTCAATTCGGTTATCATTAATCTGGACAATACCCTGTGGCATTTTATCATTTAAAATATTTAAATAAACGTTTTTCCCGGCTTCCAATTCCGCATTCATAATATTACGAAAATGATTGGGGCGCTCACGAGCAAATATTTTGATTTTTTCAATATTTTCTTGCCACGCTGTTTTTGATCCTCCCCATCTTTGCGTCTCCTCGTCTATTTCTCCTTCGATAATTGCAGAAAGTGAATCAACAATTGAACAGATGTACTTTGGAGTTATCCGATGGTTCAAAAGATAACACGTTCGGTTGATGAAATAGGTGCGATATTTTTCACAACGAATGAGATTGAAAAAAATTTCATTACTTTCTTCGGTAGCTATAACCTCATGTAAAGTGTTATAGGGCGGACTGTTTAAAAATGCACAATCAGCATCCCACAATAGCCAGTTCCATCGAATATAATTTTGCAAATCATAATAACAATAAATATTATGGTTTGGCCAATCCCAATTAGCTCCAAATAAATTCAAAATATAATAGTCGGTAAAATTTTGTATATTTATCAGAGTTGATACCTTTTCATAATTTTTCTCGACATTTAAATCAGCATTTTTGACATAATCTATTGTCTTTTGCCATTGATCAAAGCTACCTTTTTCTACGATGGCATTATCCTTGATTAAATCACCCTCCTCAAAATCCGTATGATTTTTCAAAAAGTGCTCATTGATTCTTTCACTGAGCTGATAGATTCCCCAATAGCGGTCATTCAAATACAAAATAACTGAAATTTTGTGAACCTTGGGGTATCCCATCGACCCAAAAAGTTGCATCATTAATGGATCCCGAATTAGAGACCAGTTTCGCCCCAATGGTCTGCTATCAGCAACCGAATCGTTTCCGCCTCCCGAAAGCACAAAAACATCCTGTTTAATAAATTTTCCAAACTCGGAGCTTTTGTCAAACTGAAGCAGATTTGGAAAATATATACGAAAACTTTTTTTGGGGATATTTCGACTTGTTCCACCGTGAATGCGTAAACCACATTCAGAAGAAATCATAGAGTGTCTTTGGCTGTTTAATAATGAAAAATGACCAGGCCGTTGCCATTCTTTCCCCCTTTTTTTATAATTCGGTCGTAAAGAATCGAAACCGGCAGTATAAATGCCATAATCCGGATTCCATAAATTATCCGGAGAAGTGACCAATGAAACAACAGGCAGGCAAAAAGTTGGACGAATAATATATAATTTTGTAACAACATCACTATCAAAATAGTTTTCCTTCGTGCAGTAGGCGCGTATAACTGTTGACTGTTTTAGCAATAGAGGTTTATTATTATATACATAATCCTGATCATCTGGAATAGTGCTATCAAGGGTATAATAAATCTTGCAGTTTGAATCTTGTGCCTCTATTTCGATATTTATCGGTTCAGAATATACACTTTTCAAAGGGGTAAACCGAGGAGGCTCTATCTTTCCATCAATTTTTTTACACATATTGTTCGATGTACCCGGTGTTGGATTTGATAAAAAAGACCAGGTATTGGAGGTAATCGGTATGCGACCGAATGATTTATCAGGAATTTGTTTGTCAAAAGCAACAGAATCGACTAGATTTACATTTGTGTCATAAAGACCAATATACTCCCCTTCTTTATCCAATTTAAAATTAGTATGAATGTTGGAAATTTTACTGGAAGCTAATCCGGCACCTTTTTTTCTAAAGCATTCACAAACAACACCAAAATCCTTAATAGCAATCATTCCCCAGGAATCCCGCATATCCAGGTCATCTATCTTTTTACTTCCCAATTCGGCAACGGTTGCTCTGGCCTCATCAGAAAGAGCATGTGAAGCCTCGTCTTTTACTGAAAATACAATAATCTGGCCGGGACGCAATGACTTGAGAAACTGTACTAAAGAATCACTTTCCTCTGCTGATTTATAAGTATCAAAATTTAAACTGTTAAGATATTTACCCTCGCTGGATAAAATGGCTATATTGATTCCTCTTTTGTTTAAAGACCGCTCTATACCATTTATCATAATAATTGAGTAATTACCATCCGTTATTCCGGCGCTCTTAAAATAAATATCCAGTCCTGCCGGTAATGGTACAAAATTGTAATCATGCCCGGAAGCCCAAATAAGATAAAAACTTGATGGCGGTAAAATCAATTCAGGAAAAGAAAATTTGGTGACGTCTTTCGCATCATCGGTTAAATGATAATTCTTTAAATTAATGTTTCTGTTTGATGCGTTATAAATTTCAATCCAGTCCGAAGAGTCACCTAAATTATCAAGAACAACCCCCTGATTTGATGCCATAAATTCGGTTATTCTGACATCCTGGGACTGACTTGGCATATAAAGCAAAAAAAATATTATCACAAATTTAACAATAATTGTTGACATTTTGAAAACCTATGTATATTTTTAACTAATCCAGATTACTGGAGGTGGATGGCGAAAGCTATCGGGCCCTTTACAGGGCCTTTTTTATATAAATTTTCTACCGTAAATCTTTCCGTCACGTTGATAGTATTTCCCCTTAAGAATAGATATTATCTTTTTCGCAAATGGAGCCAATTGCCGACTTGTTTTTTCCAATAATATTTCGGTTCGGCCGGGGTATGCAATTATATCCGCGAGTTGTAACCCGGAAATATTATTTGCTTTTACAGATTCCATTTGATCGAATAAAATAGTTCTTACATATTCTAAATCAATAATTACTCCAGTAAGACTCAAAAATCGATGGATTGAATTATTAGAACTTTTTTAATCTGGATTACCACACTCATCTATGTACATTCTAAATTTCATAATTTTATCCACTGAAAACCACCGATTGTAAGATTTGGACCAAATCCAATATATATCATCCAATATTAAATATATTCATTTTTTTATAAAATTTCAATGGTTTATTTTAAAAGAAAACTTTGCCAATCACGACAACGCAAAAAATGCATTGACATAAAAGGAAAATATTGGTAAAATTGTATTATATACATAAATTGCAGAATAAACTGTTATATAGAATATTATGATTTTTCTTTGGGGATTGAATCATCAATCTGTATTTCCACGCCTTTTTCCGATCAGTTCTTTGACGTAATCCGGGAGATCAGGTTTTACCCGGTTCCAGCGTTTGCCTTGTTGTATAGTTCTGCCGGCCGGTATGAGCAAAGAAATGTGTGAATCATATCCTGGATCCCGTGTTCATGTATGCAGAACACCCACCATTCCGATATCAGCACCGGGATAATTACTTTCTTTTGCCGAGATCGGGAGTGTCTGTACAGCATTTACTGTATCGAAAGGATTATAACACCTTGCTGCAGGCGCAAACCCGACCAGCAATCAAGCGCTTTGATAATTACGTGTGGTTTCCGTTATTCAATAAGAAAATCATTGAGGATTCTGTCATGAAAAAAAGCGAAAAATTAACTCGTCGCAAGTTTCTTCAAACCTCCTCCGCTCTGGCAATCTCTCTGTCCGGCATTCCCCAATCCATCCAAAGTAGTCAACACGCCGATCTGGTTATTTTTGGCGGACCTGTGTTAACAGTGGACGCAAACAATACGGTCCAAAATGCGCTTGCCATTCAAGGCAATCGCATTTTAGCCGTGGGCAAAGGTTATCGTGATATCCAGCCGTATATTGGTAAAGGAACTAAAGTCGTGCGTCTTAATCGACAATGTGTAACGCCGGGGATCATCGACGTTCATAACCATGTTGTCGCTCAAGCATCAAATACGATCAATTGGGTCAATTTGATTCGCTGCTACAATGCCGCCGAGGTGCGGCAAACCCTGGCAAAATGGATTCTGGACCACGATTGGAAACCCGGCACCTGGGTCCGATCCACCGGCTATATGTGGTTGTGGGACAAAATTGCCCAATCATCCGGCGAACCTCCTCTGCTCGGGTGGAATGATCTGGATCAAAAGGTAAAGCTTGGTTCGCATATAGTGGATTTGAGCCGGTATCCAATTTATATGGTGCAGCTTAGTGGACATTACGCTACTGCCAATAAACTGGCATTACAAAAAGCAAAAATAATGGACGAATCGGGACGGTTTTATACAGGTCGCAACGATAACTGTTTAACTGTACCGGGAAAAAAGATCGGTGAGGCATTTTCGCCGACAAGTCACGCTTTTGGTTCGTTTTTTCAGGTTGACAAGTCAGGCCGGCAAAATCATCTTAATGGCATGATTTTCCACCATTATGCTATGGAAGAATTTCTCTTTCGTGCTGTCCATTTTGCAAATTTTCCACGGTTGGATGGAGCGGAAATTTCACAAGCGCTAAAACAACGCTGCAATGAATTCATCAAATTGGGAGTCACTTCAATTTACGACAATAATTTCCGCGCCGTTAGCCTGTTTGATGAGGTTTTGGATTTTCCCAACCATGCCAAACCCCATGAAAAAGTTCGCCTGACGCTCTATCCCTATATCTGCCATTTGGACAAGGGGGCCTTTCCTGCTTATGACAGCGGACGCCGTAAGGGTATTCTCTCCACAGCACCACTCTCTGAGGGAGAATGGATGCGTGTTCTCGGTTACAAGCTACAACTCGACGCCGCAGCTATGACCGGTCTTACCTGGGAACCCAGCAATAGTCTGGGTGATCAAACACACGGCAAATTGAATCTCTGGTCTTACGATTATTATTTGGAAATTGTAAAAGCATTGGATCAAATTAACGCACAAATATCGATTCATGTTGTCGGGGATAAATCTCTGGATTGGACGTTGGATGCGTATGAGCATGCCGGAGTAGGTGGGAGTAATCACCGCCATCGTATCGAACATCTGCCCTGTGTGCCGAATAAAAGTCGAAATTCGCTCAAAAATGAAATACAACCACTGTTCAAACGCGCCAGAGATATGGGATTGATTTTTTGTCCCCAACCGGCTTTTATCCTCTATTATGCGATGTTTTGGGAACAAGCTTTTGGCTCAGGGGTCGGTAAACGAAAAGTGGCTAAAATTTTCCCGCGGGTTACGCACTCTATTCCTTATCGCAGTGCAGTTGAAGCCGGTATACCAGTGGCATTGAGTTCTGATAGTCCGTGTGTGCCCAACGCCAGCCCGATTGTCGCATTATGGGAATCCGTACATCGGCGTACAAAGCAGCTGGCTAATGAAGATCGCACTTTTATCGAAAGCTTTGTGTATAATCATCCAGACAAAAACGGCACCATCGCTGATGAACGAGTTGATTTTAATCAAGCCTTGCGCGGTCATACCATTGATGCGGCCTTTTGCGGATTTGAGGAGCAACAAAAAGGTTCGCTTGAAGCCGGCAAACTTGCCGATGTTGTGATCTGGAACAGTGACCTTCGCAGCATGAATCAAATGCGTCCCCTTGGAGCGTTTAAAAATCTTAAACCGGCAATGACAATTATCGACGGCAAAATTGTCTATCAGGATCCTGTGGAAGACATCCGTGTTGAGAAAGCATAAACGATAATAGAAACAGTAACTGCGGAACTGAATTAATTGTTCGCACAGAGCAGAAATGATCTGCTAAAACCGCCGGGATTTATAATACCTGGAAAATTTTTGTAATCCCGGCGATCCTGGCATGAGTTCTGTCACGGTTTGAGATCATCAAAACGGATCAATGTTTCCGGATCGATCGCCTTTCCCGCAAGCCGCAGCTCGAAATGCAGATGCGGTCCGGTAGAAAGACCGGAACTGCCGACAGCAGCAATAGCTTCACCGGCAGTGATCGTTTGTCCCTTGATCACATCGATACGGTCCAGCTGCGTGTAAACCGTGCTGTACCCATCAGAGTGATGCACGATAATATATTTACCGGCCCCGTCTTTCGCTCCGTTAATAACGGTGGTATCGACAACACCATCCGCGGCGGCGTAAACCGGCGTACCTTTTTCAGCCGCAATATCAATACCGCGATGTAAAATCATTTTTTTGTAAATCGGATGCAGGCGCCGGCCATAACCATCGCTAACACGGCCCGATTTTAACGGACAACTAAATTCCGGAGCAGAGGATATCTCTTTCATGGACTGATCAGCAGCCTCTTGTTGAGCGTCCGATGCGGTCCGGCCCGACATGGGCAAAAGGATAAATCCCAGCAAAATCAATACCCCTGTTGCGATGACCATCGAATGTCTTTTCATTTGCATCTCTCCTTTCAAATTTTTCAGTCGCCGGCGAATTTGATGGCCATAACGGCCCAACGCCGGCAGAGGGTTAACAGGTTGTTCATAACCGCTGTCCAGCTTTAATACATCCAGGAGGTGACGACCGTATTGATCCGGTCCGACCAAATTTTTATACACCACCAGTTGATCACAATAGCACTCCCGTGCCTGCCGCAGATATCTGTTACTGATCCAGACAAGAGGATGAAAAAAGTAAAATACCTGGATCATCCCCTGCAGCTTGAGCTTGATATCATCAAAACGGCTTATGTGCGCCACTTCATGCGCCAATACACTGCGAATGAGCGAACCCCTCTCCTGCCTGAGCAAAGCTGCCGGCACATAAATCACCGGCCGCAAGGTACCCAGCGTAAACGGTACAGCAAGGTCATTCGAGGTCACAACGCGAATTGTTCTCTTTAAATGGAAACGCCGGCGCAAATGAGCAATCCAATCCAGAACATGCGAATCCGTTACGGGTCGGGCGGCTTGAGTCAGATGGTGAATACGGCGTAAACGCCGGATATATAGAAATAAAAATGCGCTGAATCCTGCCGACCAGACGAAAAACAATACCAGGTGCCACCAGCTACCCCGAATCGGCGAGTCCTGCGGAATAGCGGAATGCCGGGCCTCAATATCAAAGCGAGAGACCGGCAATGCCGTATCAGAACCGTCCAAAGCCGTATCAACGCCAAAATCGGTTAAAAAGGTCCATACACCGGTTTGCTGCAAAAGAGAGCAACCACTGAGCGGGAATGAAACCCCGGGCGGCAACAACAGTCGCAACAACACCAGGCTCCACAGACCAATCTGCCAGTAGGGCACCCTGGCGGAAAAAATATTGATCAGCCAAACAACCGCAAACACAATCGCTGTATAGATGGATTGCAAAACAAGAAAGTCGACATGTCCGGCAGCCAATTGCAAAAACAATTCTGTCAAATTCATAGCTCTACCCTTCATCCTCTTCGTTTTCCAGCAAACGCAAGAGCTCATCGACTTCGGATGGGCTTAACGTCTTGTTGCGGGCAAACATGGAAACCACGGTGCTGTAATCCATTTCCAAAACACGGTCGGCAAAAAATTGAACCATGCGCACCAGTCCTGCCGGTCTGGACACAAGGGGTCGATAGAGATAGATACCATGAAACCGCCGGCGAATTAAAAGACCCTTTTTAACCATACGATCCATCATGGTTTTGGTCGTACTATAGGCCCAACCGGTGGTTTCGAAAATCTGATCG
>WJMF01000051.1 GCA_014728085.1 Candidatus Zhuqueibacterota bacterium
ATCGGTGAAGGTGCCGTCGTCGTTGCGGTAAATCCTGGCAATGCGGTTCAAGGCATCGGTGGTGCCGCTAATGATGACATCGAGGTCGCCGTCGTTATCGTAATCGCCCCAGTCGACGGCGCTGGAGGCGACGCCGGTAAGGTCGGCGGTGATATCAGTAAAGGAACCGTTATAATTTGAGCTTCTCCCAGGATGACTGCCGGAGCATTCATCCTTATTTTAAATTACTCGTAAAACGACAGTGATTTGAAAGAATAGTCTGTTTGCGGTTGGATAAAAGTACGGTTATCGGCTGGATGCTCTTGTGACCGAAAATGTGGGTAGAATTCGCTTGTCTCTATTCAGTCGTTTGGAGATATCTGATTTATACTCTTCATTCAAACACACCTTATACTATATTTTATTACTTGAACGACAAAATTTCAAGTCTTTTTTCGCATGTGAGGCTTTTTACCCATGATGTTAATGGACGGATTTCAATTTATGGCCTGCTTTTTGTTTAATTGATTTCATGAATAAAAGGACTCTTTTTTTAAAAAACCTTGTAGAATATAGGCTTACGGCTTTAAGTAAACGGCGAAATAGCGGCGATTGTCACAACACAGTGACACTTGTCACTGGTTTATTTTACCTCGATAGCGGAAAAACAAGAATTAAACGAATTGACATGGGAGGATCAAAGTATGTCTAAAGCAAGTATGATTATGGTTTTGATATCTTTGTTGTTGAGCACAGTCTGGTCGCAATTGATAGTGAAAAACACTACCGGGGATATGATGATGCAGGTGGATTCTGACGCCAATGTAACCATTGGTTCAGCAATTCATCCCGGTGCCTTGATTACGCATACCATTACGATACTGGACGGTGCAGCCAATAGCCGGGTGTTAAAATCCGATGCCAGCGGCCTGGCATCCTGGGATACGGATGAGGTCAACGACGCGGATCACACTATTGGCAACGAGTATCAGAATTTGAACGAGGTCTTGACCGAGGGCCATAGCGCCGGTAATCTCGATGCGGATGATTTCAGACGTATTGGTGTCGGCATCAGCAATCATTATGGTCTGCACGTGTCAGCGGACAAGCATTACCTCAACGGCAATCTCCTGGTCGAAGGCAAGGTCGGTATCAATATCGGCGACCGCGAATCGCAACCTGGCTGGAAATTTTCGGCCAACCCTATATCAGTGCCCCCAATGACGGCATCGTGCTGATATCACCAGACGGACAGTGCTGGCAGATAAGGGTGAATAACAGCGGTGGTTTGTTTACCACATTTATTACCTGCCCCTGGTAAACAGACGGGGATTACTGGAACCAGTTTTGTGGTATAAAAATAAGCCAGCCCATATTTGTATGATTGTCAAATCGAAAAGGAGGTCAACTATGCGCATATTACAATCCATTCAATGATATCCTATGGTCACCTGTCTGGTATAATTCTTGCCTTTATTATGTTATGAAAACGGTCATTTTTATAGTTGCTGTAAATTATACATTTATTGTCATTTGTATTGATTTGGAGCATTCTATTGTCAAAAAAAAGTTACAGTTGTCAAATTCAACCACAATTAAATGGGTGCAAAAAATGTGATTTTGTTCACGAGGAGTACATCAATGTTCAGGTTTCTGATTCTTTCAAGTTTGGTTTTGATTCTAATTGTCGGCATCGTCCAGGGACAGTTATTGATAAACAATTCTTCCGGAACTACTTTATTGCAAGTAACTTCCAATGGTAAAACGGGGATTGGACTCGGCAGCGAGGAGCCTTCCGAGATGCTGGAGGTCAAAGGGGGGGTTCGGTTGGTTCCGCAAAGCACTCATGATCCAATGAATGAAGGCACGCTTTATTATGATACAGAAGATGATTCGGTTTACATTGCGGTAAACGGTTCCTGGCGTGCATTTCGCGGTCCACAGGGTCCGGTTGGTCCTTCCGGCCTGCAAGGTCCTGAGGGTCCACAGGGTCCCAAGGGTGACGTCGGTGATACCGGTCCACAAGGTCCCAAGGGTGATCCCGGCGATACCGGTCCACAAGGCCCAACAGGTCCTGAAGGTCCCCAAGGACCGGAGGGTCCGCCAGGAGATCCGGCAACGGATGATCAACCCCTGGATGATGTTCTCAGTCATGGTAATAATGCAAGTGATCAGGATGCTTATAATTTCAGGCGAATTGCTATCGGAACTAGTTCATATGAGAGTTCAGTATTGAATGTTTTCGACGATGAAGTCGGAATACCCATGGGCGGTTCCCAGGCTGCTCACCTGGAGGCAGGTCCCAGTAATTTTGAGGTGGATATATGCCGATATGAAGGAAATGCTACCGTGCCGGTGACATCCGGTATCAAAGTGAGACATGTTTCGGCCTCTATAGAGGGAAGAGTTGGACATACCATGGGAGCTGGTGACAGTTGGTCAGAACGATGCGGCCTTTATGCATCAAACCTGACCGATTATCGCGGCTTGGCTATATATGTCAATTCCGGCTTATCCCTGTTTGAAAACATTGGATCACAAATCCACTTTACGCAGAACAATATGGAAAGTTTAGGTGGGGGGTTTTTAACATCGATGGCAGAACACCATTTCACTCTCAGTGGCGGGTCGAATTACAACAGTCCAAACTGGATTGCTCAATCGTCCTCTGCAACCCTGATCAGTGGTTATCAAAATGAAATTCTTTTTTCGATTAATTCCGGGCTAACCGATGGGGTTACCTTTACACCGACCGAAAGGATGGTATTGAATTCCAGCGGCAATCTTTGGATTCAAAATAACTGCAGCGCAGCATCTTTTACGGATCGAACACCTTATCCACAAGATTTGCAAATCGCATATGAATCTGTTTTGTCCATGCAGCGATTGCCGCAGGGAGAGTATCGCTCTGATGATAAAAGTCATCAACTGGATCACAGCAAGCTGCATCCGTTTATCCAGTCTGCGGACGGTGAACAACGCGATCTGTCTGCATCTGTGTCGGCGCAAAACGAAGTCATCAAGGATTTGATCTCCAAAAATAAAAACCTAGAGTCGATGAATAAGGAACTGGAACACCGTATCGAAAGGCTGGAAGCGCTTCTCGACGTGGCAACAGCGGAATGACGATTTCTCGGTTAGACGGGATGTATCAAAAGCCAGAATGTTTTCTTTACGCTCTAAAAATGAACCATCTAATAAGGCACTCATTTGAGCATTAATTTTCATTGGTAAACATTGTCGATCAAAGCTTTGTAAACTTTTCTCCAAGGGCAATCGAGACAATTTGAGCTTTCGATTAATTTTATTCTGTTCACGTTCCTGGTATTCATACCGGGTATCGATTGTAGACTGGCAATGAGAATACGAAACATCGACGAGCTTTGCCACCTTTTCATGTTCGATATCACTATTTTGTTCGAGTAACGTATTTAAGGATTTATCCACTTCGATTTCACTTTCTTTTGCTGCTAGATGCGATGTTTTTAAATATTCTTTATTACCGTTGCTTTTTGTCCTTTCAATATGTCATAGGCGATGCGAAAACGATGTGTCGTAAACAGGTCCCTTTTGTAGCGGTAATTTTCAAAAGCTCCCGGCTTGCGAATGAGAGAATCGATTATGTGACGATATTGAATATGATGTTTCTCTTTTCCATGCAATCTCGGCAAGGTGTTAATTTTCGAGAACGTATCTATTGAAAACGAATGATTCCTGTAGCGGCATTTCAGCAGCATTACAGCGGACCTTGGATTGCATGGTGGGCGGTTACTGGGCCGGTGCGCATGAATACAAGAGCACATTGATTCCCATGCCGGCGGGTAATTCGGTAACCATTTACACAGAGCAACCCACCAGCGGAACATCCTGTAATCCACCCGATTGCATCAGGGCAACGCATGCAACATTGGGTGTGATCGGTTATATTCGATAGATGGTCGAAGTTTAGTTGGGTTCTGCTGGAAAATAGTTAAAATCATCAATCAATTTTAGATGTATTTGTTTGTTTTTGTGCATGAAAATATTCGATTATCAAAGAATGGTTACACGAGTCAATAAAAGTACAAATAGATACGGGCACGGCAACTGTATTTTACTTTACAAGGAGGATAATTATGTTTAGGTTACTGCTTTTTTCAATTCTGTTTATGCTTTTGTTGCTGGGCACAGCCTGGTCGCAGTTGATCGTGAAAAACACTACTGGCAATACGGTGATGCAGGTCGATGCCGACGCCAATGTCACCATTGGTTCTGGACTTCACCCCGGTGCATTGACCACGCACACCATTACCGTTCTGCAGGGTGCGGCTAATGGTTTGGTGTTAAAATCCGATGCCTCGGGTCAGGCGTCGTGGAGTACTGATTTGGTTGATGATGCCGACCACAATATCGGCAACGAATATCAGGATTTGAATCTGGACGGCAACACGTTATCCATCACAGACGGCAATAGCGTTACCTTGCCTGCCGGCAGCGATAATCAGAATTTGAATGAGGTCTTGAGCGAGGGCAACAGCGCCGGCAATCAATCGGCTATTAATTTCAGCAACATCAGTATCGGGACCTCCAACACCGACTATTTGCTGCAGGTATATGATAATACCACGCCGCATCCGAGCCTGATCCATTTTCACGAAAATCCCGGTGATGTCGGTGGTTACTTGTCATCAACCTTTCCCAGTCAGTTTCTTATCAGCGGCGGCATGGCGTTGACCAACACCAGCAGTACCACCGAATGGGTGGCCAAAACAGAACGCGCCACCAGCGTCGGTTCTTATCAGGGCAATCTCTATATCACCAATGATGTCGGTTTAACCGCAGGAAATCAGTTCTCGCCTACCCGTCGCATGGTACTGGGCGGCAAGGGGGCTCTGTTTATCGGTGACGACCTTCCTGTTGGATGGGGAGGGTATCAGGACGCTTTTCCCAAAGCCAATATTATCGACGAGAATGGGTCCTCGCAACTGCGGGTTGGTACCTCGTTTACCAATGATGGCGCTTATCTTTCATCCGGGTCTGCGCATCAATTCAATATCAGCGGCGGTGCCGAGCTCATTGATTCGGAATGGACGGCAAGGTCTTCATGGTCTTCGATTATTGGTTCCTGGCAGGGCAACATCTATTTTTTCAATAATACCGGTCTTACAAGCGGAAGTACGTTTACACCAACCGAGCGCATGCGGCTGAAGACCAATGGCGATTTACACATCACCGGTACGCTGCACGAAGGGTCGAGCCGGGAGCTAAAAACCGATATTATTGATCTCTCTTTGCAAGCTGCAAACTCTGCGCTCTTGCAATTGAATCCGGTAACCTTTCGCTACAAAGAGGGTGATGGCGATGCGCATGTCGGATTCATCGCTGAAGATGTGCCCGAGCTGGTGTCTACGGCGGATCGAAAATCTATGGTATCCATGGATGTGGTGGGCGTGTTGACCAAAGTGGTGCAGGATCAGGTTCAAAAGAATGAAACTCTATTGCATAAACTTGCGGAAATGGAAGAACGACTCGACGCATTGGAACATTGATCGGGTTTTGGTTAAAAACCTGATACTTGCCGTCAACTTTGCGCAGAAACAGGTGTTATCTTTTTTAAGGCAGGGCCGGTTAACACCAGAGTGGGCGGGGGTGCAGACAAGGGGTTCGGGTCCCTCTGCCAAACAAAGGAGTTGTCCTTAACCTGCAGGGCTTGTAACTTTTTAGCGCTTTTCAAACTGTATATGGGTTATGCACGGTTTGGATTGTCGGTTACGATCGCCGAGCAAAGTGATCCCAGCCTTTATTTGTAAGGATTTGATTTCCTTTTTCGGGGGAATAAAGCATAATCTGTGGCGTTTTGGTGATCGAGCCGATTTCATGAATGGGTGTTTGCGTTAGCCTGGCAACATCGCCGAGGTTTTGGTCGGGGAGTTCCGAGGGAACGGTAAAGAGCAGTTCATAATCCTCGCCGCCATAGAGAACGGTTTCCAATGCGTTCTGCCCGAAAAGGGATTCAAATTCGCGGCTGCACTCAAAAGCCGGCAGTCTGGATTGATCGATGCGTGCACCAACGTTGCTCTGTTCGCAAATATGGTAGAGATCGGCAACGAGGCCATCGCTGATATCGATGGCTGCAGAAGCCAGATTTTCTGCGGCCAGGTGCCGGGCCAGTTTTAATCGCGGAAGCGGTTGGATATGTTTCTGCACCAGGGGTTTCCATCTTTTATCAATATATTTTTGATTTTGCATCATAATGCGTCCGGCAGCCGAAGCGCCCGGCGTACCGCTGACGTAAAGCCGGTCTCCGGGCTGTGCGGTTTTGCGCAATAGCAGCTTGTTGAGATCAGCCGTTCCCATCAAAGTAATATCGATTAAAAGAGAGCGGTGCTTTGACATGTTGCCGCCGATGATGACCGTATCGAATTGCGAAAACTGATCATGAATTCCCTTAACGAGGTGATCAAAGTCCTGCAGCGGCATTTCTGCATCGAGTCCCAGTGACAGCAGGGCAAAGGTTGGTTTCCCCCCCATGGCGGCAATATCGCTGAGATTGACCGCAGCGGCCCGGCGGCCGGTCTGATAGGGAGTCAGTTTTTCCAGCCTGAAATGCTCTCCTTCTATTTGAATATCACAGGTTATCAAGAGTCCCTGATTCGTACCGGCCTGTCTGATAACAGCGGTATCGTCACCGAGGCCGACCACCAGATCTTCTGGTGATATGGATGTAGATATAATCGACTCGAGACGACGGATCAGCTCGAATTCCCCGCTTGATGAGATGGTGTCGTGTGTTTTGATCATAGAAGGGTCAGAGTAATTAATATCAATATTTATCTTCTTCCCGCATTGCTCTCTGTAATGCCGGCCAAAAGGGATCATTTACCGGATGTTCGAGAGGATATTTGACCTGATGTTCAAAATAATAGTTGCCCGCTTTTGCATCGAGGAGCTCTCCGACAACCGCAGCGGGTATTCCTGCATCGCTTAACCTTCGCAGCGCTTCCGAAGTTTTGTGCGGCCGGCAGGCGATGACCAGAGTGCCCTCGCTGCTGCTAATGTAGGGATTGATGCCGAAACGCCGGCAAATTTTGCCAATCTTTTCCGGTAGTGGAATATCATCTTTATGGACAAGGATACCGCATTTCGCCGCCTCAGCAATTTCCACCAACGCCCCCCAAACGCCGCATTCGGTGGCATCGTGCATGGCGGTAACACCGTTATCTCTCACTCCTGTTTCCGCAGCAATTGCCGCATCTTTGACCACCGACATCTGCCAAAAGATCGATTTTGCTTTTTCGGCGAATTTTTTTCCGAACGTTTTGGCAATGTTCTTTTCACAGCAAACCGCCAGCATGCCGGCGGTTTCGATGGCAGCGCCCTTGGTGATAATGATCTGGTCGCCGGCGTCGGCCATGGCCGGCGTTATATACGCTGAACGATGACCGGTGCTGATAATGGTGGCGGCACCGATGGTGGGAAAGGCACACCCTTCGTAACGGCCGGTATGGCCGGTGACCACAGCGAGGCCGATCTCTTTGCAGCTCTTGTGAATCTCCTGCCACAGTGCTTTGAGGTCATCGCTCTGCAGCGAAAGCGGTAAATTAAGATCTATACTGAGATACTGCGGCGGCAGGGCGGAGGTGGCCGCGTCTGAGGCGATAATATGAATGGCAAACCATGCCGCGCGCTCCCAACCCAGAGAGGGCATGACAAACAGGGGATCGGTGGTCAGCACCATTACCTGGTCGCCGGCAAGTTCGACGACGCCGACATCGATGCCGTGTTGCGGACCCACCAGAACCGATTGCCGCTTTTTTCCCAGCTGCGGCAGAATAACACGGTCGAAAATATCAGCGGAGACCTTGCCGAATTTGGGCAGCTCTTTTTTCATTTATCGGCGCAGACTGGCCAGCTTTTGGATCTCGTTTAAGGAGAGCTGCGCTGTGATCTCTATAGTGGTATCTTTTTGTTCGACATTTATCTTGTTGACCACATCCGTGAGCTCGCGGTCGCTTCTCCTGGAAAGCTTAACAGAGGCCAGGGCACCCTTGATGGCGTCTTTGATCATTTCCGCATTTTCTGCATCAATTGAAGTGATAATTGAATTCATTCGAAGCGCTTTGTCCATTGTAAAAGCGAGATCCGCTGTTTTGATCTGCCGGGCTCCCTCGACGTTTTGCAAAGCCCGAACCATATCGAGATTTTCCAGTAAAGTAGCGGCCTCTACCAGGAACCAGCCGGTTTTAGCGTTTTGCAGGGCGCCGAGACGGGCAGTAAGGTCCGGATCCGGTTTTGGGTTTTTCTTTCCTTTTTGAAACCAGGATTTTACCTCTTTCAGATTGCCCATGACCATGACCGAGCTGTCCTGAAAACCGACACCCAGAGTATCGTCTGCGTTAATAACATAAAGTTTTCCCTCAGCAAAGTCTTTATCTTCGCCGATTTGGAAATCCCTGGTTTTGATTTTAAGCGCGCCGAGATAGTCGGCCAGATTCGTTTTACCGTGAGCAACGATAAAAGGGGCCATTTTTTCTTTTTCCTGATCATGGTAGGCGATATAGACCTCTTCGATTTTTACCCTGGCATTTTCGAGGTTGAGGTTTATCTGCTTTAGATAGGTTTGCGGATCAAGGGGATTGATTTTCATGGAATCGACAAAAGACTTGTAAATATCGCTGTTGCTGATTTCCTTAACATTTATATACCCCACCATATCCGCATTCTGAGGCAGCAGGCTGATTTGTTTTTGCATCGATTCGGAGACCGGGGGTGCCGTTTTTTTGCCGCAGGAAAAAACGATCCATAACGAGGTGATGATGAGCAAATATTTGACCGGTTTTAACATCTCGATTCTCCTTAAAAGTTTTTGCGTTGAAAAATATAGGCGGATAATAAAAAGATAAAAATACCGAATGCCAGAGATGTCCATAAGGGCGTCCAGGTGTTGATTTCCAGCCCTCTTGTAAGTCTTTGGGTTATACTGCCGAGTTCTGATGTTTTTGGCAAAAAATAATAGAGACCATCGATGATCTGGCCATAAATTTTTGATGACAACAGGGCATAGATACTATCCCTTTGTTTGAGCAGAGGACTGAAAAACAGAATGAGATAGGTGATCATAAGCGAGAGGGGGCCGCTTTTACTGACAATCCCGAGCAGCGTCATGAGCGCAAAGAGGATGGCAAAGGTCAGGACAATCAGCGCACCGCCGAGGAGAAAGCCGAAATTCCAGATACCCGTTTTAAGCGACATGATCAACCAGGTACCGATAACCAGATAGAAAATATTGAGAGCGACGATGGCGACAGCGCCCAGGTAGCGGCCGGAGAGAATTTCAAAACGGCTCACCGGTTTGCTGATAAAAAGATCGATGAATCCGGGCTGTAGCAGCGTCGGAATCAGGCCGGAGGTGGCGAACAGCGCCATAAAAATACCGACGGTAAAAAGCATGACCGCGACAAATCCCTCTACTCCATAGATGATTTCCTGTAGATTGATGATCTGATCGGTTTGTTCACCAAAAATGGAGATCGAGGATTGCATGCCGTCAACAATATCCAGATTGAGCGCCAGCAAAAAGAGCAGATTGATAATGGTGGAGATGATCAAAAAAGCGATAAAGGTTTTTTTTGCCAAAGATTCGCGAAAAGTCAATTGTACAATCGACAGGAATTTCAATCGCTCTCTCCTTTCTTGTCCTCGATAATATCGATAAAATAGTCTTCCAGAGTGATTTTTTTAGGGATTACAGCCAGGATCATGGTTTTGCTCTGTCGAAGGCGGTCGATGAGCCGGTTAAGCTGCTGGTCATCCTGTACCGACACGGTAAAGAGATCATTTTCTCTTTTTATGGGTACCTTCATATCGTTGCAGATATTTTGCATGGTGTCGGCAGAGTCGAGACGAATCTGGTATTGTTCTTTAATCGAAATAAAGTCTTCGACGGTGCCCCTTTGGATCAGCTTTCCCTGCTTTAAAATAGCCACTTCATCGGACATGCGTTCGACTTCGGAGAGCAGGTGTGAATTGACAAAGATGGTAACGCCCTCATCGCGCAGTGATTTCAGCAAGTCCCTGATCTGGCGCCGTCCGACCGGATCGATACCGTCTGTGGGTTCGTCGAGAAAGATGAGCTCCGGTTCGTTGAGCAAAGCATGGGCCAGTCCCAGTCGTTGCATCATGCCTTTGGAATACTTTCTGATTTTGACGTTTTCCCACCGGTGCAGGTTTACGGTTTTAAGCAATGCCGGAATCTGTTTTTTGAGCTGAGAAGGGCCCAGCCCGGCCATTTTACCGTAATAGTGCAAAATCTGGTGGGCCGATAAAAACTCGGGAAAACGGTGGTTTTCAGCCAGATAGCCGATTTTTTTATGTACGGATACTTTATTTATGGATTGATTTAAAAGTTTGGCATGTCCCGAGGTCTGATGTACGATGCCGATGAGAACTTTGATCAGAGTGGTTTTGCCGGCGCCATTGGGACCCAGCAGGCTGAAAATTTTGCCCTTTTCAACCTGAAGGGAAAAATCCTGTAATGCTTTAATCCTGCCGTGAGAGTAGAACTTGCTCAACTCGAAGGTTTCGACTGCATACATGTAGGGGATCCTGTTCTTTGTCTTTTATTGTATCTACGTAAATGTATTAGTTTTGTTTCTCGGGATTTTTGACCAATTGGTGCGGAAATTGAGCTGCGATTTGTTCGCATAAATCCCCAAATAACGAGGTTACAATAACTTAAAAAATAATCGCAATAAACACAATAGAGAAAGTTATTCAGGATCGGATCCGGATGTGTCATGTTAAATCAATAGGTTATGCCTGGAAAATAGTTAAAATCAGCCCTTGGAAGGCCTAAAATAGTCCTGAAAGCAGCTTTTTAAGCCTGTTTTTTACTTTCCGGAGGAATATTCCAACAGGTTTTAGCGACCGCCGGGGCGGGAGCTGTCTGTAATGGGGGAATTTTTCATAAAACTTTACTGCCCCGCTCAAAAAGCAGCTTTTTTTCTTGCATTATTGTCGTAAATTGATTAATTATTGAAAAAGGAGATCGTATCATGCCGATTATCACCGTTGAAAAACCGCTCAAGGAAAAGCTGGGAGATGAGGCAGTGGATAGTTTGGTCCATCTTATCAACCAAACCCAGTCTGATCAAAAAGCAGAATTGGTGGAATTGGTCGGAGAAAAATTTGAACAACGCCTAAGTGAGGAAATGGGTAAAGTAAGTCTTGCCATTGCTGAAACCGAACAGCGCCTGGACAACCGTATCACAGAACAAGTCGGCAAGGTAAACGAACGGCTCACAGAACAAGTCAGTAATGTTAACGAACGACTAACAGAAGAGATCGGCAAGGTAAATGAACGACTAACAGAAGAAATCGGCAAGGTAAATGAACGACTAACAGAAGAAATCGGCAAGGTAAACGGGCGTCTGACTGAGGAAATCGGCACAGTCAGAGTGGAAGCAGCCAGGAATCACGCCAGTCTGATCAAATGGATGTTCATCTTCTGGGTGGGCCAGGTAGCAGCGTTATTGGGGATTTTGTTCGCCTTTTTCAAATAGCCACTTGTTTTCTGCAGTTTTTATCTTCCCGCCGAATCACTCAACATTCGGATTGTTTTTTGTAAAATTCTATAAAGCGAAATCCTACCGCTACTCCTCGAGACGGATTTTTATTCATTCTTTTGACCTCCCGACCAGGCAGGAAACACTAAATAGAAACAAATGATATCATCTAGTGTTATTTGTTTCTTTAGAGAGGCTTTTTGAGGTAAAAACGAGCGGATAAAGTAGATTATAAAAGAGACAATCTAACGTTATTGTTTTTAATAATAATTAGAAATAAACTTACAAAAATTACTATAACAAGAATTTTATGTTCTACGTGATTTTAGACCATAACCACTTCCTAAACCTCCGAGAAATGCTACAATTAATTTGAAAATGTCATTCAGTAAATCTTTATCATGAGGGAGCAAAAAAGCAATAAGAAATATGAATAAAGCAATTATTAAAATTGCATAGATTAAATAAAACAAACGATTGGAACTTTTATATTTATATTCATTTTCATCATCTTTTTGAGTATAATCTAAAAATTTATCAATATGTTCTTCTGTGAATTTTTCAAAGAGTGGGTGACCAATATTGTCACGAGTAGATGTTTGCATCATAGCCATAGTTATTGATCGGCGCATTTTTGGTGGCATATCATCTAACGCCTCGGCAATATCTTCTTGTATTTCATGATTATCATTTTTGGTTTTTTTTTGTGAATTTACCTTTTCTTTATTACTTTCACGTTTTTTTATTTCTTTAGATTTTTCATCTCTCGGCATAAAAATCACCTCATTTATTAAGCGAGATTAAAATTTTTTTATCAAATTCCAATAATTTAGGTAGATATTTTTCATTGAATTTAGTTTCAAAATAGGAAGCAAATAACACCTTGATAAAAAATTTGAATTCTTTTTTTGATATAATTTCTTCTTTGTATAACTCGTAGATTTCGGTTACCAATTTTTTATGAGAGATGTTGTGAAAATTATTTGCATTATTAATAAAAAATAAATCATTTTCCTGTAAATAAATTGAATTCATATCAGTGCCTTTTTATTATACAAATGTAATTCATAAATATATAATACGAATAATGAAATATGGTTCACTTCAGTATAGTGTGGGTAAATCGAGTTTACCAGCTACAAGGAATATAATCGTAGCCAGATAGGGCATTGCCTTGAATCCATATGCCCTTCGCATCGCAACTTTGATTTTGTTGTTGAGACCTTCGATAATACCATTAGTGATGTTTGCCGTGAAATAGCTCAGCACTCCATGCCAGTGC
>WJMF01000226.1 GCA_014728085.1 Candidatus Zhuqueibacterota bacterium
AAGCGGAGTTTAATACGGTGACGCAAATGCGCTGTTTTTGTACGCAACAGCTCTTCAATCAGGAACACAATTTTTTTGCTAAAGGGAATATAGACTCTGCCCAGAAAGGGGTTATAGCCGTTTTTTTCGATTTTAACAAGTATGCCGCGGTAAATGCGACTGGCAGAAGAAACAGCAAAACGCGACTCGATATCCAGCATCGGTATTCCGGTATTCGATTCTTCATAATAGCGATGCGCCCGTTCGACCTGAAACTGCATAAGAGAACGCATGCGTTCATTAAAATTCTCAGCAAGGATATCTTTTTCAGAGAGTCCATAGTCGTTTAATTCACTGAGAGGCAAATAAACACGTCCCATATTTTTATCCTCCTGGATATCCCTGAGGATATTGCTGAGCTGCATGGCAATGCCGAGTTTTTCAGCGTAGACAAAAGCGGAATCATCGCTGTAACCCATCACATGTGTCATCATCAATCCCACAACCGCTGCAACCCGATAGCAAAAAAGATACAAATCTTCAAAGGTCTCGTACCGTGATATATCGATATCCATCTGAACGCCCTGCAGCAGATCAAAGGGATATTCACGCGGGATATCATATTTCTGCGCAATATAGATAAAGGGTTTAATTATCGGATGTTCAGAATCGCCACTTTCATAAGCCAGCTCGAGTTCGCGCTTGAAGCAATTTAACTCATTCTTCAACTGTGCGGCGGTGCGTTTGCGCGGATTGTCGATAAGATTGTCGGCAAAACGGCAAAAGCCATAGAGCGCAAAGACAGGCCAGCGTTTTTTTACGGGTAGAAGACGGGTGGAAAAGTAGAAACTCTTGGAGTGGTGCTGTGTCAACAGCCGCATATACTCGAACGCAGGTGCAAGGGATTCATCCTTCCAATAACTCAAAAGAACCTCCCCGTTGAAAAAGTGATCATGTTTAACCTTATCATGTCAGACATTTCAAAGCCGCTCCTTGTCACGTTCCCCTGACGACAACATGTGTATATATCAACTTTTGATAATAACAACAGGCGTATGCTGTCTGAAATTCCTGGTTCCGCTTCCGGATGATGAATCATAAAGTCTATTTATCGGTCAAATTAGGGTTGTGAAAGAGTTTGCTGTACAAAAATAAGGACGCTTTATTTATCCTCCGACCAGAGCATGTACCATAAATTGAAAAATTCCCAAACGTAAACTGTTTTCTTCCATAAAATAAACATACTAAATTCAATCCGACATTGCAACTGCGTTTTGAATTTTTATCCTGTTTAAAAACACAAAAAAGTCTTGCCATTTATGATAATATTTATACCTTAGCCTAACTGTCATTTATACTGTATGTGCGTTAAAAAATCAAGCGTTCAGATAGACCCTGTTACGCCAAATGAAACAGTCAGCAGCGAATTCAATTATATAACGATCGTCAAAACATGTTAAATATATCTGATCGACATTTGTTTTTAAAAATAACCGGCACCATACTACTGATGGTCCTTGCACTGCTTTTTATTCAACATGAATTACAAACAGCCTGCCCAACCCATGACCATTATCACGAACAACGCGATTATTGCAACCTGGTCCGTACTTCCATCGTCACGCAGCGTTCTCCACAAAATAATACGGACCTGGTCTTGCTGGTAACCATTTTACCGATAATTTCCCTATTTCGGCTTTGTTCTCCAATTCAATCCATTCACCCCTTTTCTTTTCCGAATCCACGTTTTTCAACTCTTTCACGGCTTTATTTTTTCAAAATACTTTTACTTTAAAACTTTCCCTCCAGGCAATCGCAGCACTAAATAATTCTTTAAAAGCTACATCCTTGATTTAAAGGAGGGATAAATGCATATCAAATTGTCTCATGTTATGGAGATGATTGTATTCATCTTTTTAACCACCTGGGTAGCCCAGCATATCAGCCTGAAAATGGACAGTTGCCATGCAATACCTAAAAACAACTATAACCGGCAACAGGATAGTTTGGCATTCAAGGGGGTACAAAACGAGCTGAACGGTGAAATTAATCTGGCTATCGTTATTAAACATGCGCTGGTGAATAATCCTGAATTACAATCATACCGGGGCCGGCTTTTAATCAAAGACTCGGAACAAGTTCAAGCCGGTTTGAGGCCGAATCCGGAATTTGAATTTGAACTGGAAAATTTCGGCGGCAGTGGTCCTTTCAACGGGTTTACTGCTTCAGAATATACACTTGCTATCGGGCAACGCCTCGAATTGGGTGGCAAACGCAAAAAAAGAAAAACTCTGGCGGCGCTGGGAAGAGACCTTGCTGTACAAGATTACGAGGCAGCCCGTCTGAATTTACACACAAAAGTAATTAAACATTGTCTGGAGGTATCAAGGGCTCAGCAACAAAAACGTTTACGGGAGGAGCAAGTTCGCACTGCCCGGCAACTCGTCAGCTATATTGAGGAGCATATCCATTCTGGTGCGTTATCTACCGCAGACAGAGCCCGGGCGAGGGTTGTGCTGGCCACAGCGGAAATCGAACACTATCGTGCCTCA
This sequence comes from Candidatus Zhuqueibacterota bacterium, assembly GCA_014728085.1. Classification (GTDB taxonomy): domain Bacteria; phylum Zhuqueibacterota; class Zhuqueibacteria; order Residuimicrobiales; family Oceaniaggregativiventaceae; genus Oceaniaggregativivens_A. The sequence goes on from WJMF01000226.1 coordinate 2,532, forward strand.
CAGGAACAGTATTCGGCAAAATGCCGGCTGGCCGCCACATGGGGCAGTGAAACAGCGAATTTTACTTTAGCGCCGGGTGAACTGCAAATTCCAAACTCTATACCGAGTCTCGAGAGCATCCTGCCGTTGGTGAACCAAAACCCGGATATTGCCAGGCAAGAATACGAACGAAAAAGAGCAGAAGCTGTAATTGAATTGGAAAAAAGCAAGCGCATTCCTGACCCTGTCATTGCAGCCGGGTACCGTTGTTTTAATGATATCGATAAAAGTGCCCTGATGGTCAAGCTCTCTCTTCCATTCCCCCTTTTTAACCGTAATCAGGGCAATCTGCAAAAAGCGATGATTCAGAAACAGCAGATCTGGCTAAACACCCGAAATAAAAGGGTTGAGATTAATACAAAAATCAAAACTCTCTATTACGATCTTAAGGCCATCCATAAAAAAATTCGTCTGCTTGAAGATGAAATTTTGCCTCAGGCTGAGCAGGCGTTTCAAATTACCCGGACGAGTTACACAAAAGGAAAATTGAATTTTATCGAGGTCTCAGATGCCCAAAAAAGCTGGTTTGAGTACCGCGATGGCTTGATTTCCGCAAGAATAGAGTATTGTATGATCATTGCGGACATGGAACGATTGATCGGGCATAACCTGAAGATAAATTAACATTAAATAAAAAGGATTTCACCATGTTGAAAACGCAAAGATGTCATATCATCATGTTATTCAGCATCTCATTATGGATTTATTTTACAGCACCGGCTTGTGAAACAAACAACCATAACCATGAACAGGACTCTTCACCAGAGCATTTGCATGAAAATGAGCATGATCATTCAGAATCCGGGCATTCCATTGTGATGAACGAGCAAACCCTGAATGAACTCGATATTGAGCTCTCCAAAGCCGATCAAGGCTTGATCGAAAAACATATCGACCTGACCGGTGAAATTGTCATCGATCCGGGAAGACTGGCACACATTATCCCACGCTTTTCCGGCATCGTTAAAGAGGTAAATATATCGATCGGCGATCGGGTAACCCGGAATACAAAACTGGCTGTCATTGAAAGCAACGAAAGCCTTACCGACTATACGGTAGAATCGTTGATAGAAGGTACGGTTATTGATATGCACCTTACTCAGGGTGAGATGGTTTCGGGTGACGAACATGCATTTGTCATTGCCGATATTAGCAACGTATGGGCTGATCTTTACATTTACCAAAAGGATCTCCATGTGATCAAAGTCGGTCAAAGGGCAACCATTACAACCGGCTATCGGCAGCAAGGCGTTACAGGAACCATTACGTACACCAGTCCGGTTCTGGATGAGCAAAGCCGGACTATGGTTGCGCGGGTTGTTCTTAACAATGACACGGGTATTTGGAAACCGGGCACATTTATACAGGCCAGCGTTATCACCGGCCGCTATTCGGCAAATCTGGCCGTAACCAATGACGCGTTGTACAGTCTGGACAATCAAACCGTGGTCTTTGTTCGCCATGGAGACGAACTTATCGCCCGGCAGGTAATAACCGGCAAAAGCGACAAGGACATGACGGAAATCATTGACGGCCTCAAAGCCGGAGAGCAATACGTCAGCAAAGGTGGATTTATCCTCAAAGCGGAAATAGAAAAAGAATCATTTGGTGGACACGTTCATTAAACGGAGATGTTCAATGAATCATTTTATAGAACTTTTACTTAAAAACCGGCTCTTAATCGGCATTTTAACACTGATTATTTTCGTTGCCGGCATATATAGTTATATAAACCTTCCGGTGGATGCCTTTCCCGATGTCTCTCCTTCTCTGGTTCAGGTGTTTACCGTAACAGAGGGATTGGCACCGGAGGAAGTGGAAAAATATATTACTTACCCGGTCGAAGCAGCAATGAACGGATTGCCAAAACTGGAAAAGATTCGCTCCGTATCCAATTTTGGTTTATCGGTTGTAAACATTTATTTTAAAGATGGCACGGATATCTATTTTGCCCGCCAGCTTGTGGGAGAACGGTTGCTGGAAGCCCGGGAACAAATACCAACGGGATTCGGGGATCCGCACATGGGACCCATAGCAACCGGCCAGGGGCAGGTCCTCTATTATTATTTACGCGACCGCAACAAGCAATATTCTCTTACAGAGCTCAGGACGATTCAGGACTGGATTATCAAGTACAACCTGCAAACCATACCCAATGTCACAGAGGTGCTGGGTATAGGTGGATGGGAAAAACAATATCAAATCCGGATTGATCCCGTAGCTCTGCTCAAATACGATGTCACGTTATCCCAGGTTCTTGATGCAATCAAAGCCAACAATCTCAATGTGGGGGCACAATATATCGAAAAAAACGGCGAACAATATATCGTCCGATCAGAAGGACTGGCCACCGGTATTGAAGATCTGGAAACCATTATCATCAAAAGCATCGATGGCAAGCCGATCCTCCTCCGGGCTCTGGCAAAGATCGAGACCGGCGGCGCCATTCGCCGCGGTCTGCAAACCCGAAATGGAGAAGAAGAGACCGTTGCCGGCATGGTGATCAAACTTGTGGGATCAAACTCTTCCACCGTGATCGAAGCGGTAGAAAAAAAGTTGGAGGAAATCTCCAAGACCCTTCCCGAGGGCGTAGAAATCGTTCCCTTTTATGAACAAAAGAGCCTGGTTGATGCGTCGGTTCGCACGGTGACTCGTGCCTTGCTGCAGGGTATTGTCCTGGTCTTGTTGGTGTTGTTGCTCTTTATGCAGAGCCTAAGGCCGAGCATCGTTGTGGCCCTGGCGATTCCTTTCTCACTTTTTTTCGCTTTTATATTTATGCGATATTTTGACATCTCTGCCAATCTCATGTCTTTTGGTGGTCTGGCTATTGCCATCGGCATGCTGGTGGACGGTACCATCGTTATGGTCGAAAACACGGATCGCCTGTTGAAAGGACAACAGACAGCGAGCTGTTTTCAGATCATTTCGCAGTCCTTTAAACAGGTGGCGCGGCCAATTCTCTTTGCCATTTCCATCATCATCATCGTCTTTCTGCCGCTTTTTACGTTACAGGGTGTAGAGGGAAAAACCTTTCGGCCGCTGGCCTTTACCATTGCCCTCGCCATGATCGGATCGCTGCTTTTTGCGCTGGTCATTTCTCCGGTCATCTCCAGCCTGGTAATGAGAAAGGGAAAAGCCGGTCATAAGAAAGGTCTGATTACCAGGGTATTACAACACATCTATGAACCGCTGATCATTTTTTTTATCCGACACCGTCTTACAGCATTGATTACAGCTCTTTTGCTGGTCCTGTCGGGATTGGTTATCTATCCGCAGCTCGGTTCAGAGTTTACACCGAGATTAAACGAGGGTGAACTGTTGGTAAACCTGACCTTCTCGCCCTCTATTTCTATCGAGGAAACAAAACGCAACATTTTACGAATCGAAAAACGCTTCCTCAAGATTCCTGAAGTTGAAGAGGTGGTGAGCAGAATCGGACGTGGTGAAGTGGGTGCGCATTCAGCTCCGGTGAATGTCAGTCATATGAATGTAATACTCAAACCGGAAAAAGAATGGAGCGAACATCAGACACAGGAACAAATTGAAGATGCCCTTCGGGAACAGTTGGCGACCTATCCCGGTGTCCTGACCAACATCACCCAGCCGATTCAGCTATCGGTCGATGAGCTCATCAGCGGCATCAAGGCGGAGCTGGCGATTAAACTGTTTGGTGAAGAAATCAATATTTTGAAAGAGAGAGCGGATGAAATCGCCGCACAACTCCGTACCATTCCCGGGGCGGCAGATGTACAGGTGGAGCAAATGACCGGTGCACCACAATTGGTCATTCGGCCGGATCGTGCCGCCATTTCTCGACATGGCATCAACATCAGCGATGTACAGGAGGTTATTCATGCAGCAGTTGGAGGTGTCAACGTCGGCCAGATTTTCGAGGGTATTCGACGCTTTGATGTCAATGTTCGTTATGCAAAAAATAGCCGCGACAGCAAAAACGCTATTGGAAATATCCTTATCCCCGGTCCGAACGGCATCCGGGTACCCCTGCAGCAGATTGCCGATATCAGGGAGGTAGTGGGGCCGAGACAAATACTTCGCGAAAACAACCAACGTTTTATCACGGTTCAGTGCAATGTGGTTGATCGGGATATTGGGTCTTTTGTTGCTGAAGCACAAAAATGGATAGAGGAGAGTATTGAACTGCCGCCGGGATATTATATAACCTGGGGTGGACAGTTTGAACTGCAGCAAAAGGCCAACAAGCGGCTGGCGTGGGTGGTGCCTTTTTCAATTCTGCTCATCAGCCTGTTGCTCTACATGAGCTTTGGTTCGGTGAAAAACACGCTCCTGATCCTGCTCAATATTCCTCTGGCCCTGGTGGGCGGCATTACAGCCCTGTGGATCGGAGGAGAAAACCTTTCCGTACCAGCTCTGGTCGGCTTTATCGCGCTTTTCGGTATCGCTCTGGAAAATGGTATGGTATTGGTGTCGAATCTGAATCAGCTGCTCAGGGAGGGTTGCGAGCTGAACCAGGCTTGTCTAAAGGGCGCCATGCAACGTATGCGGCCGGTGTTGATGACAGCGTTTACCACAGCACTGGGACTCATTCCGCTGTTGCTGGCAACCGGAACCGGCAGCGAGGTGCAGCGTCCGCTGGCCACAGTCGTGATCGGCGGGCTGGTGACTTCAACCCTGTTGACATTGTTGATTATACCGTCGCTTTACAAGTGGTTTGCGATTGAGAAAGTCAGAATAGAGAAATAAGTTGAGCGATCTCGGCAGTTGACAATATAAATCAATTGTGATTTTTAGGCTGCGCTCCATGGGGCGAGACAGGTCTGCGAGTTTGTGGCAAAGGGTGTTTTCGCAAAGATTCGTCGATCAATCTGTGCAATTTTTCGCTTTGCTCTTTGCCGCATAATGCCTTGAGATCGAGGAAACGTAAAAATGTGATCCGTTCGATTTGCTCTTGTTTTTCGCTGATAAGCGCAGCGATCTTCATTGCTCTCAAGGTATCCGGCTGTTGTGTAAAAACTTCTTCCATTAACTCTCTTTTATACCGATGGATATCCTTTTGCAGGGCAGTAACCCGCTGGTGGTGCTGCTTTCTGATCTGATCATATTGTTCAATCTGCGCATCAGTAAATTCGAGTTCCTGTTGTAGAAATTTCAACGTTCCTGGTTCCTGTTGGTCTTGTAATGCTCTGCGAGGCAATCTTCTCTTTTTCGGACGGTTCATCCATAATAGGGATATGGTGAAGATATTGAGAACAACCAGTATGAAAAACGCCCAGAAGGTGATTCTCTTTCACGTAAAAATATCCATATTTTATTCCTGTTCCTATTGAAATAGATTGGGACTAATTTGATTTGAATCCAGCGTCATTTCCTGTGCAAATGTCTTCAGCAGCTGCGCCCGGTTATACACCGGCTTGGGCTGAGCGGCAAGATACGATACAATCGTAATCGCATTGAGCAAAAGAATCATCAGCAAAAAGGCGGGTTTGAAAACGATGGAGACGGGGTTCCAATCTTTTCTCTTTTCAAGTTCCATGCGCGCTTTCAGCCGGGCATAAAAAATCGAGGGATTTGTTGACCGCGATACGGTAGATCCAGGTAGAAAGCTTTGCATTTCCCTTGAAACGCTTTACAGAACGAAACACCTCTATAAAAACCTCCTGAGCCAAATCTTCCGCATCCAGTCGGTTATGAACAAAACCATAGCAGGTGTTCAGTACCTTTTCCTGATATAAATCAACACAACGGCGAAAGGCCTCTTCGTTTCCTGTTTTCAATGCCTCAATGAAAAAATTCTGTTCCATCAGGATATCTTTATTCGGGTTAACTGCGGAACCTCTATTTCAGGTACAAACAGCGCCGTTTAATCACGGTTTGCTCAAACCGCAAAACATAAAAATAAATGCCGGAACTGATAAAAACCGGCCGCCACAACAGTTTGTGCCATCCTCTCTGCAGACGTTCTGTCAACAAGTGATCAACCCATTCGCCTCTACTGTTAAAAATGTCCAACGACACCTCACCGGACCGGGGAATGGAAAAACGAATTTCGGTGTATGGATTAAACGGATTTGGATAATTTTGCTGCAAAACCGGGGATGAGGGTATGGCTGGTTTTGCCAATGTAACCGCTGTGTTTGGCGTAAAATAGGCTGAAACATTGAGCGGTTTATTCAACGGCAGGATGAGAATCGAATCGCTTACCTGCACATCGCCCTGCCAGCCTGCAAAATCAAATCCGGACGCGGCTCTGGCGATCAGGCGAACCATCTCATTTTCATCATACCATGTTTTGTCGGGATCGCGCAAGATTTGGCCGCCATGTGCCGGATAAACCCTGGATTTAATCCCGACCTGTTTTCGCCAGTTGACAGAAATACATCTACAGCTGTCCACAAGCAATGCATAGGGATTCTGACTGGAACGAATATCGCCCTGCCAACCATCAAAGAGATAGCGAATACTATCACCCTGTATAACCATACTGTCCGCCGCCAGATAAACCATACTGGAATCATCATACCATCCGGCCCCTTCTACAGCACCGGCCCCGGATGTGATATCAACAAGATACTGACTGGTAAATAATGCAGTATATAATGAAGAATCTTCCTCCACTGTGACCCGATGCGTGCGCGGTTCTTCGTGATACCATTTTTCAAACACGAAACGATGCCGGTCTGATACATATTGCGGTGTCGGTACTGATAGCTCATGCACCGAGCCCGAACCCCATAAAAACGCTTTTGGAGAGGAATAGGAAACAGAGTCAACCAGAATTTCCAGTCCCGGCGGTTCCGTGCATAGTTGAGTAAAAAAATCCACAGGAGAAAAACGTGCCCTGAGGCTGTGGGGGACATTCATCATAAGCGTAATGACAGGAGAGCGGGCGTTAACCGTACCCGTCCATCGATCAAACTGAAATCCCTGTGCAGGTACGGCGGTCAGCGTAACGGAACTGTTCTCATCAAACCAGTTTCGTTGTGGTTTCCTTTGCACTCTACCGCCATCTTCAGGCTGAACGTTCAGCAAAAGCATGAATTGTTTTTGCCATTCGGCGACGAGAGATAAAGGACGATCGATTTGCAGCCGGCAGGGGTTGGCTGAATTTTGAATATCACCCTGCCACGATACAAACTGATAACGAATTGAATCATTCATCATCACCAGGCTATCAACAGAAACGTCTACCCGGGACGACTCGTCGTGCCATCCCCTGCCCTCTACCTCACCGTAGAGTGACTGCACATCGAGGTAGTACTGCATTTTATAATCAGCCACATAGCGGGCCGAATCATTGGGAGCAACAAGCGTGTGCGTGGTATCGAGTCCATGGCTCCACGATTCAAAAACATAGCGTTGAGACTCGGTTACCGGCTGAGGGGTCACCGCTGCAACAAGATGTTGGGATTCAGGAATCCAGTCAAAAAGTTGCGGGGTTGTATATTTTACGCCATCGATGTTAATCTGTAAATTCGGTGGTTGAGTTTCAATATGAACACCGACACCGGTAAATGTTTTCGCTGCCGTGTATTTAATTCTCAGGGTATCACTTCCAAGTCGAATGGGGTCTGATTCTTTCAGCATATCCATGTCATCTAACAAGAGAGCGCCCGGGATAACCCCCTGGGGAAAATCAGAAGCGTCCCAGCTTAACGTGACCGAGTCCGTGGTGATGATGACGAGTTTAAAAGTGTGGGTGGAATCGAGATTTGAGCGCAAGTCAGTCAGCAGGTGATCGAAAATGCCGCTCGCTTTGAAAAACAGTTGTTCGCCGTTTGGCGGCGGTGGTGGTGCAGGCACATCGATTTGAACATCAAAGGCATCGCCGGCGCCTTCGGCAACTCCAAAATAAAGCGTATCGCTGCGGTTTGACCGCTGCAAAACAATCGGGATTTGCCAGGGATCGGGTACCGGTTCGTAGCCAGTAAGAGGAACGGTATGAGACAAAAAAACGATAATCAAAATCAGACTTTTGCTGAATAAAGGACGGCACCCGGGTATTATCTGTTTTAAAACCGGACAGATCATGAATAGTTACCCCTTGTGATTAATCATAAGAATCGCACAATCGGTGCGTTTGGCGATTTGCAAGGTGATTTCGCCAAATTTACGCCGCCTGCGGCTAGAGCGCTGCACACCAAGAACGATCAGATCATGTTCATGCGCCCGTTTGATAATTTCCCTGGTAATGTTGTTATTGCGGGCGATTTTTACATCATAATTGAGATGAACCTCCTCACGGGCAAAACGGTTGAGATCCTGCCGTCCCTTTTCACATACCTGCAAAGCGGTATTTTCGGAGAAAACCTTTAAAAAAGTAATTCGGGCAGCGCGGGAACGGACAATACTGCTGAGCAGACGGGCACGAAGCTGGTCGTGAACATTGCGCCCGGCAACCGGCACGAGAATCCGTCTGACTTTGGAGAGACGCCACCCTTTGGGTACGCGAAGCACCACCACATCGCTGTCCACATTGGCCAGCATGTTTTCCAGAGCGCTACCGACAATGCTTTCGCTCAAATTGCTGAATCCCAGCAATATGCTCTCACAACGATGCAAGCGGGAAACCCGGATAATTTCATTCCAGGGACTGGAAGCAATTGTGGTCAGCGCTTCCGGAGCCAGGCCGAGGGAAAATGAGGTGGAAAAGGAACGGTTGAGAACGGTTTGAACGTTTTTGAGCTTTTGCGGTATTTTGTTCTGTTCAACGACCTGGGTTTTTGTAATCACCGACAACAGCAACACACGTCCGATAGTGGGATGAATCATGGAATTGGCCACATCGATCATGGCGGGAGCATTGTTGGGATTGGCAATGGGGACCAAAACAAGAGGATTTTTACCGCGCAATTGCAAGAGTTGCGGATCGATGGCTTCCGCCGCAGCATCGACAACCCTGGCTCGCCGGGAAAAAAGAGAAAAATAGAGCAATCCGCCAAATCCCAACCAGATCAGCGCCACAAGACCGGCAGACGGTACTGCAACGCCCTGAAACAGAGCCAGGGACAGGCAGGCCAGCACACCGGCAATCGGAACAAGAGGGAACAGCGGCACCTTAAACGGCATGTGGCCGGTACCGCCACGGCGCCGGGTTAAATAGCTGATAGAATGCGTAATGGCAAAACTGATCAGAAAAATCAAACTGGCTGCTGCACCGGCAGCAGCCACATCGGGAAGAACAAGCAGCAGCGTTACCACAAGCAAGGCGGTAGCCCATATCGCGGTTGTGGGGGTTCCCCTCTTTTTGCTGATACCGTCCAAAAAGTGCGTCATGGTGCGATCCTGGCCCATTTTCATTACCACCCGTGAGGCGGCATAGAGATTGGCGCGAAGGGCGGTCAGCATTGAAAAAAGTGCGGCAGCAATGACCAGCCAGTACCCAAACGAACCCAGATAATTTTGCGCCGCAAATGCAATAATGGTTTCCGTATGCTCTGCGCTTATCTCAGTAATCGACCGCTCAGCCGGTACGCCGACCGTGGTAACGATAAAGAGCAGCGGAAGATAAATGAATAATGCAATCGTCAATGACACAAGCATTGACCGCGGAATATTGCGCTGCGGTTCTTTAATCTCCCCGGCAACCGCAGCGATCAAATCAAAACCCTGTAAGGCGATGAAGGTATATCCCATAGCCTGAAAAAGACCGATGCTGCCTCTGGTAAAAAAAGGTGTCATTTTGGATTCTATAAACGACATGGGTTTTCCGGCCAGAACAACGAAACCGGCAACAATCAAAACTATAAAGAAAAACACCTTGCCGAAATTAACCCAGTGACTGCCGCCGCCGCTTCGTCGTAAAAGCGTAAAAGTATAAACCAGGGTAGCGACGATAGAAATCATACTGACGATAAAACGCGATCCGAGCCATGCAACCGTATTTCCGGTAAATAACTGCAGCAAACTCTGCATCATATCAACGGCAAAAAATGCAAAACCGAGAGCATATAACACCGCCGCCACGATAGAGGCAAACCAGACCACCCAGCCGACCAGAAAAGCGGATCGTACCGAGAGGACTTTTTTGGCGAAAAAGTACGTCCCACCGGACTGAGGAAAGGCGGCAGACATTTCAGCAAAGCTGAGCGCTGTAATAAGAGCCACGAGACCGTTGAGGGCGAATGCGACCAGAGCCGCAGGACCTGTGGTGGCAAAGGCAACGCCGGAAAGCGCAAGGATACCACCCCCGACAATTGCGCCGACTCCAATGCCGATGGCGCCTGCCAAACCAATGCTTCGCTCTATTTCAGTCCGTTCCTGCATTCAACCAAACTCTCCAATATGCTTTGAAAGATTAAAATAAAGACAAAATACACATTCGAAAATATCAATGCAATTGAAAAAACAATTCCGGGCCGGCAGAAATGTATTTGGAATATCCATGGTCCGAGCGAATTCGGCCTGAAAGGATAAACATTAAATTTTGAAAGCATTATCAGTCAGGCATTCGCTCAGAACCGGCATTATAAGGATGAAACTTTTTTGAATGTGGAAGATGGAGAGAAAACAACAGGAATGAAATCCTGATCCGATTTCATCCCTGTATGAATATAACGGCAGGATGAGTAACGTGAACCAATATTCTCATCCGGCGGTGCGGTTGTTAAATTTTTACCGTACACCGGCAAAAATGGTGATGAACAACAGGGTCATCCGTTCATTCGGGTTGCTCTGGTGCTGGGAAAGCATGTAAAAGTTTTGATTTTCATCGAGAAATAAAAGACCATTGGCCTCACAGGCTGACCCTTCACAAACATCGCCCATCTGTTTCAGGCCGCTCATTTCACTATGTCCGCCATAAAAAAGCGCGCTGTTTGATGCTGTCAGCAACCTGTGCTTTAATCAGCTGAACAAATACTCCGGGTTATATCTCTCTCCGTTTGGTCGCTTTTTAAGCCTTTGTGTTTTACCATTAGGATTGTATATTCAATAAAGGGAGTTATATTTCGATAAATATATTGACCTTCTTGAGGATATACAATGGTTACATTTAGCCTCTATACAATCGATAATAAAATCAACAGCATCAATAAAGCCATCAGCAATTTTATTCAAACCGAAAAATACAACAGGATCGTTGACCTGGCGAAGGAACAACATAACGGCGGGGCGCGCTGTATCAACATTAATATCGGCAATCATCCTGTGGAGCGTTTACGGGATATGGTGCAAAGGCTGCAAACCGCCTTGCCGCTGCCCCTTTCTATCGATTCAACCGATCTCGATCAACAGCAAATCGCTCTGCAACAGTATGATGCTGCAAAAGCAAACGGAGAAAAGCCATTTGTCAATTCTATTTCAGAAGGACGTCTCGAGTTTATTCATTTGAGCGACATTCAACCTTGCAAATTTATCGTTCTATGCGGTGAACGAGAAGATAATGAAGGCGTTCAATCCAACACCACTGCTGAAGAGATTGTCGATACGGCAAAGCGAATGACGGACATGCTCATGCAAAATTGTGAAGAATTGAGTCTTGAGGATCTTTACCTCGATCCCGGTCTGCACTCCCTGAGCAACGACATTGAAGGCGCATTGCCCAGAACACTAAAGGCTTTCGAGTTGATGCACCGGGATAATGATCTGAACAAAGCCCACAAGATAGTGACGCTCTCCAAACTCACCTCAGATCTGCCCCTTAAAACCGCATCGGGCGATGCGGTCAAGGCACCGCTGCAATGCGCTTTTCTGACTCTGGCCGTCCCCCGGGGGCTGGACACCATCATCGCCGACAGTCGTAAGGCCTACCGGCAGCTGCCCAATTCCCATGAAGCGATGAAAACCCTTTGGGATATGATGATCCTGCAGGGCGTTGATGCCTTTGAGCGCTTGCAGCGATTTTACCAGACCTGAATTCATTTTAGGATAGGTAGTGTCTGGCTGTATCAAGAGCCGTGTAAATCTCCCACTCATCCTGAGGATTCAGCTCTTCCAGAGTACAATCACCAGCTCACCAAAAAAGTGTCATGATTTCTATTTACGGATTTCTCCTTACCGGTATTCTTTACCTGTTCAGTTCATCCGGCATACCGTAAATACTATCTTGTGATTGTCAATTATTTTTATTACTTTTATGGTTTATGCAAATCTTTTGGCATTACAGATGAAGATATCCATACACAAAGCAATAAAAGCACATTATTTCTTTTATTTTCTATCCCTGGGGGTCATGCTCCCATATCTGGCGCCGTATTATAAAGAGCTGGTCGGTGCAAATGATGCCCAGGTGGGATTGTTGCTGATGATTCCGCCATTGGTGGCGCTGGTGGCACAGCCGCTTTGGAGTTATGTAGCCGATATCCTGGGGAACCGCCCGCAGCTCGTCGCTATACTGGCTGTTATTTCAGCTGCTGCTTTTTTTACTGTTGGTTTGGCGCAAACCTTATGGGTTCTGGCGGCTCTTCTGGTTTTTTGGGCCATGTTCTGGACGCCACTGGCGTCAATGGTCGACAGCGTTACGTTTCAGGTGCTGGGCCGGCAGGAACGAAATAATTATTCAAACCTGCGTATCTATGGTACCATCGGTTTTATGGTCGCCTCGTTCTCGCTCGGTGCATTCTTTGATCACTATGGCCTGAACTGGATGTTTCCGCTCTTTGGTGTTTGTATTATCATCTCGGCAATTTTTATTCGTACAATTCCTCCTTCCAAACGCATTTCACGCAAGCATACCAACCTGGCGATTAAAATACTTTTTAGAAATAAAAATATCCGCTGGTTCATCTTTACCGGTATCCTGATCGCCGTTGCCAATCAGATGTCCTATGCTTTTCTCAGTATTTATGCCCGTGATTTGGGCGCCAAAAATGCACATTTGGGCTGGTTGTGGGGACTTGGTACGCTTGCCGAGGCTCTGACCATGCCGTTCGTCGGCCGGTTGATCGACCGTTTTGGGGTTAAAAAACTGATCGTTCTCGGCGTCCTGGCCAGCGTGTTGCGATGGGCGGGTACAGCTTTTGTCCCCATTTGGACCGGTTTGCTGCCGTTACAGCTCTTCCACGGTTTTACCTTTGCTTTTATCTATGTCGGCAGCGTTACCTTTATGGATGTCTCCAGCCCTTCTATTGTGCGGTCGAGCGGACAGGCGGTTTTCGGTATGCTGATCATGAATGTCGGTCGAATCATTGCCACTCCCCTGAGCGGTGAAATTGCACACCTGTTCGGGTATCGTATTCTTTATATCAGCAGCACCATCCTGGCAATTGTGGCCATGCTGCTACTAGCCCTCGTTATCAACGAACCGGATCAGGTGGAAATGGATCAGGAAAATATGTTTGAAACAGACGCATAAGGTGGGGCAAGCGCATTCGCAAGTCTTTTGAAGGGAATTGCTCTTTATACCTCTTTTAACTGAATCGCACAGAGCCACCAAGCCACAAAGATAGATTTACGTTGGCATGCTTGCGAGCTTTGCAGTGTTATAATTCTATATTCACACCTCCTCCTGTAAAATTGAACATCAGGGAATCACCCTTGCGCTAACCATCTGATCCTGGAACTGGTTGATGGGTAAGATTTGCTGATTTTCGTCGATCTGAAAAACAGTCCAGACATTGCCGCGCCGGTTTGACGGAATATCGAACCGCCTGGCAAGTCTGCCGTCTTTATAAACCTGAACACAGGCATGGCTCAGGGAGAGGTCTCTCGCAGTAGTGGTTTTGCGACCGCTAAAGTTGTGAACGGCATAAGTATAAGTCCCACGCGCCGGTTTGTAAATGGTAATGGTTTCCGGACCATAGGAAACCCGGTCGTCGACGTCGAGAAAATTTTTGCCATCGATCAGGACTTTATGGTTCCACCAGATATGAAACCTGCC
>WJMF01000052.1 GCA_014728085.1 Candidatus Zhuqueibacterota bacterium
AGATTACGCCGTTGCAGGATATGATAAAGCGTTTTCTCTATCGACTCTTTATTCTCGGAAGTGATCCACCGGATTCCCATTACCCTGGCGTAAACCCATATCGCACTGGTCAAAACCATACTCAATCCGACGATGATCAATATTTGGGACACCCTGCTGGTTGCAGCAATAATTCGTCCCGAAAAGCCGGTTACGGTAATAACGATTCCGGCCAGACTCATCAGAACCTGCGCCCGGCTGTAGAGAACATTCAGCTGATTTTCCAGGATCTGCAGAGCACCCAGTTTCTCCCCTTTTGTGAGTGAATAGATGTATTCGGCTTCCTCTTTAAGCGTTTCATTCATGATCAATTCCCTGTTTTGACTTGGAATTTACTTTACACATCATTTCAGCATAGCGCTCTCCCAACAGACGGGCCGACGCTGAATTGAAATGGATAGAATCCCCCTTTGCGGTCAACCCCTTCGACGAAACAACCGCTGTGTTCCGCAGACGCCGGGGTAGATTGCGGATAGCGTCAGTAACCGTTCGCCTCTGTGAAAAGCGTTCCGGCAAGAAAACACCGAGCTCGGCGGCGATGAAGGGCAATTCAGGATGTTTAAGATCTTTTCTTAATTGCTCTACAAAGGCGATCAGCTTTTCTTCATAATCTTCGGCATATTCTTTATTCAGGCTATTGCCTTCACCCTGGTGCCAGAGAACCCCTTTGAGAATCCCATCATCGAGCACTGAACGGGTGCGCTCCAACATCTCATCATAGGGATAGCTATAGGTTGAATCGTGATAAACACCGGTTCGCCAATGGTGAATTTTGCTGCCGCCCTTGGCGCAGGGAATCAAGCCGATGACAATACCCGGATTGAGCTCAGCCATACGTTTGCCAAAGGGTAAACCGGGACCCACACCGGCAATCGGTTTGTCGAAATGAACTGGATCTTGGGCAGGCACCCATTGATTGTCGCGGTTCAATGCGTAAACCCTGGGGTGCGGTATTGTATCTACAGCTGCGACCTCGCCACGGCCGGCCATGTTGGATTGGCCGATTAAAAGATACAAGTGAAAATTCTCTTTTTCTATAGAGCCTGGAAGATATTCACCATTTTTTGAACCACAGCATAATAACAGTGATATAGTAAAAACAAAGATAAAAGTAGATTTTAGCTTCATTCTCTCTATTCCTCCTCACGGTTTATATATGACAAATGGCCAGCAAATCCGCGCTGTTGACGATATCATCTGTTACAACCTTGAACTCGGTCATCGATAAAGCCTGACCGGCAATTTTTTTGATCTTGCTGTTTCTTTTCAGATAACGACCCCATTTATAAAACGGCATTTTGCCAAGCCATTTGCGAAGCTTGTTCTCTGAAGCATAAGTGATACCCAATATTTCTACCGAAGTAAAAACACCTGATAAGAGATCGCGAAACTGGGCATCATTCATTTCATGATGATGAAACGGATTTTTGTTTTTTTCATGATCAGGTTTTTGCACGTTTGGAGTACTGATAAAGACCAGGCCATTAGATTTTAAAAGACGTTTAATGCTGACGAGAAATTCTTTTGGCTGTGTCAGATGTTCAATCATTTGAAAAGAAACGATAATATCAAATTTTTCATTTAGCTCTATTTGTTTTGCATCCATCTCCAGGTATTTTAAATTCGTATTTTGATAATGTTCTCTGCAATAATCAATAGCATCTTTATCATAGTCAACAGCAACAACAGAAACGGCTTTTCCGGATAGAATATAACTACCATATCCGGTTCCGCAGCCAATATCCAGAACTGATTTGTTGGAAACTGAGGGGAGTAAATAGCGGTAAGCAAAAAGGTGTCTTGAAAAAACAAAACTGACCTCTCCCCCTTGAGTTGGAATCATCCGTTCTCCAAGGTCGGATATGGGCTTATTGTTATTGTGATTGGTTTTATTTGCCATATTTTTCTCCTTTATCCGTAGAAAACTATTTATTCTATTTTTTTATCCTATAGTCATTGCGGTGAATCACTCTTTTTTTCGAATTGGTAAGGTATACACCGCTCACCACTAAAATCGCTCCGATAAACAGATATAAAGTAACCGGTTCGGACAAAACCAGATATCCCAGTATGATTGCACTTACCGGAACAAAGTTAATAAAAAGGCCTGCTTTCGTGGGACCAAGTTGCTGTATACCTTCATAGTACCAAAAAAATCCGAGCACAGTACCAAAGATACTGAGATAAAAAATATTGCCCCAAATCAAGGGATCGATTTCCGTCAATCTTGTGAAAAGACCATGTTTCCAGGCGGGAACAAGCAATCCCAGAGCGCCAAAAAGAGCGGAATAGCTGACTGCCGCAAAGGGCGTTAAATGATTCATCGCCACTTTGCCGATGAGAGAGTAGGCAACCCAGCAGGCAACACATCCCACTAAAAAGAGATCGCCGATTCCAATTCGATCGGTTAAAAGACCGGCCACATCACCATTTGAAATTACAATTACCGCACCGATAACCGAAAGGATGACGCCTGAAACCTTAACCGCCGTCAACCGTTCACCAAAAAAAATCGAGGCAAAAATACTGATAAAAACAGGATTGGTGGCGATGATGAGAGAGGCTCTGCCGGCATGTATATATTTGAGTCCGCTGAAGAAAAAAACATTATACCCCAAAACTCCGGTAGCGCCCAATAGAAGAACCGGTATAATAACCTCCTTTTTCAGTTTGGGAAACCGTTTTTTTCGGCTATAAATAATTGAAAAAAGGAAAAAAGAGGCCAGTGCGAAACGCAAAAACGCGGCCGAATAGGGATCGAGTTGCTGTGAGATGACTCTTCCGGCGATAAACGTCCCGCCCCAAAAGAGTGCCGTGAATAGTAATTTAATCCAGACAATCATAACTATCCGGAGATTTTGTTCCGTTTCAGGTTATAAAACAACGATGAGAGCTGCATGATTTGACAAAACACAGTTCTGTTTCCAAAAGTATAAATTATTACCATAATAGATATCAAACCCTATAATACAGCTTATTTGACAAAAAGCCAATGACTTTTTCCCCAAAGAGAACTGTTACCTTTCTGCACACCTGGAGACTCTATCCAAAGAATGCTCCCGAAACAGACTATTCACAATCAACACCTTACGTACATTTCAATGGTATGGATATTGCATATTATTATCGGAAAAGGGTCGATTATCAAGTACACATTTTTAGGGACCAGGGGTTATATCGAAAAAAAGTCGGACAGACACCGGCGACACAGCGCTTTTTTAATCAGCAATCAAGACCATAAAGTCATGATCGATTGTGGCGAGGACTGGATAAACAGACTTTCAAAAGTTGATCCGGATGCCCTGTTGATCACCCATGCTCACCCGGATCATGTCGGCGGCCTGAAAAAGGGTGCCCCGTGGCCGGTGTACAGCCATCCGGATGCTGCGGATGAGCTTAAAGCATTCGAAATAGAAACCTTGCGCATCATGGAATATGAGGAGGCCTTTACCCTTTATGATATCGTCTTTCAGGCGTTTGCGGTCGAACACTCGAAGCGGGCTGCTGCAGCCGGGTATAAAATAAAGCTGGCGGAGACGGTGTTATTTTACATTCCCGATGTCGTTTATATCCATAATCGTGAAAAAGCGTTAAAAAATGTAGATATCTATATCGGTGACGGATCAACGGTCGAAGAGTCATTCGTGCGAAAAAGCGACGGCCGACTCGTCGGGCATACACCGTTCCGCACACAACTAACCTGGTGTAAAAAATTTGATATTCCCCGGGCCTACGTCACCCATTGTGGTACGCTATTTATAGAAAAGGACGAACGGACGCTGGGTGCCAGGCTGCGAAAAATGGGTAAAGACCGCGGCGTAGAGGTGAAAATCGCTCACGACGGCATGGAAATCAATTTGCCAACGAATAAAAACGGCTAGAGATATTTATACAATTTGCCGGCCAATTGCTGATAGTATTGCCCCAAACCGAGAACATCGGCACCGATATTGATAAATTGATATCCCATATCAACCAGGCGATCGATGTTTTGTATGTTACCAGTGGTACCGGCAAATCGGTTATAGTGCCGCGCAACGTTGGCAATGCGCCGCATGACGGGTTCAAGGTCCGGATGTTCTGTTTCACCCGCTCTGCCGATGGCATGGGAATAATCACCCGGGCCGAAAAAGAGCATATCAATGCCATCAACAGCCGCGATCGCCTCAAGTTCGTCCAGAGGTTCAGGATCCTCTATCTGAACGATGACAAATCGCTGCGCATTGGCTTCCTTTATGTATTCTTTAAAATCAAGCATACAATAGCGGCCGTCGGCATTACCACCATCAACCGGTCTCCGCCCAGTCGGATGAAACCGCGTTTGACGGACGACATCTCTGGCCTCCTCGCTGCTCATAAGATGAGGTACCATGATTCCGGCCGCATCAGCTTCCAAAGGGAGAACGTAATCACTGTAAGACCCCCGGGCAATGCGCACCAGGGTGTCGACGTTATAAATCTTCGCAGCGCGGATTTGATTTTCAATCGTAACCCAATCGGTGGGAACATGCTCCATACACAACCAAATACAATCAAAACCACACATAGCCGCCAATTCAGCAACCCGGGCATCCATAAGGTTGAGCTTTGTAGAGATCACAACATTGTCCTGACGCAATTTTTCCAATACCCGGCTTTTGCGCATGCGGGGTTGTATTTGTTTTTTCAAATTAACCTCTTTCCTAAAATGTTTCATTCGATGCGGTTGAAAAGCAGACCCGTTTTCATACACTCACGAAACATCTTTTATTCAGAATCAGTATTTTTATCATTTGGCTATCTGTATTTTAATATTGCATTATAGAATGCTTTTTCATATAATAAAAGCCATTTTAAAATTCGAACATTTCGCATCATCTAAAAGATCTTTTGATGAGCCACAATCTAATATGCGCGATTGTTTATATGCCAACGTTTTATCAGACCGATGTATGAACAGATTACATCTAATGTACACAAAGCTGATCAAAAGCAAAACAATATTTTCCTAAACACAAAAAGAATCCATTCATCTTGTCGAATGATAGAAACAAAACAACCAGGTACACACTTGAGGATTGGACAGAGCAGTGAATCCGTATAAAAAGCGATTGAAAAAATGGTTTTCCCCTTTTGAAGAGTCTGTCTCTGCATCGCGATTGCATAAGATGATGAGAATCAGTATCATAGCCGGTGCCACAGGGATGCCCTGGCTGGTTACATTTCTGCCGGGATATATTCTCAATGTTTTTTTTAAAAATTATCTCGGCGGCTCTGCATTTTTGCTCGGTTTGATGGTCGCGTTGATCCATTTCACCAATTTCGGACATCTGGCTGCCATTTATATTTATGCACGGTTGAAAACCATCAAAACCTTCTGGTGGATTTGCCACCTCCTGCATCGCATGCTGGGCTTTGTTCCCGCACTGATCTGTATATACGTCATTCACGGCGGTGACGTTTATACCGCACGTATCATTATGATCGTAACGATCACTCTGAGCTTTTTCATCTCCAACATCAGTTCTTCAGGTTGGTTTGCCTGGATGGGGGTTCTGGTACCGGCGAACATCCGTGCCTCTTTTTTTACGAGAAGAATAGCCATCAGCAATATCGTCAGCATATTGTGGTTTTTTCTCGTCACCATGGCGCTGGATGTCCAGAATCAACATGCTCTTTCCGTCTTTGCGGTCATCTTCTTTTTCGCCGGTATCGGAGGCGTCGTCGATATTGCGCTTCATGTATTCATAAGAGAGCGCCTCAGCGAACCAAAACCCCCGATCCAGCTCTCTCTTTTCCTGGAACCCCTGAAAAACAAAAATTTCCGCTACTTTGCCCTTGCCTACGCCCTTTACATGTTTTCCTTTAACATCCTGAATCCCTTTCTCGGCCCCTATCTCACTGCTGAAGAGGGCATCGGCGCCCCGAATATCTGGCTCGGTATATTGGTCATGATTATTCAACTCACCACGATCGCGACACTGTCGCAGTGGGGGCTTGTTATGGATCGCGTCGGTCGCAAACCGGTGGCACTTATCGGAAGCCTCGCGTTTATTGCCAATGTCGGTTGGTTTTTTCTAACCCCGCAAAATTATATCTTTATCGTACCGGTTATTGCTTTTGTCACCGGCGCCCTGAATCCGGCTTTTGTCGAAGGTATCAACCAGCTCATGCTCACCATTACTCCGGACAAGAACAAAACCACGTTTGTCGGCTGGTTCATGGCAATTGTCGGTATTGCCAACGGAGCCGGCTCATTGCTGGGAGGTATACTCTATGATATTTTCTCCAGCGTACATATGACCGTTACGCCCTGGCTAATACTGGACAGCTTTCACATGGTTGCCCTGATTAACATTACCCTCTGCGCGCTGAGTCTGATCATTCTGGTACGCATTCATGAAGGAGGAGAAAAACCAATAGGATTCGTGGTTTCGAGATTGGCCACCCCTGGTATTGTTAAGACCTTTTCCAGTATGGCGATCATCAGCCGGCCCAAAAGTTCATTAAAAGTTGCCAAAGCCCTGAGCGAACTTGAAGGATATTCCGGCAGTTTTGCCGTATCGGACGTTCTGGCCAGGCTGGACGATCCGGACCCCGATGTCAGAGAAGAAGCGGCACGGGCGTTGGGACGAACCAAATCGCTCGAAGGTGTGGAAGCCTTGATACTGCGGTTATTAGACCCCACATCGACTATTCGCATCGTCAGTGCCAATGCCCTGGGAAATATCGGGGATGAACGTGCCGTTCCGGCATTAATTCAGGCTCTGAACACAGGGTCAGAGGATTTAAAAGAAGCCTGTATCAAAGCACTGGGCAAAATAGGGGGAACAGAATCGGTATCCCACCTCATCAAACTTTTACAGGAAGAGAACAGCGAGCGCATTAAAACCCAGAGCGCTGATGCGGTTGCCAGACATGGCGTCTTTGAGGCTGCTTATGAAATATTGCCTCTCATGCATCAAACCAGAAATCCGGTTCTGAGAAGGCAGCTTGCGATATCGCTGGCCAATTTAATGGGAAGACCCGGAGAGTTTTACAAAGATCTTACCTCGGAAAACGTTGCGTTTGGAAACCGTATCAACAGATTGTTTACAGAAGCTTTACGCTCGCTGGCAATGATCGAAAAGACCAAAAAGATTCCCAAAAATGAACTGGTAAATCAGCTCAGGAGCATACAAAATACATTGGAATCTGAAAAGTATCTTAAAACTCTTGATCAATTTTTATCCCTCATCAAGTCGCTGGTCAGTATCAGCCTGCAAAAGGAGATAAAAGACGATGAAGCACTGCTCTATTATGTCATCTACCGCAATGTTAAACTGGGTATGCTGCTCTGGTTTGTTCAGGAAATCAATGCGTTTGGGCAAAAATCGATAAATGAGGATATTCTAAAAACAGATCTTTTATTGATTATGTTTTTCATCGCTTCCCTCAAAGCCGAAGAGGTTTGAGGGGATGATGAGGCGGGATCTGAATAGCTGAATGCGTATTATTTTTTCTTGGCAACCTGAGCCGCAACCAATATAGGATCCCAAACCGGAGAAATTTCCGGTATATAGCCGAGATCAAGAAAAGCCAGCTCATCCACGGTATAACGGCCGGCAATCGCGGTAGCCAGGATATTCAATCGCTGACCACTACCCGCCGCGCCCAAAACCTGGGCACCGACAACTCTTTTACTGCCTCTTGCGACAATCAGAACGATGGTTACCGTCTGTTTTCCATCTATATACAGCGCCCTGTCATTATGCTGTATCACCGTCGAATCGGTTTCCAGTCCTGCTCTGTGCGCCGATTCCTCATCAAGGCCGGTAGAGCCGAACTCCAAGTCAAAAACGCGCAAAAGCCGGGTTTGAAGAACACCGGGAAAGCGCTCTCTGCCACCGGCGGCATTATCTCCGGCGACACGTCCCTGCTTTGAAGCGATGGCGGCAAACGGTGCCCACACCGGCTTGCCGCTGACAAGGTGAATGGATTCACAACAATCGCCGGCAGCATAAACGTTCATCCGTCGCGTCTGCTGTGATCGGTTTACCTGAATTGCTCCTGAGGAGCCGACCGGAATATTTGCGACTTTTGCAAGATCCGCATCGGGTCGTATACCGGTTGCCAGAACCACCAGATCGATCTGTTCGATCCTTTTACCTGTCGTCAGCAAAACACTTTTAATGGCCCCGGCGGCAAGCTCCAAATCAGCAACGCCGTTACCCGGGCAAGTATGCAGGCCTGTTGCAGAAATCTTTTGCATAATCCGGCTGGAGATATCCGGGTGTAATGCAGAATAAAAAGAATCTTGCTTTTCCACCAGGGACACGGACAGGCCGCGTTGCTGTAAAGATTCTGCAACTTCCAGGCCGACATAGCCACCACCGACAATCAGAGCATGTCTGGCAGCCTGTTGTGTGCAGAATTGGCTGATACGGAGAGCATCGCTGAAATTCCGAAGTGTAAAACAATTCTTCGCATCCACCTTAAAGAGATCCGGCACAACCGGGGCAGCACCGGTCGCCAGGATTAACTTGTGGTAACGCATCTCAATGTGTTTCTTTTCAGCAACAATCTCAACAGAAAGTGTGCGTTTAATCAGGTTAATATCAACAACGCGATGTCCGGTGAAAACCTCAAAGCCGCGTTCACGCGAAAGGGTATCGGCATCGGGGCCGGATAAAAGATTCGCTTCTACCTGTCCGGATACAAGATACCGCAAGCCACAGGAGGCATAGGAAGTATAAAGAGTCTGTTCAACCACGCTAACCTTTGCCCTGGGATGTTTTCTTTTGGCCCGACCCGCCGCACTGAGACCGGCATCGTTACCGCCAATAACAACAATTTTGAATTCTCGTTCGTACACCGGTCTCCTAAAATTTCTCGTCGTATTTTGTCCACAAATAATCACCCAACTCCCACGCACGGTCGACAACGCGGTTTCCCTGGTTGGTACTGTAATGCGTTAAATAGTCGACAACAGCATCGCGATCTTTTGTGAGTATCAGCAATGCCTCGGATTCGATCTGTTCCTGATTTTCAAACAATTCCGTTTGAATGGGTTCCCATACCGCGTTTACATCGTGACGCATATCCCCCCAACGCTGAGCCGCCAGGGTTCCCAGACGATTAAACGCCCACCACGCACTGCCTCGATTGAATCCCTGAACCCTGCCCGGTGTTTGATAGGATGCGGGCAGATCATTAATACAATTGTATAGAGGAACATAAATAGAAGTCGCGACATTATCCCAGGCCAGCCAAACTACCCCGCCCACAGGATGAGGAAGCCATTGCCGGGATTGTATGATCGTCGCATACATGGTATACCAGCGGGCAATGGTGCGCTCACCCCGCCAGCCCCAGCCTCCGTTGATATCAAAAACTTTGTTCATATCATACGGCATAAACGGATTGGCCAGCGGAGAAATGATCGTTCGGCCACTATCATTCGTGACCGTTATATTCTTCACCATATTATAATCCGTATCTTCATAATAATCCTGAAATATGTCAACCATCTTTTCCAGAGTAACCAGGGTATCCGGTTTTACCGAGAAGGGATAATTTTCAGCGTAAGCATCGAGATTCAGAGACGGTGCGCACAGATCAAAGACCCGCCATTCCCGTCGTCGCGACGCCAGAGAAGTCCTGCTTTGTGGAGCATAAGCGTAACAAAATTCAAAAGGACCCTCCTTCGGATTCCACCAGCCGCTGTCCTGAGCTACGGAATAAATATTTTCCGAGGCCATAAATTGATCCGGTTTGCTCAAATCGATTCGGCGAATACGGCTGGCATTGGCATTTACCGATATATGACCATCAGGAACGCGCTGTGCCACCCAAATTGAACCGCGATTGCCCTTGCCCGGACCAACGATTTCGAGATGCCAAACCTCTTGCGGATCTGATATGGTCAGACACTCGCCGCCGTCGATATATCCATATTTTCTGGTCAGCTCACCGGCGAGTTGAATGGCCTCGCGGGCGCCGGCACAGCGTTCGAGCATTAATCGCACCAGAGCCTGACAATCGATCAAACCCTGTTTTGACCGCAAAGAAGAACGCCCGCCGAATGTCGATTCACCTACAGCGACCTGTTGATCGTTCATACAGGGATATGGCGTGTTGATATAGCCGTATGTATGGGAAACCTGGGGAATTTCGCCGGTAGGCGTAAATTTGTAGCTCGGCATGGCTGTTGAATCGTTGCCGCTTCTGCGTTTTAAAAGAACCTTTTCAGCTTCATCATGCGTTTTTGCCGGAACGAGATCAAACCATGCCCGGGTCCGATGACTGTCACAGGTGTGTGAATTCATCACCGATCCATCAATGGTTGCCAGCTTTCCGACGGTTACTGTCGTACAGCCATCCGGATATTGGCCTTCCCAGTCATCCTTCCCGGTCTGGCTGCTGACCGCCTGCAGGGAGAAAAAAAGAGAGATAAAAATGATGTTTTGAATTTTCATAACAACGCTGTTTCCTGTTTTTAGTATTCATTCCTGTGTTTAAAGAAATTAATCTGCCGATGAGTACATCATTTATCAAATATCTTTTTATAATAGTGAATTCAAAACAAAGTATCAACCCATTTCAACCCTCTAGACGGTTGTACCGGCTCTTGTGCGTTATGCGGTCGTAAATCGTCGATAAATAAAGCATTCATCCAATAGATAGCGGGATTACCATGTTTAGGCGATTATTGTATCGACGTGATGTTTTCAAAAGTCATCGATGCGGCTTTGCGGTTCTTCCCGACTAAAATAAATTGTTTCCGACCGGATAACAGAAGAAAAAATATCAGAATTTTTCAAGATCAGAGCCACAATATTTGCAATATGTTGCATCCCGGTCATGGCCTTCAGCGCCACAGGAGGGGCAGGACTGGGTGGTGATCTTTTTGCGGGACTGGTTGGCCATTTCAACAGTTACAATCCCGGTCGGTACCGCGATAATACCATACCCCATAATCATAATGAGCGCCGCGAGCAATTGACCGATTCCGGTTTGCGGAGAAAGATCGCCATAGCCTACTGTTGTCAGTGTGACCACTGCCCAATAAATACTTACGGGTATGCTTGTAAAACCGTGTTCTTCCCCCTCGATGACGTACATGAGCGAACCGAAAATAATAATCAGCATAAAAACAGTAAAAAGAAAGACGGTAATTTTACGGCGGCTGGCCCGCAGCGCATCCATGATAAGATTTGCCTGGCCGAGATATTGTACCAGTTTGAAAACCCGAAAAATGCGCAATAATCTTAAAATACGAATGACCAGAAAAACTCGCGAACCCGGCAAGAGAGTATCGAAATAGGTGGGCAGGATGGCCAAAAGATCAACAATCCCGTAAAAGCTGGTTATATATTTCCGCGAACGACCGATTGTGAATATCCGCAGCAGATATTCAATCGTAAACAGGATGGTAAAAAGCCATTCTATCGCATAAAGAATGTGACCGTAGGGATCACGTATCGATTTGATGCTTTCCAGCATAACAGCGGTAACACTGATGAGGATGCTGATGATAAGAAGGATATCAAACACTTTCCCCGCCCTGGTATCAGCCTCAAAAATAATTTCATGCAAACGCTTTTTATTCAACAGAGACAAAACGCTTTCACTCCCTGGGATGGTATCGCACCGCCAACAGAACCTGTTTTTTAATACGCTGTTCACTCGGCCGGTTTTGCGTTTCGGCCAGAAGAGGAAACAGTTGATGTAAAATCATCATCTAAAATAAAAATTATTTGACCGGATTGGGGTATGATACGTTCCGATTCGTCCTGGCATCCAGCCATTCTTTGATAATCTCTATGACTGTAACATAGTGAACATCGTTATGTAACTCGTGATGACACTGTGGATGAATAAAAAGGGTTTTATCCTCAGAACTGATCCGTTCAAAAATATACTCGCTGCCGTGCGGATCATTTATGGTATCCCTGGCACCATGCAGGATCAGTGTGGGTATATTGATGCAGTCGAGATGTTTTTTAATGTTTTCGATAATTCGCAGAGATTCCATTCCCCAGCGTACGGTCACCCTTCCATGGACCAGCGGATCGTTTTGATAACTTTCCAGAACATTTTGATCTCCGGAGAGGGCGGAGATATCAATACCGAGGGGAAGCGAATAGCGCGGCATCAAGCCGGACAAAACTCTCGCAACCAGGATCAAAAAGGGATTGGCCACCCCGGTCGGCTCAATGGCAGCTCCACTGACAATCAAACCGGAGAAGACTTTTGGGTTCCTGATGATTCTGTCGAGCACGATCAGCGATCCCATGCTGTGGCCGAACAGATATAGCGGACAACCGGATTGTTTCTCTCTGACAAACTCGACAAACGTGGCCAGATCGGCGCGATATTGATCCCATGAGCTGATATGCCCCCGCTGTCCGGACGATCTGCCATGCCCGCGTAAATCAAATGTATAAACCGAATATCCCTGTGGAACGAGTATATCAACAACATTTTGATAACGTTGGCTATGCTCCCCGATGCCATGGATAATAACAAGTGCGGCTTTGGCATTCTCGGAATGCCAATATCGATAAAATAACTTTGCATCATCGGCGCCACAAAACCGCCCGGTTTTTTCATCCATCGTTTCTCTTTTCCTGATTTTCAAGTTCTTTTATTTTTCTTTCCTCCCGCTCGGCACCGAAAAATTTATCCAAGTTACACAAAATCATCCTATAAAGCAACACCTTGATGGAAAATCCCCTGGCCTGCAGTCGACGATTTTAAAAATAGCGCCTTATCAATAAATCTCAAACTTTGCCAGACGACCATCGAGAGCGCCATTTACCAAAGGCTTTTTCCATGTCGGCTTGAGACCGATCCCGGGAAGCAGAGAACGATCTCCAAAATAGATAAAAGCGCGGCATCCCTTACAGCGTTGTTTTAGATAATCGCCGAAACGCTTGTACAGGTGAACGGTATTTGATGTATTTCCCATTCTCAAACCATAGGGAGGATTGCATACAATGGTGGTATTTTTACCAAGAGTTATCTCTTCAAAGTCGGCGGCTTGAATTCCAATCCGCTCACCACCGGGCAAAATCGAGAGGTTTTGACGGCCGGCCTTTACCGCTTCGGTTGAGTGATCACTTCCGGAAATCAATCCCTGCGGGCAGATTTTTTGTTGTCTTTCCGCTTCTTTCCTTATTTTTCCCCAGAGTGACGGATCAAAATCGGGCAAATATTCAAAACCAAACTGTTTTCTGAAAAACGCGGCAGGTGTCTGACTACAAATCATCAATGCTTCCGCCAGCAGCGTTCCGGATCCGCACATGGGATCATATAAGGGCACGTCTCCCTTCCATTCACTCAGTAATAATATCGCTGCGGCCAGGGTCTCCTGCATGGGTGCCTCAACACTTTTGACGCGATATCCCCTCCGGTGCAGAGAACCACCGGAGGTATCGAGACTGATCGTAGCGCGATTGTTAATGATATACAGATTAATCCAGACATCGGGGGTGTGACGCTCCACATTCGGCCGTTTACCGGTTTGCCGGCGAAACGTATCTGCAATTGCATCTTTTAATTTTTGCGCAGCATACTTTGAATGACGAATATGGCTATGGGAAACGGAAGCAAAAACGGCAAAAGTGTTTTGCAGGGTGAACAGTGCCGGCCAGGGAATCTTGCTCGCCTGTTTGTATAGATATTTTGTACTGTGGCATTTAAAAATAAACAAAGGCGCCAAAACACGATTGATCAGGCGAGACTGGTAATTGATCCGATAGAGCGCGGCTTTACCGGCATTGAAGTAAAGGCCGCGATAAGCGGGTGAAGGATCCTCAGCGCCCAGGCGGCACAGTTCATCGGCAGCCATTTCTTCCATGCCACCGGCGACCTGGGCAAAATAACGTTCACTATGTTGGTATATAAACTCGTCCATCTGCAAAATCTATTCAATCACAACTGCACTCAGCCGCCGGCCAATTTAACCGTATAGCCCTTTTCTTCAAGAACCTTTTTCAGGGTCTGACGATGATCTCCCTGGATAACAACCACCCCGGCTTTTACCGAACCACCGGTTCCGCAGCGTTTTTTTATTTCACCAGCGAGTTCGAGCAAAACCTGTGGATTATGAGGTATTCCATAGACGGTGGTGACGGTTTTTCCACGGCGGCCCTTTACTTCCCGCCGTAAACGAACGATACCATCAGCATTATCCGGCTTTGAACTGCCCTGGCCGCATTTACATTGTGATGCCGGTTTACCGCAATTCGGGCAAAGTCGTCCTTTTGCCGTCGAATAAACGGGATTCGAATTTTTACTTTTTTTACTCATCCCGGGGGATATGATTTTCAAATTCTCAAGTCAAAAACAAAAAATAAAGCGATCTTTTTCACTCCGGCAGGTAACCGAAAAGAAGAATTCTTTATGAACCGAATAAACCCTAGTTCTCATTCTCTCCGATATTGGCCATCATGATCAATTTTTTAATGGAATCGAGCACGACCAATTCCACCTGACCGCGCGGTTCCCTGGCCGTTTCCAGGGCTTTTGCTGCATGCTGATACCAGGAAGGCGAAAGAGTCACGTTTGCTTCCCAGGCATCGAGTGATTCCAGGGCAAAGCGGGATACCAGAGAAAGATCGTAAGACAGAGACTCGATTTCCTCGAGCACCGGAGCTTTGCGAATAATTTGAAACAGATAGGAATGATTACCATACCACAGCTCAAGCCAGTAGCGCATTTCATCGATTAAATTTAGATCCTGTTCGCGGATAAAGCGATCCACCAGCCGGCTGAACCGCCGGCCTACTCTTGAATCCGGTTGTGCCGCGTCAACAACGCGAGTCAGGGGTGAATATGAGTAATAACGGACGCCCTGATGATGGCGGGTATATCCCTTGACCGGTTCCACTGCATCGACAAAAATCCGCAGCGTAGAGACATCATATTGCTGCGCCAGGCGTCTCAGCAACATATTTATATTCTTGATATGCGTCAACCCCAGCTCTTCGAGATGTATGCTGACGGATTCCAGGCGCCGGTACATGTCATCGACACCGTCGATATTACGGGGTGACCACAGGCGTTCAGCAATGGCAGCCGTTCGCGGCCAGATGCGAGAATCTATGGTTCCTTCTGTAATCATCTCAGCCCACATCGTCGCCTCGCCACCCAGAATATTTTTTTTCTCGTCATCCGAAAGCTCTGTATCTTCAGGCAGGGGATCGTTGAGATAGTGCTTTTCTGCCGAATGAATCAGATCAATATAGTATCCATTCGATAAAATCGATTGATATCCCTGTTTCGCCGCTTCAACGAGAGCCTTTTTCCCTCTCCAGGAATGAATGACAATACTTTTGGGCAATTCGGGTTGAAAAATTTCATCCCAACCGACCATTTTCTTTCCGTATTTGCTCAAAAGAGCCAGAACGCGCTGATTAAAATAGCTTTGCAGGTCGTGTTGATCGGAAAAATTGTTTGCCCGCATAAATTCCTGTATATCCTCACTGGCCGACCAGTGTTTACCATTGTTTTCATCACCTCCGATATGGAGATATTCATCCGGGAACAATGCTGTCATCTCTTTAAAAAAAGCATCGAGAAACTCGTATGTCTTTTCCCGAGTCGGATCCATCACCGGATCCTGAATTCCCCAGGTACGCTCGATGGAATAGGGTCCCGGAGCGCTGGCGAGTTCGGGATAGCCGACAAACCAGCTTGTGGTATGACCCGGCATATCGAATTCAGGCATCACCCGTATGCCGCGCTGGTCCGCATAGGCAATAATATCTTTTATCTGTGCATGAGTAAAGTAAAAACCATCAGAACCCAGCTGATGTAATTTGGGAAAGGTTTTACTCTCAATACGAAATCCCTGGTCTTCAGTCAAATGCAGATGCAACACATTGAGTTTGACAGCGGCCATGGCGTCGATATTTCGCTTGATAACCCCGACCGGCATAAAATGGCGACACACATCTATGAGCAGTCCTCGCCAGGGAAACCGCGGCTGGTCCTTGATTGCAACCGCCGGGAAAAAATAACCGATTTCATCTGTATGCAAAAGTTGCAAAAGTGTTTCCAGCCCGCGAATAGCCCCGATATCGCATTCGGCATCGAGCCTGATTTCTGTGGCAGTAATTCGAAGCGAATACGATTCATCTTCATGCAGCCGGACCTCGCCCGGCCTGTTACATTTAATGATTAACGAGGTACCCTCTTCAGGCCTGTCTGCCGAAATAACATCCTGTTTAAAAAAGAGACCGGTACGTCCATCGAGACGACGCAACATTCGGGTTGCTTCCCGGTAGAGCCTCTTATCCGCCTCTCCCATCACAGATATGGTAAAGGTGGTATCTACACGGAATTTTCCTTCACTCACGACTAATTCTGCCGGTACCGGCATTACATTAAGATTTTTATCCATTTGACCATATAAAAATGATACACTTGAAATTAGAAAAAAAACTGGAAAAAATCGTTTCATCATTATAATTACCTCGTAGAAAATATAGATTTATTTTTCAAATACGAAACAAAACCTATCGTTCTACTACACTATTCTCGAGCACACCCAGATGATCAATCCTGGCGGTAATCCGGTCTCCTGCAACAATCGGCAGGGTCCCTTCCGGTGTGCCGGTGCAGATAATATCGCCCGGACTCAGGGTTATGTGGTAAGAGATATAAGCAATGATATCGGGTATTTTAAAGATCATGTCCCGGGTATTGGCCTTTTGTTTTGTTGTCCCGTTGACCTTGAGCTCCATGTTCAGCTGATGCGGGTCGTTGATGACGTCTTTTGGGATGAGAAAAGGACCGCAAGGACAGAACGTATCGTAACTTTTACTGATCGTCCATGGATAGCTTTTTTTCATATCCTGCAATTGCCGGTCCCGTGCTGTAATGTCATTGGCAATGGTATAGCCGGCTATATAGTCCATTGCCTTTTCAGCGCTGATCCGCTTGCCCTTTTTACCGATGACCAGAGCCAATTCAAGCTCATGATCAATCCGTCCGCTTCCGCGCGGAATTTCTATCTGACCGCGATGCGGCAGAAGAGATGAGGGCAGTTTGCTGAAAACAATCGGCGAATCCGGAACCTGAGAGCCCCACTCTTCTGCATGGGCGCGGTAATTTCTACCCAGACAGAGAAGTTTAGGCGGACGCGCCACAGGCACATCATAACGTATCGGTTCTCTGAGACGTACATCCTCGAGAGAGCGAAAGCCGGTTACAATCTGGAGAACCTCCTGAAAAGTCTGGAGGGAATAATAGTCGTTTTCGATCATGACCTGCAAAAAATGCAATGCCGTGGCCTGTCGTAATCCTTTATAATCCTTGAAAAACTCCCATATTCGCGAAAAATCAAAAATCCCGCTCTCTGTTTCAATTCCGATCCGGGGAATATTTGCATCGTCATAATAGGCAAATGTTTTCATCCATCCTCACCTTTTTCTGTACACACAAAACCAATGCTCATATAGAAACCTCCTCAAGTATATAAAAAGTCCGGTTAACAAGCAAGAGAAATGTATTTGAAAAATTAAGATGAATTGTCTATCTTAACACAATAATAATGTATAATCACCAGGAGCATTTTAACCAGAGAGACAAATCGATCCGTTTATCCATACCCTTGTCTGTCTATTATGTGGTCGGGAGCAAACGACTTAATTCACAAAGCAGGTGGGTCAGTCAATGAAAGAGAAATACATCATCATTCACGATCTCGGTACCAGTTCCAACAAAGCAGTACTGACGTCCGTTCATGGAAAATTCATCCAGGCCTGTCAACACGACTATCCGCTTTATTATCTGAGCAACGATCAGGTAGAACAGGAGCCAAACGATTGGTATAATGCCGTATGTGCAAGCACACAGGATTTATTGAAAAAAACAGCCATTGCACCGGCTGAAATCGTTGGCATGACGTTTTCTGCCCAGGCTCAAACTGTTCTGGCTATCGACAGGCAGGGCAACCCCCTCATGCGGGCACTAAGCTGGCTTGACACCCGTGCCGCAGATATTATGCGGGAAAAGTTGTGGAAACCTCCGCGCATTCTGGGCTATAATCCGTTTCATCTTTTACGATTCATACGCATTACAGGGGGCAGTCCGGGTCAGACAGGAAAAGATCCGATTGGAAAATGTTTATGGATTAAAAAATACAGACCGGATGTGTTCGCAAAAACCTGGAAATTCATAGAAGCCAAAGATTTTATCACTTACAAGCTTACCGGTAATCTGATTAAATCCATAGATCAGGCTGTGGTGTGGTGGCTTTTAGACACGCGCAAGAATCGCAATGTCTGGCATCCAAAACTCTGCGAGCTCGCCGGTATTACAGCGGATCACTTGCCCGCCCTGAAGCCAAGCGCCTCTATAGCGGGCTATCTCAATGAACAGGCGGCCAAAGAGACCGGGCTTGTGGCCGGGATTCCGCTCATCACAGGGGCAGGTGATATCAGCTCCGCTGCCGTCGGGGGTGGTGCTGTAGAAGAAGGCGACTTGTGCATACGGTTGGGTACCAGCGGAGGGGTTACCGGCCATTTCCGCAAACGGAAAATCGATATTCCACACTATACCGGGTGCATCGGCAGTACGTGGCCGCGTGATTTTTATTTGGGTATCGCCCATCAGGAAACCGCCGGTGCCTGCCTCGAATGGCTGAAAAACAATGTCCTTTATCACCGGAAACAACTGCAGGAAGAGAGCAAAGAAAAAGAAATTTACCCCATACTCGATCAACTCGCCGCAACAGCACCCGCGGGTTCCAAAGGCCTCTTTTTTACCCCCTGGATGTTCGGAGAACGCAGCCCCCTGGATGACGATCATGTCCGCGCAGGCATGCACAATGTCAGCCTGCATCACAAGCGTGAAGACCTCATTCGTGCGATTTTTGAAGGCGTGGCACTGAACACGAGATGGGCGCTCGAAACCCTGGAAAAACTCTACTGGTCTGTGCCGAGCGCCCGCCTGATCGGCGGCGGCGCCCGAAGTCACACCTGGTGTCAAATTATGGCAGACGCCACGAACCATACTATTTACCAAATCGCCAATCCCCAATATGCCAACGCAATAGGCGCCGGACTGCTGGCCAGTCTGACGCTGGGATATATCGACTCGTTTGCATCGATTAAAAAATATATCCCCATTGAAAACACCTTCAAACCCAATCCCAAATACAGAGACCTTTATGACAGTCAGTTCAGGGAATTTAAAAAGCTATACAAGCAGAATAGAAAATGGTTTGCCAGAATCAACCGGCATGATGTATCTCAACTCTAAAACAGGCGTTTTTGTACTCTTGCAGATTTAATCGTCAATACAGGTATCAAATGAGACAGGATCAGATGGAGCCATACGCAGCGGAAAATTGCCTTGTCACAGAGCAGTATATAACAGTTGATGAAAACGTAGAGTTAAGAGTTCTTCGTTTTTATCAACCAAAGACATCAAATCCGCCGGTTTTGTTTATCGCCGGTTGGATAACAAGATTACCGGTATGGAAGGAGGTTTTACGGGAGCTGACCCGCAATTTCAGCGTTGATTATGTGGAAACCAGAGAAAAAAAATCAGCGAAAACGCCGGCAAAAGCGGACTATAGTGTGAAGATCATTGCCCACGATATTGCCGGACTCGTATCCCATCTCTATTCTGCTAAAGAGAATTATATTCTTTTTGGCAGCTCACTTGGGGCAACCGCTATACTGGAAGCATTTCATCTATTACCCCGCCCTCCAAAAGCAATGGTACTGGTGGCGCCAAATGCCGAATTTCGTCTGCCCCGCTGGGGACGCCTGTTTGTCCGTGTATTCTATCCCGGGTTTTATCTTGTACTTAAACCCCTGATTAAATGGTATCTGAGATTATTCAGGCTCGATCTTAATTACGACTTTGCCCAATATGAAAAATATTGTAAAAACCTCGATGCCGCAGACCCCTGGAAGCTGAAAAAAGCCATGCTGGCCTTTTCACAATATAAAGTCTGGAACAGACTGGGAAAAATAAATGCCCCCACCCTGATCATCGGAGCCTCAAAGGACAAATTGCACGAACCGCAAAATATCGAAAAAATGCAGAGCATGATTCCGCGGGTTGTGTTTGACGACCTGGAGACCAATCGGAAAACACACAGCGCAGAGATGGTCCGGACAATGCAACGATTTATAAAACTACTCGATTTCCCTGATCTTTAAATTTCTAAAGTAGATCGGAGCATCACCGTGCTTGCCTTGCAGACCAATATAGCCTTTTGTCTCCAGCTCCGCCAGCGGCCGGCTCAACCAGGGGGGGATCTCGCTGCCATCCGGATTTTTTTCAGCGCTGGTGTATAAGCGCATATCCAATTCAGTAACCATTTCGCCGTTTAACATGATGTAAATAAAATGGTCCTTGCAAGTAATGGTAGAATGATTCCATTCTCCCGGTTTTTTCACCATGCGCTTTTGCGGCGGAAGATGGCCAAAAATCGCACCGCATTGCCAGGTCTTGGGGGCTTCCGTCCAGGGTTCGTTATAGTCATCGGCAATTTGTATTTCCACAGAATTCGGTATCCAGTTGTCACGGTCGGAACAGTAGACAATAACACCGCTGTTTGTTCCCTCAGAGTTTTTAAATTCCAGATCGAGGATAAAATTATCATACATTTTATCCGTCCAGATGACCTGATCCTCGCTTGCCGTTAAAATCCCCTCTTCAAATCGCCATACGGTGTCCGGAAAAACGGCATTGTCGAGATCTTCGGCAAAGAGATTCGTCCATTCGGTTGTATCCGGATGATCCTGAGGGGGAACAGACTCGCTCGTACAAAAAATAAAAAGCGATAACATGCAGATCACTATGCAGCTTTTCATTTTCGACTCCTGTTATTGGTTGGATTCCAATTCTTGCCGGTCGATACGTGCTGTCACATGGCGAAATACAAGTAAACACGAGAAAGCAAAAACACCAATGCCGGCAAACACATACCAAATATAATGCGCATGAGCGTATATCTCGGGCATGGAAGCATCACCGCTCAGGGCTGCATGGTAGAGTTCCTGCACCGGTGCAGGGAGTGTGGTTGGATCCGGGCAAAAAGCATCGAGGAGATAACCCGAAATAATAAAACCAAAAAGCCAGGCAAAAAAGGTGTTCAAGTGGGCGTATCCCATATAAAGACCAACCTGATCAGAGGGCGCCTGCTTGGAGGCAAACTCGAGATAACGCGGTGAGAGAAAACATTCCGCCAGACCCTGCAGGGCAATTCCGATGATGAGCATAACCGTAATCGGATGGAGGCTGAATATCCCGAAAGAGACGGAGCGCCCGGTCACTTCCTGTAAAACCGGACTCAGGCTTACCGACAAGGCCGACAAGGGAATAATAAGCAAAGAAATTGCTATGGAACTCACCGGACTGATTTTACGCACCATCTGAGTGATAGGCACCACGAATATCACGACCATAAAAGGATTGATATTGGCCAGCCATTCCGGGGCGGCACTTTCTCCGATCATTCGCAAGGCATATTTTGGCATGGTGGCATAGAGTTGTCCCTGAATGGACCAAAAGCCGGCTGTGATAAAGATTAAAATCATAAACCGAATATTTGTAAAAACCCTGAGCAAACCTTTTAAAGTCTCTCCGATCGATTTTCCCGCCCCTTCACGGTCAATATTTTTGAAGAGGAAAATAACAATGATCAGTGCTACAAAAGCCATGGAAGCGGAATAAAAGTTGATATATTTCAAACCGAGTTCGGTGCGAAGGGGTTTGGCAACGGTTTTTCCGAGAAAAGCGCCGATGTTGACCACCTGATAAAACAAAGAGTAGGCGCGGGCTCTGTTGGCCGAATCGGATGCCTTGGCGACCGTTCCGGTTATACACGATTTGACAAAGCCGCCACCGGTTAATATTAAAAACAAGGAAAAAATGGCGGTAAGCTTGATTTGCAGGGCACCCAGCAACGCATAACCTGCAAAGAGCAGTGAAAAGGCGATGATGAGAGCGTTGCGAAAGCCGATTTTATCGGCAATTGCACCGGTAAACATGGGAGCAAAATAGATAAATCCCGCGAAAAACGCAGTGACCCACCCTGTTTCAATATCTGTAAACCCGACTTCGCGTGTCAGATAAAGAGTTAAGGTAATGAACATACCATAATAAGCAGCGCGTTCGAACAGCTCGATACTGTTGGCAACCCAAAAAAAGCGCGGAAATCTCCAGGTCATCTTGCCGGATGTTGAAGAATCGGTCATTTTTCGTCCTCAAAAGTTAATTGGAATCATCACAAATGAATGAATGGCATTAGAATAAAGAAAATCTGCCAAACAATCAAGAACAATTCCGAAACGGAAAATTTTAATTGTAATAAACAGAAGCTTCTTGATTTTCCAATGAAATTTTTCTAGCTTATGAAGTATAGAAACATATTCAAGGAAGCGAATTCAGATGCCACATATGATTATCGGCACAGCAGGCCACATCGATCATGGCAAATCCGCTCTTGTTAAAGCGCTGACCGGCACAGATCCGGATCGCCTTCAGGAAGAGAAAAAACGGGGGTTGACGATTGATCTTGGTTTTGCTTTTCTCGATAAAGATATCGCTATTATCGACGTCCCGGGTCATGAAAAATTTGTAAAAAACATGGTTGCCGGTGTCAGTACGATAGATTTCGCCATATTGGTGGTCGCTGCCGATGACAGCGTCATGCCACAAACACGGGAACATTTCGACATTCTCAAATTGCTGGATGTAGCAAACGGCATTATCGTCATCAATAAATGCGATCTCGTTGATGATGACTTGATGCAACTGGTAAAAGAGGATATCTCGGACTTGGTCAGAAACACGTTTCTGCAAAATGCCGACACATTCATCGTCTCCAGCACCACCGGCGAAGGAATCGACGCCTTGCGCAGCTATCTTCTCGGGTTGCCGGGGAAGATAAAACCCCGTACCGGGCAGGGTCTTTTCTGGATGCCTGTAGACCGTTCCTTTTCAATAAAGGGATTCGGTACCGTTGTAACCGGGTCGGTACTGAGCGGTTCGGTGCGCGTTGGTGAAACAGTCGAACGGATTCCGGGTCGATTGCTCAAAATTCGCAATATTCAAAGCCATGGCAATAAAGTCGAGCAGGTAGCTGCAGGTGAACGCGCAGCCCTCAATCTGCACAATATCACCAAGGAAGAAATCAAACGCGGTGATGTATTGGCCACACCGGATTATTTCAAGCCAACAAATCGCCTCGATGCCAAACTCTATTTGCTGGAAAGCGCCCCGAAAACGCTTAAAAATCGCGTCCGTGTGCGCTTGCATCTGGGAACACAGGAGTTGTTCGCCCGGCTGACCCTGCTGGACCAGAAACACCTTTTGCCGGGCGAGTCCGCCTATGTGCAGCTGCATCTTGAGAAACAGACCGCAACCCGCCGACGCGAACACTATGTTATCAGACAATATTCCCCGGCCATTACCATCGGTGGAGGTATTGTTCTGGATGACCAAGCCGCTAAACACCGCCGCTTCGATTCCAATACCATCAAACAGCTGAAACAACTCGAACAACAGAATCCGGAAGAAATTGTTACGCTGACGCTTTTAAATACCCCCTATCAATGTCTCGGCTTGTCAGAGCTGGCGCGGCAAAGTGGCTTCCTTTCAGAAGAAATCAAACCCTATATCGATAAACTCGTCAATGACGGTGAGATAACTGTCCCTGGTAAGGGAAACAAATCAGTCTATACCCATTCAGTTCACGTCCGGAGATTAAGCGAAACCATCATCAGAGTAATAACCGATTTTCATGAGGGGAATCCGTTAAAAGCGGGTATAAGCAGGGCGGAGTTGAAGGAAAATTCAGGTCCAAAAATCTCCTCTATCCTTTTTGACTATGTGTTGCAAAAGCTTGTTGCAGAAAAGCAACTCGTTACCGTTGACCGTTGGATTAAACGACGGGAACATGAGATTCGCCTTTCCGCCGGACAAAAAGCGCTGGCAGACCAAATCGAAGCCCTGCTGCTGAAATCGCCTTTCATGACGCCATCCCTGCAGGAGATAGCCGCTCAAATCGGAACCCCGGTTCAGGACATTGAAAAGGTAACCGGCGCTCTGCAGGGGCAAAATAAAGTCATTCGGGCGGAAGGGGACCTCTACTTTCATCAAAATGCGATCGAAAAAGCGGAACAGATGTTGATTGAACTGTCTAAAAAACAGGAAGAAATGAGTGTAAGTGAGTTTCGCGAAATGCTCAATACCACTCGAAAGTTCGCGATGGGTTTGCTCGATTATTTCGACGCCAAAGGCCGTACAGAACGGGTGGGAGATACAAGAGTAATTCATCATGAATAAACCAAAAAACAGGAGGAAACAATGAAAAAATATTTACTGTTTTTAGCCATGGCGATGGCCTTTCTCTTTTGCTGTGGACAACCCGAGGTCGATGAACCGGTACAAAAACCTCAAAAACAAAAAGATCTCGACCTGCAGGCGCAAAAAGTCAAACTTGAACTATTAAAAGGCGAACTCGACAGTTTGCAGTCCGAGCTCAAACAACAGGAATTAAAACTAATAGAAAGAGAGAAAAAACTCGATCTGCTTGATGCGGATTTGTATACCAAAGCACAAAAGCTGCAGGAAAAAAAGCAAGCCCTGAACAACTTTCGAAACATATCCTATACCATCCTGTTCATCGGTGTTGTTTTGTTGATCTTGTCGGTCTGGTTTTTCGTTCGTGCGAGAAAATTAGCCGCACCTGAAAAAGAGAAGAAAGAAAAAGAAGAGAAAAAGGCCGAGAGTGAACAAGCGCAAGTCGCTACGTCCCGTGCCTCCACAACCCCCAAAACCAAAAGCACAGGTCGTAAATCCCCTTCCCGGAAATCAAGCCAATCCGGTGACAAAAACAAAAAAGAAGAAAAATAAATCAATCATACATCAGGGCGAAGTTTCGCCCTGATGTATGGTAGTAAAGTTAGGGAATGACAAAAATAAGCTGATTTCCTTTGATATAAATGGGATTACTGCCACCACCGCTTTGAATGGTCGCTTCATCGTTGGTGCTATCATAGGAAAGTTCCAGAGCAGCACCGGTCGTTGACCCGATGATGACATCTCCGGTTCTGTCGATGGTCGAGCCGGTTCCGGCCGTGCCGTTCCAGTAGGAAGCTCCGGTTTGGTCGCTTTGCGGGGCCCAGGCTGTACCGTTCCACTTTAACACCTGACCACTGCTTGGGGTCGTTGTGCTGACATTATTGCCCTGCAGTGCATCTGCATTCCACATCGCCGTGGTGGCGTCAGCATTAATGGTGGAGCCGCTGATCGTGATTCCGGTGCCACCGGTGTAGGTGGTACCACCGTCATCCGCACCCGGCGTCCAGGCTGTACCGTTCCACTTCAACACCTGACCACTGCTTGGGGTCGTTGCGCTGACATTATTGCCCTGCAGTGCATCTGCATTCCACATCGCGGTAGTCGCCCTGGCATTAAATGTGGTTCCGGAAAGCGTCATACCTGTACCGGCGCTGTACGTCGTGTTTGTATCAGTGCCGGGTTCCCAGTGATTTGAAGTCCCGTTCCATTTGAGTACCTGACCATTTGTTGACGGAGCGGTGGCGCTGATATCGCTGCCTTGCAGAGCATCTGCATTCCACATCGCCGTGGTGGCGTCAGCATTAATGGTGGAGCCGCTGATCGTGATTCCGGTACCACCGGTGTAGGTGGTACCACCGTCATCAGGTCCCGGTTCCCATCTTGATGCCGTGGCATTCCACTTCAGCACCTGTCCGTTTGTGGATGGAGCAGTAGCGCTTACATCACTACCCTGAAGAGCATTGGCATTCCACAATGCTGATGTGGTCTGGGCATTAAATGTCGTTCCGCTCAAATTCATACCCGTACCAGCAGAATATTCGGTGTTTGCATCAGCAGCCGGTTCCCACAAACTGGAAGTACCGTTATACTGTAACACCTGACCATCTGTGGGCGTGGTAGTGCTAACGCCGTGATCTCGTATACGGTCTGCATTCCACTGATCGACATCACTGAGTGCGGAAAATTCGCCACTGTTGAGTTCCAGGGTAACGCCATCGGCAGTATAAGTCGTGCCGCCATCGTCTGCACCGGGTTCCCATTGCTGAGTCGTGGAATTCCATTTCAATACCTGACCATCTGTCGTCGGAGCCAGGCTCCAGCTGAGTACTCCACTGTCATCCTGAGAAAATGGTACCATACCAAGCACGGCTGTGCCGTGCTTGATTCGAACAGAATCCGCGGACAGGGTACGAAGAACATCCGTGTCCCCCTCATTGTTAACCGTCAAAACCATGATACCGCCCGTTGTTCGTACCTGCATCTGGGCAAAACCCATTCCGGCATACACGAAAAAAGCGAAAAGTACCAGCCCAAATAGTTTTCGCATACATCCTCCTCTTGATTTGGATTGTGTAAGATGAATTAAAAGTTTAATCGAGTTTTATATAAAGTTTTCAATTCCTCTTTTACAAGAATCATACCATTCGGATAAAATTAAAAGTTTGACTGTTTTTCAATAACTTGAAACAATTAATAAAACAATAACCCACAATACCAAAATTATAATGTCCTAAGGTTATGACACTTGTCATTTTTACTGTCTCCTTCCGAATGCAGAAATTTTTGCAAAAATAGAAACATATCTTGTTTTTCCGGATGAAACGCCTGTATGATTCGTTAAAACAAAAGCAACGATAAATCCATAAAACGATCTATATCAAGCTGTACACATCAACAAAAAAATAGACTTGCTTCTCTACATGTGTTTATGTATCATTTATCATTACCCGTATTGAAAAGGAAAACCAAATGCCAAAATGGATATGCATTCTTTTGATCTTTGTTTTGGCCTGCCATGCTCAAGAGGTCATCTATTATGTTTCTCCGCAGGGAAATAACAGCTGGTCCGGAAAAATCGCCGTGCCAAACAAAGACCATAGCGATGGGCCCTTTCGCACACCGGAATGGGCACTTGCGGCAATTGAGAAAGAGAAATCTGAAAAAATTATCGTCTATTTTCGTCAGGGCATTTACGCTTTGGACAGCACGATCAGCTTCCAGCCTGACCACAGCGGTACGGCTGACCGGCCGGTGATTTGGTCTGCTTTTGCCAACGAACATCCTGTGTTTACAGGGGCAAAAGCTTTAAACGGACACAAACGATCCACCCGCCCCTTTTTTAATTCAAAAGGTAAAAATCATATCATTGAATATGATCTCGAAAAATTGGGCATTGTTGAATATGGCGGCATTGAGCCGCGCGGAGCGCCTCCGCTGCAACTCTTTTTCAACGGCCGCCGAATGACCATGGCCAGATATCCGAATGAAGGCTGGCTCAGGGTCGCTGATGTACCTCAGCAGGGGGACTCGCTCTTTCACGAAGGGCTGGAAAGAGAAAAACGCTATGACGGCGTTCCGGTGGGCAGACACTACGGCCGAATTGTCTACTCGGGCAACAGACCGAATAAATGGCACTCGCCACAACAGGCATACGTGCACGGCTACTGGACATGGGACTGGAGCGATTCCTACCAAAAAATTGAACGCATCGACACTCTGAAAAAAGAAATCACCCTCGCTTCTCCACATCACCACTATGGCTATACCAAAAATCAGCGCTATTATTTTTTAAATATCATTGAAGAGCTCGATACCCCCGGTGAATGGGTTTTGGATCGTAAAGAAAGAAAAATGTATTTCTGGCCACCGGCAGATCCGGATTCGGCCGTTATATATGTTTCCACGCTTTCTCATCCAATGATGAGGATAAACGCTTCATATATATCGATTCGCGGGTTGAAATTCAGCTCGAGCCGGGGGGAAGGCGTCGTAATCGAAGGCGGTAACTATAATGAAATTGCCGGCTGTACCTTTCAACATCTTGGCAAACAAGCGGTGGTTATCAACGGAGGTAATCACAACGGCGTCAGCTCCTGCAATATATCCAATATGAGTCTTGGTGGCATTGTATTAAAAGGCGGAAACCGTCCGACCCTGCAACGCGGAGAAAACTATGCAGTCAATAATCATATCCATCATTTTAGTCAATGGATAAGAACCTGGCAACTGGCCATCGATTTATATGGCGTGGGCAATCGCATCGCTCATAATCTCATCCATGATGGGCCTCATGAAGCCATCTATGTGCGGGGAAACGATCACCTCGTCGAGTTTAACGAAATTCACAGTGTCTGTCAGGAAACCGGAGATGCCGGGGCAATTCATACGGGCAGAGATTACACCTGGCGGGGAAATGTATACCGTTATAACTATATTCACCATCTTCAGGGCCAGGGACTGCACGGCGTGACTGCACTTTATCTGGACGATTTTAGTTCCGGCTATACACTCTATGGCAACATCTGCTACCGTTCAGGACGAGGGACATTGATCGGCGGCGGTCGCGATAATGTAATACAAAACAATCTCTTCATCGACTGCCACCCTTCTATTCTTCTCGATGCCCGGGGATTGAGCTGGGCTTTTTATTATTTTGACGGTACCTATAATGTGCTCTGGGAAAGAATGGCGGCTATGAATGCCACCCAACCTCCTTTTAGCCGACGCTATCCCGAGCTGCTGACGCTTAAAGAGGATAATCCCGCCGTACCCAAAAACAACCGTATCCTGAACAATGTTTCCACTGGCGGACGCTGGATCGAGCTCTACGATTACTATGCCTTTGAACCAGATGTCTATACGATAAAGAATAATCTCATCGCAGATGCGGAAATATTAAAGCGTATTCAATCCCCTCCAAACGGCTGGGAGCCCTATTATCTCGATCTCAACTCGACAGAGGGATATATTGTTTTTGACAATAATGATACCCCTGCAAACGACCTGCTTCCGGGCAATATGATAACGGATAATGCCGGTCTGAAAGAAACGGAGAATAAACGCTTTACGCTCAAGCCGACCAGTCCCGCTTTTGAGCTGGGCTTTAAAGCGATCCCTGTCGACAGCATTGGATTGATATCAGACCGTTACCGAAAGCTGCCGGCCGATAACAACAACGCTACAATGCAATAGCCGGATTCAAGGAGCAAGGAGAAAAAAATGAAACTTGGAATTCATGCTTATGCCTGGTGCT
Source organism: Candidatus Zhuqueibacterota bacterium (assembly GCA_014728085.1). Taxonomy (GTDB): domain Bacteria; phylum Zhuqueibacterota; class Zhuqueibacteria; order Residuimicrobiales; family Oceaniaggregativiventaceae; genus Oceaniaggregativivens_A. The sequence continues at coordinate 29,090 of WJMF01000052.1, forward strand.
CTCAATGGAGCAACGATACGCTGGATATCATAGACCGGGTTAAAAAACTAGGTCTCGATTTTATCGAAATTCCCTTAATGGTACTCGAAACCTTTGATGCAATGGCCGTACGGCAGAGGCTGGAAAAGGTGGGGATCGATGTCTGCACCTCTACTGTTCTGCTCAATGACACCGACATCACCAGCGAGGATGAAACGATCCGCAAAAAAGGGGTAGACTATCTCAAAGCGTGTGTGCGTGCGACCAGCGAAATCGGAGCGCACAATCTATCCGGTGTAATCTATTCCCAACACGTCAAGCCGACAATCAAGGCGCCTACGGAAAAAGAATGGCAATATTCGGCAGACTGCCTGCGCAACGTTGCAAAATATGCCCAGCACTATAATGTCCGGATCGGCCTTGAACCGGTCAACCGCTATGAGACGTTTCTCATCAATACCTGTTCGCAGGCGTTGCGCCTGAAGGACATGATCGGCGAAGAAAACGTTAAAATTCATCTGGACACCTATCACATGAATATCGAAGAAAAGAATTTTTATGACGCCACCATGCAAGCGGGCAAGGACCTGATTCATTATCATCTTTGTGAAAATGACCGCGGCATACCCGGCACCGGCCTGGTCAACTGGGATGATATTTTTCGCGCCCTCGGTGAACTGAATTACCAGGGATATGCCGCACTCGAATCCTTTGTAGATATGACCGATAACATGAACACCTGGGTTTGGCGCCGGCTGGCCAGAAACGGGGACACGCTGGTTCACGAGGGTATAGCTTTTATTAAAGAACTGATGAAAAAATACAATCTGGGTACGTCATGAAAAAGACACAAAAAATGATCAGCGCAGCGACAGTCCTCGTCTTTTTGATCTCTTTTAGCTGTGACCGACAGGAATTGGGCGACAATGCATTTTTTATTTCTTTGGAGGGTAACGATAACTGGTCCGGCCGCCTGGCTACGCCGAACAAGAACAAAACAGATGGTCCGTTTGCCACGTTTCAAAAGGCTAAATCAGCGGTGCGCGGCCTGAAAAAATCAGATTCACTGACCGCTCCCGTTCATGTTTATGTGCGGGGCGGAGATTATGAATTCAGAACCTTTCTTCAACTGAATGAAAAGGATAGCGGAACACCCGTTTCTCCGGTCAAATGGCAGGCCTATCCGAATGAAAAGGTTACGCTGAGGGGGAGCAAAATCATTACCGGATTCAAAACGGTTTCGGACAGCAGCATTCTCAAACGATTTACCCCCCAGGCCCGCGATCATGTTTTGATGGCAAACCTAAAAGCTCAGGGGATTCAGGATTACGGACGGCTCAAAGCAAAAGGCTTTGGACGCAAACCAATCCAACCCCTCGCTATGGAGCTCTTTTTCAATCAGCAGCCGATGGTCCTGGCGCGTTATCCGAATGACGGCTGGCTGACCATCAAAAAGGTGCCACAAAACGGTGGCAAACCGGAACATGCCGGCAGCGCTGGTAATTTGTTTAACGGTATCCCTGCCGGCCGTCACTATGGACGCTTTGAATATAATGGCAATCGTCCGAGTCGATGGCATTCCTTTGACGACATATGGATGCACGGTTTCTGGACATGGGACTGGGCCGACACCTATGACAAGGTGGCAGAAATCGACACGACAAACAACCTGATCTATCCGGCAAAGCCCTATTGCAACTACGGTTATCGCCAGGGACAGCGATATTATTTTCTCAACGTTTTGGAAGAACTGGACTCCCCCAAAGAATACTATCTTGATCGCAATAACGGCGTTCTCTATTTCTGGCCGCCCTCCTCTGTTAAAGGAGGAAAAGCCGAGGTCTCGATGCTGACCGATCCTTTTTTTCGGCTCGATAATTGCCGTCATATTGAGATCAACGGATTCATTTTCCAGGCCTGTCGGGGCAAGGCCTGTGTGGTGACCGGCGGCGAACGGAATGTGATCGCGGGCTCTGTTTTCCGCAATATCGGTAATGAAGCGGCAGTCTTTGAACAGGGCTATCAAAACGGCATAAAAAGCTGTAACCTCTACAACCTTGCCGGTACGGCAATAAAACTGCACGGTGGGGACCGGCTTTCGCTGAAACCGGGAAAACTCTATGCGATCAATAACCATATTCACCATTACGACAGGATATTTTATACCTACCAGGCCGCTATAGATATCGATGGTGTGGAAAACCGTGCTGCTCACAATCTTATCCATGATGCTCCGCATATGGCCATCCTTTTCCGTGGCAATGAACATCTTTTGGAATATAACGAGGTCCATACCATCGCCGAAGAAACCGGGGATGTCGGGGCTTTTTATCTCGGCCGCGACTGGACCTGTCGCGGCAACGAGATTCGCTATAACTATTTTCATCACATGCACGGACCGGGATTACACGGCGTCAATGCTGTCTATCTGGACGATTTTGCCAGCGGCACACTGGTATATGGTAATCTTTTTTACAAGGTTGACCGCGGTGCCTTTATCGGCGGCGGCCGGGATAATATCATCAAAAATAATATTTTTGTCGACTGCTTTCCATCCATTCATGTAGACGCCAGGGGACTGGGATGGGCGGATAAATACTTTACCGGTGAGGTGACAACCCTTTATGACCGAATGGATGCAATGAACTATAAGCAGCCCCCCTACAGCGAAAGATATCCTGAATTGCTGATGCTCTATGACGATGAACCCGCCGTGGCAAAGGGTAATGTGATTACACAAAACATTTCCTACCAGGGTCGCTGGATGGATATATATGATGGTCTGGATTTTAATGATCTCCGCGTAAAAGATAACCTGATCGCAGCTTCCGAGCCAAGCCAATGGTCTCCATTTGACGATCATGTCACCGAGGAAAAAAACTGGATTTATCTAACCTTTGAAAACGATGACGTTCCGGATGAACTCAGAAACAACCAAAATCTCGTCATCGACCATGACCCCGGTTTCAAAAATGCTGAAAACAAAAACTGGAATCTGGAAAAAAACGCTCCCGCTTTCGAGCTGGGGTTTCAGCCGATTCCTATAAAAAAAACAGGATTGGAAAGCGATAAATATCGAAAGGCGCTGCAAAATCTGAAATAGATCATCTTAAAAACAGACAGGTAATTAAAATGACCTCAAAAGAGAGAATGGTAACAGCCATTGAAAACAAGATACCGGATCGCCTGCCGGTAACAACACACCACGTTATGGAATCGTTCCTGAAGGATAAACTGGATGGAATGTCGACACAGAAATTCTTTGACGAGTTTGATCTTGATCCGATCCACTGGACGGTTCCCCACAAGGCGGATAAAGAGAAAGGGTTTTTTATCGATCCCGACCGCACCGAGCCGGGATTCCTGCAAAGCAGATGGATATTCAGCGACTCGTGGAGCATTGATTCACAACCGGTCACAGACTCACAATATGATTCCGAACGCTTTACCATCCATACCCCAAAGGGGGATTTGACCATGGTACTGCAATCAAATCCACATACTGCATGGGTATGGGAGCACCCGGTCAAAGAAAAAAAAGATATCGATCTTTTGGCTGCCTATATGACATATCCGTTATGTGATGTTGACCAGGTAAATAAAGAAGCAGAAAAATTCGGACAACGGGGATTAATCCGAGGACATATCGTCGGCTTTGACATTTACGGCCAACCCGGATGCTGGCAGGATGCCTGTTGTCTCGTCGGTACGGAGCAAATGATCATGTATGCCTATGATGATCCCGAATGGGTTCACGAATTTTTAACGATTTTGCTGCACCGGAAGAAAAAATTTGTTCAATCCCTTAAAGGGGCCAAATATGATATTCTTGAGCTTGGCGGTGGCGATGCTTCTACGACCGTTATCTCTCCGAAAATATTCAATGAATTCGTTGCCCCCTATGATAGTCAGTTGATTGCCCTGGCACATGATGCTGGTCAGAGGATCGTCTACCATACCTGCGGCGGCATGATGCCGATACTTGAAGATATCGCATCAATGCAGCCAGACGCCATGGAAACGTTTACACCTCCTGAAATGGGAGCGGACGTGAATCTGGCGGAGGCCAAAAAACGCATCGGCACCAAAGTCGCCATGATCGGCGGATTCGATCAGGTCCATTATTTTACCGGTTGCTCTCCTCAGGAAACCAGAGCAGCGGTCCGGCGCTGCTTTGAAGAGGCCGGCGATAATGGCGGTTATATACTGGCTCCGTCCGATCACTTCTTCGAAGCGGAAATCGATTTGCTACACGCTTTTGTTGATGAAGCAAAATCATGCACATATCACTAAACAGAGGATCTATCTATGGATAAAAACCAGCGCGATCACTATTTACAACTCTACAGAGATGGCTTGCTAAACAACACTCTGCCGTTCTGGATAAAAAGTGCTGTTGATTCGAAAGACGGTGGTTATCTGTTTTGTCTGGACCGGGACGGCACAATCGTAAGCACGGATAAACCCATGTGGATCCACGGTCGATTCGTCTGGTTGCTCGCAACGCTTTACGATACAGTCGAAAAAAGAGAAGAATGGCTTGATCTGGCGCGCCATGGTATGGAATTTATCGATAAATACGGTTTTGATCAGGATGGCCGTATGTTTTTTATGGTGACCAAAAAGGGAAAACCCCTGCGCAAGCGCCGTTACCTTTTTACGGAATCCTTTGCCGTGATTGCCATGGCTGCGTTGGCCAAAGCTACCGGCGACGCCAAATGGGCAAAGCGAGCCCTGGATCTTTTCAAACTGATTATCCATTATCATACAACGCCCGGCCTGTTACCACCCAAAATCATACCCGAAACACGTCAAGGCAAAGCCCTGGCCATGCCCATGATTCTGATCGCAACTGCTCAGGTTCTGAGAACGGCCGTTTCCGATCCGGTTTGTGAAGAATGGATCGACAGATCGATTAAAGAGATCAAAACCGATTTTATGAGAGAAGAATTTTCAGCCGTAATCGAATCCACCGGTCCAAAAGGTGAATTCATGGATACCTTTGAAGGCAGAATGATCTGTCCCGGGCACGCCATCGAGGCCGGCTGGTTTATTCTGCATGAGGCCAAATGGCGCAACAACGATACTGCTCTCAGAGATATCGGATTAAAAATCCTCGAGTGGTCCTGGAAATGGGGCTGGGACGAAAAACACGGTGGCATTCTATACTATCGCGATGCCAAAGGACATCCGCCGGCCGAATACTGGCACGATATGAAATTCTGGTGGCCGCAAAATGAAGCCGTTATCGCCACCCTGCTCGCCTATGAACTGACAAAAGATGAAAAGTATCTGCAATGGCATCAAATGGCGCATGACTGGGCCTATAAACACCTTCCCGATCCTGAATACGGAGAATGGTTCGGCTATTTACATCGCGATGGCACGATTTCTTCAACTCTGAAAGGCAATTATTGGAAAGGTCCTTTTCATCTACCGCGAATGCAGCTCTATTGCTGGAAATTGCTTGAGGAACTGAAATTGTAAAAATCCGGTGTCTCACCGGAACAACAAGGTCGCAAAACGGAAAGGATCCGTTACATGCAGTGGATCTGTGTTTTCCTGCTTTTACTTAATGGTATTGTAAACGCTCAATATGGAGATGTCTTATATTGCTTTGACTTTGGTGGAGCGTTTCAGGATGTTGAGCCGGGGTATACGGCCGTTTCGCGAGTTTATCACAGTCCCAGGTATTTATGGATCGACAATGTCAGGGAGATAGAGTATTATGATTCAAAAAACCCCCTTTTAAAGGATTTTGTCAGCAGTGACAAGGGAGAATTTCGGGTCGGGCTGGATAATGGAACTTATTATATCACCTTCATCATGCATGATGCCCGCTCGGAACACGGACCCTTTAGCATTTATATTCAGGATAGCCTGGTCTCCTCCGATATAAAAGTCGAGGCTTCTGACACGCTTTTTCTCTCCTTCCCTGCACGGATCGATAATCAGGTATTGAAAATCCGTTTGCTGTCGCCATCACATCAGGGATCGTTTATCCTGAACGGTTTGACCATCAGAGGCCAGGCCGGGAAATCCTTGAGGAAAATGTTCGAAAAAGCGCCGCCGGATCAGTTACCGACAGTCGATGAAGTTTTTAAAAAAGGGCTGGTTGACACCCGGCAAACCCTTAAAGCCTGTTGCGACTGGCTGCTGGCGCACAGATTGCCGAATGGCTTTCTTGGCGATTACGAACACGGAGAAAAGGGAACCCGATACTGGTGGTATACTTCAGCCTACCCCATCCGTACCCTGTTGGCCGCGTATGATATATTTGGAGAAAAACACTATCTGAATGCAGTCACCCGGATTCTGGATAAGCTTGTTGAGGAACAACTACCGAATGGCGCCTGGCACCAGACTTATCGCAATAAACCTACTTCCAGTCTCGGTAAATCCGAGTTGGACAGCATCATGACCACCCAGTGGATGAATCTGGCTGATATCGGCAGCATCGCAACAGCATTGGGCGTTTCAATTCAATATGTCGATGCTCAAAGAAAAGAAAAATATGAGCAATCCCTGAAGCGATTTTGTCGGGAATGGGCAATGCAGTGGCAACGGCCCTCCGGCGGCTTTACCAATGGCATGGAGAGCGGTGTGGCGAGAAAACGCGAATACAGCGTCGCCACAGCCACACAAACAGCAGCGTTCACAACCCTTTATTGCGCCGGCGGTGAAAAACAGTTCCTCAGTGTGGCTGAACGCGCTGCCTGGTTCCTGTTGCAGAATTGGAAGCAAGATGGCAGACCTGTTTCGCATGCCCACATCTCGGTTAAAGAGGGTGCCGTTTATGACCAACCCGTTACTCATTTTGGAGATAATTTTTATTACAGCGACGGTATCTTGATGCTCTATCACCATACCGAGGATTCTCTTTTAAAGAATAAAATTGAACAGGTCTACGGATGGTATCTGAAAGGAGAAAAAGGTCTGCTTAATACTCTGGATAACCGTTCCTGGTTTCCCCTGCAGGACGCATGGAATAATTCAAAGACCGCCGGCATTCCTCTTGCTTTTCTCGTCTACCAGCAAGCCTGCAATGATGCCGCTATAGATCGCGCTATTGCCATGTTCAAGCGCTTTTTATGTACACCCGCCTTTGCCCGGCGAATCGGCATCATGGTCGAAGACGCCGACCTGCCCCGGGGAAAACACAGCCTTCAAACATGGGCCGGTTGCAGTGTCTCTGCAACCGGATTTGCCGGCCTCAGCATCGCAGAAATGATTAAACCGGGCGTGGTTTTTTTGTCACTGATAAAATAAATCCTTTGCCCTTCAAATCCCCTGCATAACGTTTTCAACAAAGCAAAATTGAATCATCTAATAGAGGTCGAGGACAGCGATCGATTTTGAGGGTAAATCGATTATCACCTCTCCCGCTTCCAATTGAGCTCCACCAAAAGCTGTGGGTTTTACCACGTCGGGTTTTTCAAAAGTATTATGACTGCTGATCTCGCCCGCTGTCAATATTCTGCCGTTGACGGACTTTGCCGTTTGGCCGGAAATTTTGCAGCGAACTCTTCGAGGCTTGTGCGGATCGACATTGCAGAATGACACGGTAATGCTGCCGTTTTGTTGTTTGCTGGCTGATGCACTGACGGCTTGAATCGCTTCTCCGTTCATCTTGTACGAGCCGGAATCAAAGGAAACCGGCAACATCCTGGCATTTTGATGATTTTTAAACAGCTCGAACACCCAATAGGTCGGCGTCAGGATCATCCCGTCCTTTTGCGTCAGAATCATGGATTGCAGTACATTTACCGTCTGGGCAATATTGGCCATCCGCACCCGGTCGCAGTGTTTGTGAAAAATGTGTAATGTCAATGCCGCCACCATGGCATCGCGCATGGTGTTTTGCTGATAAAGAAAACCGGGATTTGTACCGGGCTCCACTTCGTGCCAGGTCCCCCATTCGTCGACCATTAATCCAATGCGTTTTTCCGGATCATATTTGTCCATAATCGTGGAATGCCGTTGAATGAGGTCATCGATATGCAGGGCTTTTTTCAACGTTGTGAAATATTCTGCTTCTGTGAATTGTGTTGCCGATCCCTTGTCTTGCCATGTCCCGGTTACAGTGTAATAATGAAAGGAGAGACCGTGCATTCGGCCGGCAGCCTCCCGCATGAGGACCTCCGTCCAGTCGTAATCGTCGTTATAAGATCCGCAAGCGATTTTGAAGAGTTTGTTTCCGGAGAAATTTCTCAGGTAGGTCTGATAGCGCTTGTATAAATCCGCATAATATTGCGGACGCATATTGCCGCCGCAGCCCCAGTTCTCATTTCCCACGCCCCAGAATCTGACATTCCAGGGTTTATCGCGTCCATTTCGGCGCCGCCAATCGGCCATAGGACTCTTGCCGTCAAAAGTGATATACTCCACCCACTCTTGCATCTCTTTAACCTCTCCACTGCCGACATTACCGCAAATGTAGGGTTCACAGCCGAGCTGCCCGCATAAATCGAGGAATTCATGCGTTCCGAAATGGTTATTCTCGGAGACGCCACCCCAGTGTGTATTGATCATGGATGGGCGCTGTTCATAAGGGCCGATGCCGTCCTTCCAGTGATATTCATCGGCAAAGCAACCACCGGGCCAGCGCAGTACCGGAACAGAGAGCTGTTTTAACGATTCTACAACATCATTTCGAATTCCACGCGTATTGGGTATCTCCGAATCCAATCCAACCCAAAATCCTTCATAAATACATCTGCCCAAATGTTCGGAAAAATGGCCATAAATATCGGCATTGATTTCCTGCGTTCCCAAATTAGCATAAATCTCCATAGACAATTCCTCATCATTCGTTCCAGCCGTAACGGACCAGGTACACAGAGATATTACTAAAAGAATAATGGTTCTCATAGCTATCCTCCTGTGAACAGACCCTTGAAAATACTTTGGTAGAAAAAACGCTTAAAAAGTGTAATCACTTTGTCAAATCCAAAACGATCTTGAGTATCTGTTGCGGATAGTTGTCGAGCAATTCAAAAGCGGACATGGCCCTGGAAACGGGCAGAATTTTGGTGATCAGAGCATCGGGATCAAGAGTACCCGCTGCCAGCGCCTTGCCGGCCTCACCGAATTCACCATGACTGACCCGGGAGGCAATAATTTGCCCTTCTTTCCAGATGAGTTCTTTAAACACCACAGGAGCAGGATCATCTGCGAGTCCCAGAACACAAACGGTTCCCCGGCCGCGAATCGCCTGTATGCATCCGCGTATCGGATTGGGGCGATCCGGTACGATTTGAGCATGCCCAACCGCCTCAAAGGCAATGTCCACTCCCTCGCCGCCGGTTTCCTTGCGGATAATCTGCATGGGATCCTCTCGCTGAAGCAGTACAGGAATGATTGTCTTGTCGTAACGGCGCGCGATTTGTAAACGCTCTTCTATTATATCGACCATAAAAATCGGCTTTTGATTGCGGGTCCTGACGGCCTGGGCAATGGAATGGCCTATTCTGCCTCCTCCCCATATCAATACCGTATCTTCCGGTTGTAACCCGGCCCGGTTACAGGCATGAAAACCGATGGAATACATTTCAATCAGAGCGGCGTGATGTAAGGGTATGCGTTTGTCCAGTTTATAAACCATGGATGCATCTGCAGCAACATATTGGGCAAAGCCGCCATTCATATCGACGCCCAAAAGTTTCAGAGAGGTACAGGCGGAATAAAATCCTCTGCCGCAGGCAACACATTGACCGCAGGGTATAATCGGATCCACGGTAACGTGATCGCCGTACCCGAGATTCTTAACCTCTCCTCCGACGCGTTCGATAACGCCGGCAAATTCATGTCCCTGGGCAAAGGGAATGGGAGTACGCGGATCAAAGTCCCCCTTGAATATATGCTGATCGCTACCACAAATGCCGGTATAATGTACCCGAACCAGGACCTGTTTGTTTGAGATGTCGGGTTTGGGCAGTTGCTTCCACTGAATATTGCCGTAAGGTCCCAGAACGGCCGCCATCATATTCTCATTCATGCTATTCACTCCACAATTCAGGATCAAGAGGATCTCTGGTATCATTAAATTGTTGTCGTAATGTTTCCAGATCGCGTTTCAACTTTGCAACAAGATGCCGGTAATCCGGATTGTCATATTGATTCTCCAGTTCATTCGGATCGGTTCTCAGATCATACAATTCCCAGCAGCGTTCAGGTGAATGGCCCATTTGCACCAGGCCATAATAGTAGATCAATTTATACCGTTGTGTGCGGATACCGTAATGAGCCGGGCGCTCGGGTTGATGCATCCAGTAATGGTAATACATGGCTTGACGCCAGTTTTTTGGTGAACGGCCCTGCAAATTTTGACGAAAACTCGATCCCTGCATGGAATCGGGAATGTGAATACCGGCATAATCGAGAAACAGGCCGGCAAAATCGATATTCAGAATAATATCCCCGATTGTCGAACCGGCTGCAATTTCTCCGGGATAACGAATGACAAAAGGCATGCGCATGGATTGCTCGAGCATAAAGCGCTTATCGAACAGGTTATGTTCGCCGAGAAAATATCCCTGATCGGACGTATAAATGACTACCGTATTCTCGCGCAGATTATTCTCGTCGAGATAATCGAGCAAGCGACCGATGTTGTCATCAATACCGGCAACCGCACGCAGATAATCCTTTATAAATTTTTGATACGTTGCCTTTAAAAGAGTCTTTTCATCCGCTTTATCCGTTATCGAAAGCCGTGGCGGTGGATAGCGTTCGGGATTATTCAGATACCTTTGCGCCAAAATCTGCAGCGGCCAGCCTTCAAACCGCTTGCCCACCGGACTCGAAGGCCGGTAAAGGTCCTGTGGTTCAGGGATATGGACGTTGGCGAGCAAATCGCGATAACGGTCATGACTGTAGAACGGTTCATGGACAGCTTTGAAATGACACATCAGACAAAACGGAGAGCTTGAGTTTTTTCTCTGCTGCAGCCATTGCAAAGACTGATCCGTGATAACATCAGTCGAATGTCCCTTTACCTCTATCCCCTCGCCCTGCCAGTCTTTTCCGGCCTGATAAAATACCGGATCGTGATACCTGCCCTGCCGACGTAAAACACTGTAATAATCAAATCCCTCTGGTCGTTCTTTCAGATGCCACTTGCCGATAACGGCGGTCTCATAACCGTTTTCTCTCAAAAGTTTGGCGACATGCTTCCGCTCCGGTACAAGCCTCCCGTCCAGACGCTTTGCGCCATGAATATGGCTGTATTGGCCGGTTAAAATGGTTGCCCGGCTGGGGACACAGATGGAATTGGTACAAAAACAGTTCTGCAGCAAAGCGCCCTCGGAGCGTAACCGATCTATATTTTCCGTTGGTGTATAAGGCTGCAGACGGGAGCCATAACATCCCCATGCCTGACTGGTGTGGTCATCAGCCATGATGAACAATATATTGGGGGGCCTGGATTCAGCTTTGCGGCAGTTCAGGGTGTGCAAGAACACAGCAGACGGGGCTGCCGATAGCGACAACTCTAAAAATTTTCTTCGATTCATATTCACCAACCATTGTTTGTAATACATATGTATAGGGAATCGAAAAATGTTTACATGACTGCTTTCCCTCTTTTGCAAAGATGATTCGGCGGATGAAAAAAAATCAAACCGAACCAAATAGAATTCATTATAATATAACAGGAAAAACGTTATATATCAACCCGTTAATATA